>RFGL01000310.1 GCA_003697015.1 Acidobacteriota bacterium | reverse complement strand
TTCGTCCGCGGATGGCGGCGCGCGGGTGGTGGCGCCGCGTCGGCCGCGTCGCCGGCGGGGAGAGGGCGGCGCGTCGGTGGTTCTTGGGATTGAGTCGGCAGGCGTATTCGTTTGTGAATAAACAACTTGCGAAGATGGTGGCACCTTAAGAGCACCTAAGAGGGAGGCGGCGCATCGTGTATTCGTCTATGAATAAACGACTTGCGAAGACAGTGGCACCTAAGGAGAGGGGAGAGAGGGAGGAGGGAGGAGAGGAGGAGGACGCTCGCCAAGAACCGCCTTCTCGGGTAGGGCCGGCCCGTCCTGGCGCGTGTTGCGAACCGCCGGGTGGGGTGTTTTTCCCCTCCTTGCCCCTGCCTATCCTGTCTACCGGACCGGCGTGAGGCCCACGCCGCAACGCGGAATCCATCATGCGCCGACGCAGAAGGGAGGCGACATGGCAACGAGCTCGGAATCCCGGACGGCCACCGTCGACCGCGACCGGCGACGCCTGCTGGCGAGTCTGCTGGCGACCGCCGGAGCCGCCGGCTTCCTCAGCGCGCTGCCCGGCCAGGCCGCTCAGATCCCGCGGCAAGAGGCCGAGGGAACCCTCGGGCCGACGCCGGAGCGCGATCACGGAAACGCTCTCGAGCGGATGCTCGACGACCTCGAACGGGCGCTCAAGAAGCCGCTCGAGGAGCGCAAATGGGTGATGGTCATCGATCTGAAGAAGTGCATCGGCTGCAAGGCCTGCACCGTCTCCTGCGCCGCCGAGAACAACCTGCCTCCGGGCGTGGTCTACCGGCCGGTGGTGGAAGAGGAGATCGGCGAGTTTCCCAACGTCCGCAAGCGCTTCGTGCCGCGGCCGTGCATGCAGTGTGACGAACCGCCCTGCACGCCGGTATGCCCGGTGAGCGCGACCTACAAGCGTCCGGACGGCATCGTCGCCGTGGACTATGACGTCTGCATCGGCTGCCGCTACTGCCTCGCCGCCTGCCCCTACAACGCCCGCACCTCCGACTTCGGTGAGTTCTATGCCGAAGGTCTGGGCCAGGCGGGCGAAGCGATGGCGGGCGAGCGAGCGATGGCGTACGAGACCCGGCCCAATTTCGAGTACGGCCGCGAGTGGCGACGCGAGCCCGGCCGGCACGCTTCCCCCAAGGGCAACGCCCGCAAATGCCAGTTCTGCCTCCACCGCATCGAGAACGGCCTGCTGCCGGCCTGCGTCACCACCTGCCTCGGCGGTGCGACCTACTTCGGCGACTACAACGACAAGACCAGCCTGGTGCACGAGCTGGTCGGCTCGAGCCGGATGATGCGCCTCAAGGAGGAGCTCGGCACCGAACCGAAGGTTTTTTACCTGGTGTAGAGGTGGCGCCATGAGCAAGAACGTCAAGACCGCCCTGTGGATCGTCTGGCTCGCCTTCGCTGCGGCCGGCGTGTACGGCCTCTATCTGCGTTTCTTTGTCGGCCGCGAGCTGAGCAACTACGGCAGCTACGTGCCGTGGGGCTTGTGGGTATCGGCCTACATCTATTTCATCGGTTTGTCGGCGGGTGCGTTTCTGATCTCCAGCCTGATCTACGTCTTCGGCCTGCGCTCCCTGGCGCGACTCGGCCGGCTGGCGCTGTTTACCGCCGCCATCACCCTGGTGATGGCCCTGGCGATCATCTGGCTCGACATCGGTCACATGTGGCGGGCGTACGAGATCCTCACCCGGCCGAACTTCCACTCGATGATGGCCTGGATGGTGTGGCTGTACTCGGCCTACTTCCTGCTCATCCTCGCCGAGCTCTGGTTCGAGATGCGCTGCGATCTGGCGCAGCGCGCCCACGCCGGCGGCCCGGGGGCGCGGCTGAGCCGCATTCTCAGCCTCGGCTGGCGGTGCCCTGAGGACGCCGCCGCCCTCGCCGCCTGCCACCGGCGGAGCCGGCGGGTGCTGCGCGTCCTCGGCGCCTGCGGCGTCCCCCTGGCGATCGCCTTCCACGGCGGCGTGGGCGCGCTCTTCGCCACCTTGGCGTCGCGCCCCTACTGGCATCACGCCCTCTTTCCCATCCTCTTCCTCACCGGCGCCCTGGTGTCCGGCGGGGCATTGCTCCTCGCCCTCCTCGCCCTGACCGGGGACGACCGTGATCCCGAGCTCGCCACGACCTTGCGTTTTCTCGGACGGGTCGTGCTCGGACTCCTCGCTTTTGACCTGATCCTCGAATGGTCCGAGACCTCCATCCCCATGTGGTACGGCGTGGGACCGGACGTCGACCTCTATCGCGAGATCCTTTTCGGCCAGTTCTGGTACGTCTTCTGGATCGTCCACCTGCTGCTCGGCTCCGTACTTCCGATGGCGCTCTTGCTTTGGAAGCCCACCGCGCGCTGGAGCGCCGCAACCGGCGGCTTGCTGATCGCCGTGACCTTCCTCGCCGTGCGGCTCAATCTGGTGATCCCCGGCCAGGTCACGCCGGCGCTCAAGAACCTGGAACACGCCTACGTCGATCACCGGCTGGTCTTCCACTACGTACCGTCATTCTTCGAGTGGTCGATGATCGCGTTCATCGTCTCGTTGGGCATGGCTGCCTTCCTGATCGGATGGCGCTTGCTGCCCCTGTCGAGCTCCAGCCCGGAAACCGTTTGAACGGTGACGAGGTGACATGATGACCGACGAAGCACGCATCGAAAACGCCGCGCCCGGCCGTACGAACGCCGTCGATCGGCGCCAATTCCTCAAGACCACCGCCCTGGTGGGCGGCGCCGCGACCCTCGGCGTCGAGCTCACCGGCTGCTCCCTGGCACCGCCGCCGGAGCTCGGGCCGATGCCGGAGTACGCTCTCGCCAAGCCGGACAACGTGATCTATTCAACCTGCCTGCAATGCCACGTCGCGTGCCAGATCAAGGCCAAGATCTGGGACGGCGCCCTGGCCAAGCTGTCGGGCAACCCCTACAGCCCGCAGAATTACCTCCCGCACCTGCCCTACGACGTCGACGTGGAACGCGCCGCCAAGGCGGACGGCAAACTGTGTGCCAAAGGCCAGAGCGGCATCCAGACCCACTACGACCCCTACCGCCTGCGCCGGGTCCTCAAGCGCCAGGGGCCGCGGGGGTCGAACCTCTGGCGGGCGATCCCCTTCGAGCAATTCATCGACGAAGTGGTCCAGGGCGGCCAGCTCTTCGCCGACGTCGGCGACGAGCGCCACTACCCCGGATTCGACGAGGTGTGGGCGCTGCGCGATCCCGAGCTGGCGGCGAGCCTGGCCCGAGACGCCGCCCGCTTCGCCGCCGGCGACATGAGCCTCGACCGGTTCAAGTCCCGCCACCGCCAGCACCTCGACCTGCTGATCGATCCGGATCACCCCGACCTCGGGCCGAAGAACAACGGTTTCGTCTTCGATGCGGGTCGCATCGAGCACGGGCGCAAGGAGTTGATGAAGTGGTTTACCCAGAAGTCGTTCGGTTCGATCAACGCCTTTGAACACACGACGATCTGCGAGCAATCCCATCACATCGCCTTCGACGAGCTCACCGGTCACAACAATCATCACATGAAACCCGACCTGGCGAGCTGCGAGTTCGTGCTGTTCTGGGGCACCGGAGCGTACACGGCGAACTTCGGTCTCACCCCGATGGCGGAAAAGGTTACCAACGGCGTCGTCGACCGCGGGCTCAAGGTGGCGGTGGTCGACCCGCGCCTGTCCAACGACGCCGGCAAGGCCGACTGGTGGCTGCCGGTCAAGCCGGGGGCGGACGGCGCCCTGGCCTACGCCATGATCCGCTACATCCTCGAGCATGAGCGCTACGACGAGCGCTATCTGCGCAACGCCAATCGGGCCGCGGCCGACGCCGCCGGCGAGCCGACGTGGACCAACGCCACCCATCTGGTCAAGATCGTCGGCGGCCACCCCCTGGAGCTGGTGCGGGCCTCGGACGTCGGACTGGGCAGCGACGAGCAGCGGGTGGTGATGGCCGGCGGCAGGCCGCGGGCGGTCGATCCGGACGCCACCGAGGAGGCGGTGATCGGCGACCTCTTCGTCGACGCCGAGCTCGGCGGCCTGCGGGTCAAGAGCGCCCTGCAGCTGATCCACGACGAGGCCTTCAGCCGTTCCTGGGAGGAGTACGAGGAGCTCACCGGCATCCCCTACCGTCAGGTGGCGGAGGTGGCGCGCGAGCTCACCGGTCACGGCAAACGGGCCGCGGTCGAGCTCTACCGCGGCCCGGTACAGCACACCGACGGCTACTACGCCGGCTCCGCCATCATCCTGCTCAACCTCCTGATCGGCAATCCCGACTGGCGGGGCGGCCTGTCCAAGGGCGGTGGCCACTGGCACGAGTTCGGCGGCAAGCCCGGCAACGTCTACGACTTCAAGCACCCCCGCCCGCTCACCGCCTTCGGCCCGCCGATCACCCGCGAGAAGACCCGTTACGAAGACACCAGCCTGTTCCGCGAGGCGGGCTACCCCGCCAAGCGACCGTGGTATCCCCTGTCCAACAACGTCTACCAGGAGATCATCCCCTCCTTCGCCCAGGGCTATCCCTATCCCGGCAAGATCCTCTTCCTGCACAAGGGAACGCCGGCGCTGGCCAGCCCCGCCGGCCACAAGACCATCGAGATGCTGCGCGATCCGGAACGGGTGCCGCTCTTCATCGCCTGCGACATCGTCATCGGCGAAACCTCCATGTACGCCGACTACATCCTGCCCGACCTGACCTACCTCGAGCGCTGGGGCACTCCGCACGTCACCCCGGACGTCAACACCATGACCAGCAAGGTCCGCCAGCCGGTGGTCGCCCCCCTGACCGAAGAGGTGACGGTCGGCGGCGAGCCGATGCCGATCTCCCTCGAGGCCTTCCTCCTGGCGGTAGCCGAGAAGCTCGGTCTGCCGGGTTTCGGCAAGGACGCCTTCGGCCCGGGGATGAACTTCTACCGGCCGGAGGACTGGTTCCTCAAAGCGGTCGCCAACATCGCCTTCGGCGACAAGGAGGGAGACGCGGTCCCCGACGCCAGCGCTCGAGAGATGGAGATCTTCCGCCGCGCTCGCCGCCACCTGCCGGCGAGCGTCTTCGACGAGGACGCCTGGCGCCGGGCCTTGCGCCCCGGAGAATTCGAGAAAGTCGTCTACGTGCTCAACCGCGGAGGCCGCTTCGCGCCCTTCGAAAGCGCCTACGACGGCGACAAGATGAAACGCAAGATGGGCTCCATGTGGCACGTCTTCGTCGAACGGGTGGCGCGCCAGCGCAACAGCATGAGCGGCGAGTACTTCTCCGGCGTGCCGCTCTACCGCGGCCAGTTCGACGCCGCCGGCAAGCCCCTCGATCGCGGCGGCGACTACCCGTTCACCCTGATCACCTACAAGGAAGCCTTCGGCGGCCAGTCGCGGACCATCTCGAACTACTGGTCGAACGTCGCCCTGATGAACGAAAACGGCATCCTGATCCATCGCCGCGACGCCGAGCGCCTGGGGCTTGCCGACGGCGATCGCGCGCGCCTGACGTCGGCGTCGAATCCGGAAGGCAGTTTCGACCTCGGCGACGGTCGCCGACTGGAGATCGCCGGCCGGGTGATGGTGCGCGAGGGCATCCGGCCGGGGGTGGTGGCGGTGTCGTGGCACTACGGCCACTGGGCGTACGGCAGCAACGACGTGCAGATCGACGGCATCCGAGTCCCCGGCGATCCCCGGCGCGCCAAGGGCCTCTGCCCCAATCCGGTGATGGCCGTGGACCCGATCCTCGGCGACGTATCGCTGACCGATCCGATCGGAGCCAGCAGCTCGTTCTTCGATACCCCCGTGCGGGTCGAACGACTCCGTGCGGCATAGGAACCAACGCGATCGAACGCTGGACGAGCGATCGTCCAGCGTCCGGGAGTCAAGGCGATGAGAAAAACCGCACTCGTGCTCGTCTTGTCGATCCTGAGCGCCGGGCCGATCTCGGCCGGCGACGTGCCCGAATGGGTGCAGAGGACCAAGCTCTCCGGCTACGTCTTCGGCGATGCCTACTGGATGGCCCAGAATCACGACCTCGCCGTCGAGGATGCCAACGGCTTTTGGTTCCGCAGGATTTACCTCACCTTCGATTACGCCATCGGCGACAACCTATCCGCCCGCCTGCGCTTCGAGGGCAACTCGCCGGGCGATTTCACCAGCAGCGACAACATCGAACCCTTCGTCAAGGACGCCTACGTGCGCTGGAAGAACGACCGGCGGTCGATCTATCTCGGCATCTCCGGTACCCCCACCTGGGGGGTGGTCGAGGAGGCATGGGGCTATCGCGCGGTCGAGAAAACGCCCCTCGATCTGCAGAAGCTCGGCTCGTCGCGCGATTTCGGCGTCGCCGTCAAGGGCCGATTCGGCAAGGGGAGCAAGCTCGGCTACCACCTCATGCTCGGCAACGGCTCGGGCACCAAGGGGGAGACCAACCAGGACAAGAAGGCGATGCTGGCGCTGGGCTACTATCCCGCCAGCGGCTGGACGGTCGAGCTCTACGGCGACGTCGACGCGCGGCCGGGTGCCGCCGATCGGGTGACGCTGCAGGCCTTCGCCGCCTACCGGGCGGAGTGGGGCCGGATCGGCATTCAGGCGGCGAGACAGAGCCGCGAACGCGCTTCGGGGGAGGACCTCGACCTCGACCTGGCGTCGCTCTTCGCGGTCTTCGAGGTGAGCGAGCGGATCAGCCTCCTGGGCCGCATCGACCGCATGTTCGACCCCAACCCCGACGGCGCCGGGGTCGCCTACCTGCCGTTCGACCCGACGGCGGAGTCGACCTTGCTGCTGCTCGGCGTCGACTACCAGGTCGACCGGCGCTTCAGCCTGATTCCCAATCTGGAATACGTCGCCTACGACGGCGTCGGCGGAGCGCCGGATCCGGACGGCGACCTGATGGCGCGCCTGACCTTCTTCTTCAGGTTCTGACCTCCCCCACCCCGGCGGCCGGCGCGCACCACCGATCCGCGGCGCGCCGCCGCCTGTCAGGTGCCAGGGTCTTCGCAAATCGTTTCGAATCCGTGACTTAGACTTAGATCGATACCTGATCCGCCCGTGCCGGGCTCATCGCCGGAGGACCATGCGGGAGAAAGCCCCGGCACCCTCCGCTCCCTCGTCAGGTGCCGCCTGCCAGGTGCCAGGGTCTTCGCCGCCTGCCGCCTGTCAGGTGCCAGGGTCTTCGCAAATCGTTTCGAATCCGTGACTTAGCTCGATACCTGACCCGTCCGTTCCGGGCTCACCTCGCCGGCCCAGCGGTCGCGCAGGCGGGCCAGGGCGGCGGCTTCGGCGTGGCGCCCGCGACGGCAGACGCCGCGGGCATAGACCGCGATCTTGCGCCGCAGGGTGGCGACGGCGGCGCGGCGATCGCCGGGATCGAGGTCGCCCGCCACCAGGATCTTGTGCAGGGCGCGGATCCGCAGGCGGTCGAGGGCGGGGACGGTGCGCGACAGCTGGTCGGCGTGGCCGCCGTGCTTGCGCACCAGCGGCCGGTCGACGTAGAGCACCGGCCAGCGGGCGGTGATGCGCAGCCACAGCTCGTAGTCCTCGCAGGCTTCGAAGCTCTCGTCGAAGAGCCCCACCTCCTCGAAGACCCGGCGGTGAACGACGGCGGCGGAGGGCGAGATGGCGCACAGCGGCAGGCAGCGCTGGAAGATGCGGCCGCCGCTCTTGCGGTGGCGGCGGCGCGGATTGACCCGGCGGTGGTGGCGGATCCAGATCTCGTCGCAGTGGCATACCGCCATCCCCGGCTCGGCGGCGAGGGCGGCCAGCTGGGCCTCGAGTTTGTCCGCCAGCCACTCGTCGTCCGAGTCGAGAAAGGCCAGCCAGTCGCCGCGGGCGGCGGCGATGCCGGCGTTGCGCGCGGCGGCGACGCCGCGCGGCGGGGTCCGCAGCAGGCGGACGGCGGGAAAGGCCGCCGCCACCCGTGCCGCGACGTCGTCGGTCGAGCCGTCGTCGACGACGATCACCTCCTCCGGCGGCCGGCTCTGAGCGGCGATCGACGCCAGGGCACGCAGCACCAGCGGCGCGCGGTTGCGGGTCGGCACGATCGCCGATACGGTATTCACCTCAGCCGTCGATTCTACTCGCGGCGGCGGAAGATGCCGAGCGCGAGCATGGTCATCACCGGCCTGCGATGCTGGTTCAGGGTGGTGACCTCGATCTCGACCAGACCGCGGTCGGGCTTCGAACGCGACGGGCGCAGGGCGCGCACCTCGAGCTCCACCGACAGCACGTCCCCCGGCCGCACCGGCTCGAGCCAGCGGATGCGGTCGGCGCCCGGCGAGCCCAGGCTGCCGGACTCGCCGCCGCCCAGGGCCTCGACCATCAGGCGCATGGTCAGGGCCACCGTATGCCAGCCGCTGGCGATCAGGCCGCCGAAGGGCGAGCGTCGGGCCGCTTCCTCGTCGAGGTGGAAGGGCTGGGGATCGAAACGCCGGGCGAAGTCGATCACCTCCTCGCGACGCACCTCGACGGCGCCGAAGCCGGCCCGCTCGCCGAGCGTGAAATCATCGAAGAATCGTCCCACCCGCTCGTCCTCCTCAGGAAGGCGTCCGGCGCCAGGTGGCGAGGAGCGGGCCGGCTTCCGGATAGGCGTCGGCCAGCACCTGCTCCAAGGCCGCTCCGACCATGGGCACCAGACGCCGCTCGCCGGTCTCCGGCGGCCAGTCGCCGGCGGTGAGCCGGCGCCAGGTCGCCAGCCAGGCGTCGCCGGCCGCTGCACGGGCGGCTGCCACCGCCATGCGCCAGCGCTCGGGCTCCTCGAAGACCTGGAAGGCGCCGCGGCCGCGGCCGTAGTGAGCGACGGCGAGATACCGCAGCAAGGTCTGGCTCGCCAGGCGGTCGAGGAACGTCGACGACCAGCGGATCTCGGGCGACTCGTCGCCCCGCGCCAACTGGTAGCCGCGGGCCAGGCCGGCGCCGCCGAGGGCGCCGAGGATGGCGCCGGCGATCAGGCCGCCGCCGAGGGAAAGGCCGCCGGAGAGGGCGTCCGCCGCCAGGCCGGAGAGGGCGCCGCTGACGATGCCGCCCCACAGCGCACCGCGCTCCGGGGTGAGGGTTTCCTCGCCGGCGACGACGAACGCGTCGACCGCCCGCTCCACCTCCGCCGGCGGCGTCCCTTCGAGGCCGTGGGCGGCGAGAAGCTCCGCCATCAGGGCCTCGGTGGCGCGTACCAGCCGCCCTCCCAGCTCCTCCATCGCCGCCTGCTTCTCCGCCCGTCCGGGCCGCGGCTCGGGGAGGATCACCCGGTCGGCGGCAGCGCCTGCCAGGTAACGCGCCAGTTGGCGCACGGTGCGGTCGAAGATCCGCCGATTGCGCGCCTCCCAGGCGCGCGCCAGGCGCTCCATGTCCTGCCGCTGCGCCGGCGGCAGCAGCGGCACCACCGCCTCGAAGAGGATCCCTTCCTGCACCCAGCAGCGGTTGAAGGCGTCGAGGTCGAGCACCCCCTTCACCACCTCGAAACCCTCGACGTGACGCTGCCAGGCGGCGCGGCGGCGGGCGACGGCGGTTCGGTCCGCCGCCCCGTCGCCGACCTGATTGAGGATCAGCAGCACCGGCCGGCCGACCCACGACAGCAGCTCCAGCTCCGGCGCCACGTAGCCGGCCTCCGCCGGATCCTCAGCAGCGTTGACCAGGTAGAGCACCACGTCGGTGGCGTCGCGCACCGTCAGCATCGCCTGCTGGCTGCACCACAGGGGCCGGTCGGTGAAGCGGTCCCAGGTCTGCTGGAGAAACCACAGCAAGCGGTTCTTCTCCCGCACCAGGCGCTTGAGCAGCCGCGCCGAGTCGCCGAAGCCCGGGGTGTCGTAGAGGCGCAGCACGGCGCCGTCGGCCTCGATCAGGTCGTAGGCTTCCGACAGCTCGGTGACGTGGGCCTGGTCCAGAACCTCGCCGACGTCGCGCCGCAGCAGGGTGCGCGCCAGGGTGGTCTTGCCGACGTTGGTGTGGGACGCCAGGCTCAGGGTCACGATCCGCCGGCTGGTCTGAGGCTGATCCCGCTCGCTCATGCCACTCCCCT
>RFGL01000309.1 GCA_003697015.1 Acidobacteriota bacterium | reverse complement strand
TTCGTCCGCGGATGGCGGCGCGCGGGTGGTGGCGCCGCGTCGGCCGCGTCGCCGGCGGGGAGAGGGCGGCGCGTCGGTGGTTCTTGGGATTGAGTCGGCTGACGTATTTGTTTGTGAATAAACGACTTGCGAAAATGGTGGGACCTGAAGGAGGTTGCACCTGAAGGAGGTTCCTGCCGGCGGCGAGGGGCGGCGCGTCGGTGGTCCTGGGATTGAGTCGGTCGACGTATTCGTCTGCGAATAAACGACTTGCGAAGACGGTGGCACCTGAGAGAGGGCACCTGAGAGAGGGACCAGCGCAGGAGGGAGCGCCGCGTCGCCTGCGTCGCCGGCGGGGAGGGGGCGGTGCGTCGGTGGTCCTGAGATTGAGTCGGTCGACGTATTCGTCTGTGACTAAACGACTTGCGAAGACGGTGGCACCTGAGAGAGGGACCAGCGCTATACTGCGCGCGGAGCGCACGGCGATGATCATCCTCTACAACCCCTGGAGCACCCGCTCGGTCAAACACCCCCTGCCCATGTCCCTCCTGGCGGTGGCCTCGACCCTCGAGGGGCGCTACGACTACGAGATCGTCGACGGCAACCTCGAACGCGACCCGGTGGGGAAGATCGTCGAGCTCGCCGGCCGGCGGCGGCCGGCGGCGATCGGAATCACCGTCATGCCCGGCCCCCAATTGGAGCGTGCCGTGCCCCACTCCCGTCAGCTCAAGCGGGCGCTGCCCGGCGTGCCGATCGTCTGGGGCGGCTACTTTCCTTCCCAACACTACGCCACCGTGCTCAAAGACGACGCCGTCGACGTCTGCGTCCGCGGCCAGGGGGAGGTGACATTCCCCGAGCTGGTGCGGGTGCTGAGCGAGGGCGGCGACCTCGGCTCGGTGGCCGGCATCAGCTACCGCCGGGGGCGGGCAGCGGCCGGCGGCGAGGTGATCACCAACCCCAACCGACCTCTGGTCGAGCTCGACGAGCTGCCCGAATGGCCCTACCACCGGCTGCCGATGGAGCACTACTTCCACCGCCACTACCTGGGCCGGCGGGTAGCCACCCACCAGTCGTCCTACGGCTGCCCCTTCGCCTGTAACTTCTGCGCCATCGTGCCGATCGTCGAGCGCCGCTGGGTGGCCCAATCGCCGGCCCGGCTGGCAGCGGTGATCGAGCACCAGCACCGCCGCTACGGCGCCGACGCGGTGCAGTTTCACGACATGGACTTCTTCATCAAGGAACGCCGGGTGGAGGAATTCTGCGACCGCATCACCCCCCTGGGCATGACCTGGTGGGCCCTGGGGCGGATCGACGAGCTGATGCGCTACAAGGATTCGACCTGGCGGCGGATGAAGGCGAGCGGCCTGAAGATGATCTTCTGCGGTGCCGAGGCGGGCTCGGAGGAGGTCCTGGCACGGATGAACAAGGGCGGCAAGGTCTCCCCCGACCTCACCCTCGAGCTGGCCAAGCGGATGAAGGAGTGGGACGTGGTGCCGGAGTTCTCCTTCGTCCTCGGCAATCCGCCGGATCCCTGGGCCGACGTCGAGCAGACCCTGCGCTTCATCCGCCGGCTCAAAGCGGTCAATCCGGCGACCGAGCTGATCCTCTACATGTACACGCCGGTGCCCAAGGACGGCACCCTCTACGAAGAAGCCCGCGCGCTCGGATTCAAGTTTCCCGACACCCTGGACCAGTGGATCTCCGGCGATTGGAAAGACTTTTCCCTGCGTCGCGACCCGCGCCAGAACCCCTGGCTCAACCCGGCCTTGAAGCGCCGCGTGCGCGATTTTGAACGGGTCCTGAACGCCTACTATCCCACCACCACCGACCTCACCCTGCGCGGTCTGAAGCGAGCCGTCCTCCGCACCCTCGGCGCCTGGCGCTACCGCCTTCAGTTCTACCATCACCCCCTCGAGCTGCGCCTCTTTCACCGGCTTTTCCACTACCAGCGCCCCGAAACCTCAGGTTTTTGATGCGCATCGGCCTGATCACGCCGGGATTCAGCGCTTCACAGGACGATTGGTGCGTACCGGCGCTCTACGACATGGTGCGGGCGCTGGCGCAGGACGACGAGGTGACGGTCTTCGCTCTCCGCTACCCCCATGCCACCACCCCGTACGACTTTTTCGGCGCTCGGGTGGTGCCGCTGGGGACGGCGCAGGGGCGCGGCGCCAAGCGGCTGGCGATGGGGTGGCGCGCCCTCCGGGCGATCCGGCGGCATGGGCCCTTCGACGTGCTTCACGCCCTGTGGGCACACGAACCGGGATTCCTCGCCGCCCTCGCCGGCCGGCTCTCGGGCACGCCGATGGTGGCGTCGATCCTCGGCGGCGAGCTCGAGGACCTGTCCGCGATCGGCTACGGCGGCGAGCGCGGGCGGCTCAACCGCCGGCTGGTGCGCTACGCCCTGCGCCGCGCGTCCCGGGTCACCGTCGGTTCAGCCGGCCTGCGGCACAAGGCGGCGGCGCGGGTCGACGCCGGGCGCTTGGTGCTGGCTCCCCTGGGGGTCGATCTCGAGCGGTTTGCCCCGGCGCCGGCGGCGGACGATCCGCAGCTCGCCGGCCGGCCGGCGATCCTCAGCGTCGGCTCCCTGGTTCCGGTCAAGGATCCGGCGACCCTGCTCGCGGCCTGCGCCCGCCTGCGCGGCGACCATCCCGACCTCCACCTCCACCTGGTCGGCGACGGTCCCCTGCGGCCGGCCCTCGCCGGTCGCGCCGCCGAGCTCGGGATGACGGACCGCCTCCACCTCCACGGCGCCGTCGACCACGGCCGCCTGGCGGGCTACTATCGCCGCGCCGACCTCCTCGCCGTCAGCTCGCTCTTCGAAAGCCAGGGCATGGCGATGCTCGAGGCCGCAGCCTGCGGCTGCCCGGTGGCCGGCGCGGCGGTCGGCCTGCTGCCCGAACTGGCGCCGGAGATGACCTCCCCTCCCGGCGACGCGCCGGCCCTCGCCGCAGCGCTCGCCCGCGCCCTCGCCGCTCCCCGCCGGCCGCGGGCGATCCGCGCCCGCGCCGCCGCCTTCGGCCTGGCCGCAGCGATGCGACGCTGGCGAACGCTCTACGCCGGCCTGTACGATCCGTCCGGGCCGTCGTAAGATGCGCGGACCATGGCTGGCAAACGCCTTCTCGCCCGTCTCGTACGCCTGCCCCTCGGCTCGTCTTTCATCACCTTCGGCACCTGGTTGCTGGTGCCGCGCCACCGCCTCGGCGCGGTGGTGGTGGCGTTCGACGATGCCGGCCGGGTGCTGCTGCTGCGCCACGTCTTCCATCCCGAGGCCCCCTGGGGCCTGCCCGGCGGCTGGGTAGCCCGGGGCGAGACGCCGCAGGAGACCGCGCGCCGTGAGCTGCTGGAGGAGACCGGGCTCACCGCCCGCCTCGGACCGGTGGTTCACGTCAGCCGCGAGCGCCGGCCGGCCCACCTTACGATCGCCTTCGCCGGCCGCATCGAAGGTGGCGAGCCGCGCCTGAGCGGGGAGATCCTCGAAGCGCGCTACTTCCCGGCCGACGCCTTGCCGGCGGGCACCGACGACGCCGTCGCCGCCACCATCACCGCCGCCCTACGGCACCCTCAACCGACCCAGGAGCTCCGGCATGACGCCTGATCCCCAGCTGCCGCCACCCCTCGACCCCCCCGCCCGCATCCTCCTCGGCCCCGGGCCGTCGAACGTCTCGCCGCGGGTGCTGGCGGCCCTGGCCAAGCCCACCCTCGGCCATCTCGACCCGGCCTACCTCGAGATCATGGATCGCATCAGCGCCATGCTGCGCCGGATCTTCCGCACCGAGAACCGCCTCACCCTGCCGGTATCGGGCACCGGAACCGCCGGCATGGAGGCCGCGGTGGTCAACCTGATCGAGCCGGGGGAGCGGATGATCGTCGGCGTCATCGGCTACTTCGGCGACCGCATGCTGGAGATCGCCCGCCGCGCCGGCGCCGACGTCTACGCGGTGGAGGTGCCGTGGGGGGAGACTCTGGCGCCGCGCCAGATCGCCGAAGCCCTCGACCGCCACCCCGGTACCAAGGTGGTGGGGGTGGTGCACGCCGAGACCTCGACCGGCGCCGAGCAACCGCTCGACGAGATCTCCGCCATCGTCCACGATGCCGGCGCCCTGCTGGTGGTCGATGCCGTCGCCTCCCTCGGCGGCATCGACGTGCGGGTCGACGACCAGCGCATCGACGCCTGCTACAGCGGCAGCCAGAAGTGCCTCTCCGGCCCCCCGGGCCTGGCGCCGGTGACCTTCTCTCCAGCGGCGGTCGAGGCGATCCTCAACCGCGCCACGCCGGTGCGCAGCTGGTACCTCGACATGAGTCTGATCCAGGGCTATTGGGGCGGTTCGCGCAGCTACCACCACACCGCGCCGATCAACATGACCTACGCCCTCTACGAAGCCCTGGCGGTGATTCTCGAAGAGGGCCTCGATCAGCGCCTCGCCCGCCATCAGCTGAGCCACCGGGCGCTGCGCGCCGGCCTCGAGGCCCTCGGCCTGCGCTACGTCTCGTCGCGGCCGCTGGCGGTGCTCAACGCCGTCGCCGTGCCCGAGGGGGTCGACGACCAGCGGGTGCGGCGCCGCCTGCTGGCGGAGTACGGCATCGAGGTCGGCGCCGGCCTCGGCCCCTTCGCCGGCAAGGTGTGGCGCATCGGCATCATGGGCGAGTCCTGCCGCCGCCAGAACGTCATCCTGGTGCTCGCCGCCCTCGAGGCCCTGCTCGCCGACGAAGGCGTCCCGGTCGACCGCGGTGCCGCTCTCGCCGCCGCCAACGCCGTCTACGAAGGGGCATGAACGCTGGCGCTGATCCCCGCCGCCGACCACCGCGACCGGGTCGCCGGCGCCGGCCGGCGCGACGTCCCCCGCTTCGGGGGCCGGGATGAGCCGCCCACGGCGCCTGGCGGTGGTCGCCGCCGGCATCGTCGCCGGCCAGCTGCTGCTCTTCGGTCCATCCTTCGTCGGCCGCTCCCTTCTCCTGCCGTTGGACGTCCTCGCCCTGCCCGGCTTCTACCTGCCGCAGACGCCGCAGACCACCGCCATCGAGGTGCGTGAGCCCCTGCGCTCGGACCCGATCCTCACCTTCGAGCCCTGGCGCCGCTTCGCCGCCGCCGAGGTGCGCGCCGGCCGCCTGCCGCTGTGGAATCCCCACGCCTTCGCCGGCGTGCCGGAGGTGCGCTGGGGCAAGTACGGACCCTTCGCCTGGCCGAGCTACCTGTGGCCGTCGGCCCGCACTCTGGCCTGGACTCAGCTGCTGGTCGCACTCGCCGCCGGCCTCGGCGCCTACGGCTTCTTCCGCCGGGTCCTCGGCTCGAGCTTCTGGCCCGCCGCCGCCGGCGCCTGGTGCTACCCTCTGACCGGCTACTTCGTCCTCTGGCAGGGCTATCCGACGAGCCACGTCGCCGCCTGGTTGCCGGCGGTGCTGTGGGCGACCGACGCCACCCTGGCCCGCCCCCTGAGCCGCGCCGGCGCCGCCCTCGCCCTGGTCACCGCCGCGGCGGCATTGAGCGGTCAGGTCGACATTGCCGCCCAGGTGCTCCTCGCCGCCGGGGCGTGGGCTCTGGTCAAGCTGCTCGAAGGGGCCTGGGACCGCCGGTCGCCCCGGCGGCTGCTGGCGGCGGCCGCCGGCACCGGCGCCGGTTGGCTGCTCGGCCTCGCCCTGGCGGCGCCTTATCTCCTGCCCCTGGTCGACTACGCCCGTCAGGGCGCCCGCACCGCGGCCCGTGCCAGCGGCGTCGAGGAACGGCCGCCGGTCGGCCTCTCCGCCCTGCCCCAGGTGGTTCTGCCGGAGATCTATGGCGCCAGCCGCCACGACAGCTTCCGCCTCGCCGGCGACAACCGCCTGGAGAGCTCCGCCGCCGCCTACGCCGGCCTCGTCGCCACCCTGCTCCTCGCCCCCCTGGCGGCTGCCAGCCGGCGCCACCGGCGCCACGCCCTGCGGCTTCTGCTGCTGGTAATCCTCGGCCTCGCCTGGACCCTGAATCTGCCCGGTCTGGTCGCCCTCCTGCGCCTCCCCGGCCTCGATCTCCTGTCCCACAATCGATTTGTCTTCGCTGCCGGCTTCGCCCTGCTGGCCCTGGCGGTGATCGGCCTCGAGCGGCTCCACCGCGGCCCGCTCCCCCGCCGCTGGCTGGCGGTTCCGGCCCTCGCCCTGCTCCTTACCGGCGGCTTCGCCTGGTACCGATCGGTGGTGCCGCCGCCGCTCCTCGACGCCGTCGAGGAGCGCCTGCGCGCCGGCGCCCGGGTACGCAACGTCGGCGACCTCGAGGCGCTGGCCGAGGTGCGGCGCAGCTTCCGTCGCCACCACGCCGCCGCTGCCGCCACCGCGGTGCTCGCCCTCGGTCTCCTCGCCCTGCTGCCGCGGCGGCGACGGGCGGTGGCCCCGGCCCTCGCCGTCCTCCTTCTCGGCGAGCTCCTGTGGCACGCCCGAACCACCAACCCGCAGGCGCCGCCGGAGCTCGACTACCCGCCGCTCCCGGTCCTCGATGCGCTGGCGGGACGACCGGGACGCATCCTCGGCGTCGGCTGCCTGCCGCCCAACCTGGCGATGATCTCAGGACTCTCTGACGTCCGCGGCTACGATGCCGTCGATCCGACGCGCTACCTCGAGCTGCTGTCCCTCGCCGCCGACCCCCGCTCCCCCCGCCCGAGCTACGCCCGATCCATGTGGTTGACGCCGCAGGCCGGCTTCCTCGACGCCGATGGCCTCCGCCTGCACCCGGTGCTCGACCTCCTCGGCGTCCGCTGGCTGATCTTCCGCCACACGCCGCCTCCGTCCATCACGCCGGCGATCCGCGCACCGGACTATTGGGTGATGGAGAACACGCGCGCCCTGCCGCGGGCCTTCGTGCCGGCCCGCGTCGAGCCGGTCGTCGATCGCCGGGAGCGCCTGGGCCGGCTGGCGGACGCCGACTTCGACCCGCGCCGCCTCGCCCTGGTCGAGACCCGCATCGACCTCCCCGCCGGCGACGCCCGCGGTACCGCGACCCTCGTCGCCGAGGTGCCGAACCGCCTGGAGCTGGCCCTGGCCATGGCCACCCCGGGACTGGTGGTGGTCGCAGACCGCTGGGATGCGGGCTGGCGCGCCCGTCTCGACGGCCGTCCGGTGCCGGTATTGCGCGTCGACCACGCCCTGCGCGGGGTCGTCGCTCCGGCCGGCGAGCACCGCCTGGTCTTCACCTACCGCCCCGCCGGTCTGATCTGGGGAATCGGCGCGGCGATCGCCGCCGCCATCGCCGCCGCCGGCTGGCTCTATGCCGCCCGGCGCCGGCCGGCGCCTCAGATCTGATCCCAGCCCCAGATGGCGTAGCGCGCATTCTTGTCGAGGGGGTGGCCGCACTGCTTGAGGGTGAGGAGGACGTTGCCGCGGTGGTGGCTCTCGTGGGCGACGAAATAGGCCAGGGTGGTGAAGATCCCCTTCTTGAATCCGCGTCGCCGGGGCTCGCCGGCCATCACCCCGGCCAGGAAGGCCTCGATCGCCGCGCCGGAAGCGGTGAGCGCGGCCTTGAGCTCCTCCCGCTCCGGGCTCACCTTGGCGGGGAAGGTCGTGAGCCCATGGGCCAGGTCCTTGGCCCGCTTCTCGAGCTGCCAGACGCGCACGTTGTGAAGATGCCCCAGCTGACCCGCCACGTCCCGCCCGCCGCGCGTGGAGAGGGTCGAGCGCAGACCCTCGTCGCTGATCCGTTCGAGCAGGAAGAGATTGATGCGATTGTTCGTCCGCCACGCTTCGAGCAGGTCGTCGACCACGTCAAACCTCCGCAGTTGAGCAGGCCCTGTGGGCGGTGATTATACGGCTTGGCTGAAGACCCTGATCGCGGTCTAGCAGGGCGTGGTGAATGTCGGCCGCCCGCGAGGGCCGAGAATTCCCGTGCCGAAGCAAGGCGGAAATCCGCAGGCGATCGGGGAATCGTCGAGGATCTCCAAGGACGATTCGGCCGCAAAGGCCCGCCCGCAGCGCGGCCGGAGTCTTGCCACGCCCTGCCGGGGGTGAAGGTGTGGAAAGGCCGCCGGGACGGACGGACGGCTGACCGGGGGGTGGCCGTTTCTTATACTGGCGGTCGCACGAGACGCGCAGCGGAAAGGGGGCTCGGTGATCACCCGGGGGAGATGCAAGAGGGCTTGGCTTCCGCTCGCGGCGGCGGCGCTGGCGAGCGGTCTGGCGGCGGCGGCGGCCCAGGCGCCGCCCTTCCTCGCCTTCGAGAGCGGACAGGTGAGGCCGCTGGCGCTGGCGCCCTCCGGCGACCGGCTGTTCGCCGTCAACACCCCGGACGGCCGGCTGGAGATCTTCGATCTGTCGGCCGGCCTGCGCCACGTCGCTTCGGTGCCGGTCGGCCTCGAGCCGGTGGCGGTGGCGGCGCGCGACGACGACCAGGCGTGGGTGGTCAACCACCTCTCCGACAGCGTCTCGATCGTCGACGCCGGCTCCGATCCGCCGCGGGTGGTAGCCACCCTCCTGGTCGGCGACGAGCCGCAGGACGTGGTCTTCGCCCGCGGCTCGGCCTTCGTCACCACCGCCCATCGCGGCCAGCACCGCAGCCACCCCGCCCTCGCCGCCGTCCCCGGGGCGGGCGACCCGCAGCTCACCACCCCCGGCGTCGGGCGGGCGGACGTCTGGGTCTTCGACGCCGACGACCCGGGGGCCGGCTTCGGCACGCCGCGCGCGATCGTCACCCTCTTCGGCGACGCCCCCCGCGCCCTCGCCGCCAGCCCCGACGGCAGCCGGGTCTACGCCGCCGTCTTCCGCTCCGGCAACGGCACCACCACCATTCCCGAGGGAGCGGTCTGCGACGGCTTCCGCCCCACCGCCGAAGCCGACGCCTGCCCCGAGGAGCTGCCCGGCATGCCCGGGGGCAACCCCGGGCCGGCGACCAACCACCAGGGCGCTCCGGCGCCGGAGGTGGGGTTGATCGTCAAGCACGATCCGCAGTCCGGCGCCTGGCGCGACGAGCTGGGGCGCGACTGGTCGAACGCGGTGCGCTTCGACCTGCCCGATCTCGACGTCTTCGCCCTCGACGCCGCCAGCCTGGAGGTGGTGGACGCCTACCCGCACGTCGGCACCGTGCTCTTCAACATGGCGGTCAACCCGCAGAGCGGCGCCCTCTACGTCTCCAACACCGAAGCGCGCAACGAGGTACGCTTCGAGGGTCCCGGGCGCCACGGCGGCAGCACCGTCCAGGGCCACCTGCACGAGGCGCGGATCACCGTCATCGACGGCGACGAGGTCGCCCCGCGCCATCTCAACAAGCACCTCGACTATCGCCGCCGGGGCGACGCCCGCGGCCGGCGCCACAGCCTCGCCACCCCCCTGGGGATGGCGGTCTCCGCCGACGGCGAGACCCTCTACGTCGCCGCCTTCGGCTCGGCGAAGATCGGCGTCTTCGCCACCGCCGAGCTGGCGGACGACAGCTTCGACCCCGAGCGCGCCAGCGCCGCCTACCTCACGGTCGGCGGCGGCCCCTCCGGCCTCGCCCTCGACGAGGCGCGGCGGCGGCTCTACGTCCTCACCCGCTTCGACAACGCCGTCGCCGCCCTCGACCTCGACAGCGGCGAGGAGGTGGCGCGGGTGGCGATGTGGAACCCGGAGCCCGAGGAGGTGGTAGCCGGCCGACCGCTGCTCTACGACGCCGCCCGGAGCTCGTCGAACGGCGAGGCGAGCTGCGCCAGCTGCCACGTCTTCGGCGACCTCGACGGCCTGGCCTGGGATCTGGGCGATCCGGACGGCGACGTCGGCACCAGCCCGATCCAGATCCTGCGCGAGGCCGAGGCGCGGCTCGCGCAGCCGCCGATCAACGGCAGCGGCGATCCGCGCGACGTCCACCCGATGAAGGGGCCGATGACCACCCAGACCCTGCGCGGGCTGGCGAGCTCCGGGGCGCTCCACTGGCGCGGCGACCGGGCGAGCGGCTTCTTCGGCGTCGACCCGATCGACCCCGACCTCTCCTTCCGCAACTTCATCGTCGCCTTCCCCGGCCTCCTCGGCCTGCGCGGCCGCGTCCGCGATCAGGAGATGGCGGCCTTCGCCCGCTTCGCCCTCGCCCTGGTCCAGCCCCCCAATGCGGTGCGCTCCCTCGACAACGCCCTCACCCCCGAGCAGGCGGCGGGGCAGGCGATCTTCCAGCTGCGGCTGATCGACGGCGGGCGCGGCGACCGCCGCTGCAGCAACTGCCACACCCTCGAGCCGCTGCAGGGACACTTCGGCACCGTCGGCCGCCAGAGCTTCACCGGCTTGAGCCAGATCTTCAAGATCCCCCACCTGCGCAACCTCTACCAGAAGGTCGGCATGTTCGGCTCGCCGGCGATCGACCTCTACCATCCCGGCGGCGACCACCGCCACCAGGGCGATCAGGTGCGCGGCTTCGGCTTCCTCCACGACGGCAGCGTCGACACCCTCTTCCGCTTCCTCCAGCGCCGGACCTTCAATCGGGACCCGAGCGGCGAGGCCGGCTTCCGCGACGATCGGGAACGGCGCCAGGTGGAGCAGTATCTCCTCGCCTTCGAGGGCGATCTGGCGCCGGTCACCGGCCAGCAGATCACCCTCGCAGCGGGCGCTCCGCAAGCGGCCCTCGATCGCCTGGCGCTGCTCGTCGAACGCGCCGCCACGCCCTTCGTCTCCAAGCTCCTCGGCGGGGTGACGACGGAGTGCGAGCTGATCGTCAAGGGGGTGATCGACGGCGAAGCCCGCGGCGGCCTCTACGATCCGGTCACCGACCGCTTCCTCCTCGATCGCGCGGCCGACGCCGCCGTCACCCGCGACCAGCTCGTCGCCATGAGCGAGGTCCCTGGCCAGGCCCTGACCTTCACCTGCGTGCCGCCGGGCTCCGGGCCGCGGATGGGGCGCGATCGCGACCTCGACGGCGCCCTCGACCGCGACGAGCTCGACGCCCTGAGCGACCCGGCGGACCCCGCCAGCGTGCCCTCCCCCGTCCCGCACGTCGTCGTCTCC
>RFGL01000308.1 GCA_003697015.1 Acidobacteriota bacterium | reverse complement strand
GTCGTCCGCGGTCAGGTGCTGGCGCTGCCCGATCCGGAAGATCCGGAGGGTACCTTCAGCGTCCGTCACGAGGCGATCGACGACTTCAGAGGGGTGGGCGGCGAGATCTGGGGCATGGACTCGATGGCGATGCCCTTCCCCCTCGCCGACGGCGTCTCCCTCGAGGGCATCGAGGTGGGGGACAAGATCCGCTTCACCCTCGAGGTCGACCACTACCGCGACGTCCCCATGCGGGTGACGGCGGTCGAAGAGCTGCCGGCCGATGCCGAGCTCGATTTCCGCCCGGCCCGGCCGCCGCCGGCAGCGGAAGGCTAACCCGCCGGCGGGAAAAGCAATCCGTCCGGCGGCGCAGGCCGTAGACCCATCCAGATTCAGAACGCCATGGGTGTCGTGTTTCATCCGCCGACAAGAATGCTGATCCAACCGCCTAGAGCTCCGCGCCGGCCGAGCCGGCGGAGTACTCGAGGTCCGGGGGCGGCAGCGTGCCGCTCCAGGCACCGCCAAATCGCAAGAAGGAGGCAGAAGACATGAGGAAGAGGTTGTTTGTGGCCGTGCTGGCGATGGTTGCCATGTTGATCGCCGGCCTGGCCTACGCCGATCATCACGTCGGCCGTAAGCTCGACAAGAGCGACATGGAGATGATGAAGAACGGCGCGATGAAGAACATGGACAAGTACATGGGCTCGCCGGAGGGCATGAAGACCCTCATGCCGGCGATGGAGAAAGCGCAGAAAGGCAGCGTCGAGAACGGCAAGAAGCTCTTCAACGACCCCAAGCTCGGCACCAACGGCCAGTCCTGCGCCTCCTGTCACCCCGGCGGCGGCACCACCGGCGGCACCGTCAAGACGCCGATGGCGAGCGAGCTCACCGGCAAGCCCTACGAGCTCCCCGTTCCCACCCTGGTCGGCGCCGCGGCCACCTTCCCCAAGTTCAAGGTACCGAACGATCGGGTGGTCACCGTCCAGGAGATGGCCAACAACTGCATCATGATGTTCATGGCGGCCAAGGGCCTGCCCCTCGACAGCCAGGAGTCGAAGGACCTGGCGGCGTACCTGTACTCCCTCTCTGAGGGCGTGCCCCTCGAGCCCGGCAAGGTGCCCGAGATGATGATGAAGATGATGGGCGGCATGTAGCCGGCCCTGCCTCCCTCTCGACGGCGGGCCGGCTTGTCCCGCGACGGGCCGAGCAGCCGCCGCTCGGACGCGGGGTACGCCCAGGCGGGGTACGCCCCGGCGGGCGTACCCCGCACGCCTGACGTTCCAGATCCACCGAAGGAAGGAAGCTCGTGTCGGAGTTGCGCAATCTACCTCTGTCCGCCGCTCTTCTCACCCTGACCTGGCTCGCCGCCGTGCCGTCCTCGGCCCAGGACGACCCCTGGGAGGGCACGCCCCAGAAGGCGTTCCTCGACAGCGAGATCGTGCGCAAGTACCAGTGCGTCACCTGCCACACGATCGCCGACCAGGGGGGCACCGTCGGCCCGATCTTGAACCTCGTCGGCCTGCGCCGGGAGAAGGACTGGCTCGACCGCTGGCTGGCCGACCCCAACGCCATCAAGCCGGGTACCAAGATGCCCAAGTTCCCCTTCGCCCCGGGCGAGCGGGAGACGACCGTCGGTTATCTGGCCGACATGAAGCGCCGGCTGCGCACGGCGGAGATCCTCGCCGGCGACCAGGAGCAGACCGCCAAGGGCCGCGCCCTCTTCGTCGACTACGACTGCTACGCCTGCCACCGCATCGGCGACGAGGGGCGCTTCGTCGGCCCCGACCTGACCTGGGTCGGCCTGCGCAAGACCGAGCGCTGGGAGCGCATCTGGCTGAGCGATCCGCCGGGCTTCAAGCCCGACACCTTCATGCCCAACTTCCACATCCCGCAGGAGGGCGTCGCCGCCCTGGCCGCCTACCTCCACACCCTGCAAGGGCAGGACAACGACGCCGGCCGCCAGTGGGAATACCGCATCAGCATGTTCATCAACACCAACGACGTCTTCCGCGGTGAGATGGTGTGGAAACGCTACGGCTGCTGGGCCTGTCACGGCGAGAACGGCAAGGGCGGCATCCGCAACCCGAACGCCGCCCCCGGCCACGAATTCGTGCCGGACATGTCGGGGGTGCGCGACAAGTACGACAAGGAGGCCTTCCTGGCCAAGATCACCAGCGGCAGCGAGGTGCCGGCGGCCGATCCGCAGGCGGTGCCCCAGCCCTATCGCTGCCCGGCCTATCCGCGCGAGGCCTTCAACCAGCAGGACGTGGACGACCTCTACGCCTACGTCGCCAGCCTGGCGCCGCCGAAGCTGCGCTGGATCATCAAATGACGTGGAGAACCGGACCGATGCGCAACGCCAGCTACCTTCTCTCCGCCCTCGTCCTCGCCGTCGCTCTGCCGGCGGTCCCGGCCTCGGGCCAAGGGTATGAAGAGATCGAGGTCGCCGACGGCGGCACCATCCGCGGCCGGGTCTATTTCGAGAGCGAGCTGCCGGAGAGGCGGATGATCCAGCCCAGCCGCGACAACGACACCTGCGGCATCCGGGTGCCGGATCAGAGTTTCGAGGTCGACCGGGCCTCCAAGGGCCTGGCCAACGTGGTGCTGCGGGTCGAGGGCATCACCCGCGGCAAGCCCTTCGCCGACGCCAAGCCCGAGCTGGCGCAGATCGAATGCCGCTACCAGCCCCGGGTGATGGTGGTGCGGCCGGGGTCGCAGGTCGAGATCGTCAACCAGGATCCGATCCTCCACAACGTCCACGCCTACCGCGGCGACGACACCGTCTTCAACATGGCGCAGCCCTTCCAGGGCCAGCGCAGCGCCCAGAGCATGCCCGAAGACGGCGTGGTGCGGGTGGTCTGCGACGTCCACGACTGGATGCGGGCCTACATCCTGGTGCTCGACAATCCCTACGTCGCGATCAGTGGCAAGGACGGCAGCTTCGAGATCGACGGCGTACCGCCGGGAACCTACAAGGTCACCATGTGGCACGAGCTCCTCGGTACCCACACCAAGGAAGTGACGGTTCCCCCCGGCGGGACCGGCGAAGTAGACTTCATCATCGCTCCCGGTTGATCGAAGGAGGATCGAAGCATGCGGCGACGTACCCAGAGCCCCGCCCTGATCGCGACGTCCCTGACCCTCGTTGCCGCCGGGCTGGCCGGCCTGCTGAGCTACGCCGCCGAGCAGCCGGCAGCATCCGCCGCGCCGCCGGAGGAGAACGCCTTCGGCCGCCGCCTGGTGGCCAAGATGGGATGTGCCGGCTGCCACGCGATCGCCGATCCGGCCTTCGAAGGCTTGCCCAAGATCGGCCCCGATCTGCGCCGCATCGCCGCCAAGACCAACGCCGGTTGGGCCTACAAGTGGATCGAGAGCCCGCGCTCCCTGCGCCCCACCACCTGGATGCCCCATTTCTTCGATCAGGAGGAGGAGCTCGAGA
Organism: Acidobacteriota bacterium; assembly: GCA_003697015.1. Classification (GTDB taxonomy): domain Bacteria; phylum Acidobacteriota; class Thermoanaerobaculia; order Multivoradales; family J023; genus J023. Next base: position 5,701 of record RFGL01000308.1, on the reverse strand, counting down.
AGGTCGCCGAGATCCGCGCCATGGTCGCCTATCTCTTCGCCCGCTCCGAACCCGCCGAGAGCTATCCCGATCCCCCCGCCGGCGACGCCGCCAAGGGGGAGGAACGCTTCCAGACCCGGGGCTGCACCGCCTGTCACCTGCGCGACGAGGCCGCCCGTCGCGAGGACGGCTATCCCGAGGTCTTCCGCTACCACGGGCCCAACCTCGTCGGCCTCGGCAGCAAGGTCAGCGCCGGCTGGCTCTTCGCCTGGCTCAAGAACCCGAAGCACCATGCCCCGGACACCAAGATGCCCGACCTGCGGCTCAGCGACGAGGAGGCGGCGGATCTGACCGCCTACCTGATGACCAGCCGCGACGCCAGCTACGAGGGCTTCGAGCCGCCGGCGGCGTCGGCCGACGAGGTGCGCGAGCTGCTGCTGCGCGACCTCCAGGCCGAGGGCATGAGCGCCGCCGACGCCGCCGCGCGCGTCGACGCTCTCGACCCGGCCGAGCGCGAGATCTTCCTCGGCGAGCTGACCATCGGCCGCTACGGCTGCTACGCCTGCCACCACGTCGCCGGCTTCGAGGACCGGCCGCCGCCGGCCAGCGAGTTGACCCCGGCCGCCCTGGCCGATTTCTCCGGCCACGTCGGCGGCGACGACGCCGGCACCCTGCCGCAGCCGGTCTACCACCTGAGCGAGCGGGAGCTCGCCGCCCTGCGCGGCCGCCTGAGCGACCTGCAGGCCGCCCCCACCGATCCCCGGGCCCAGGCCCTCGTCGCCGGCCGCAAGCTCGCCACCACCTACAACTGCCAGGGCTGCCACCTGGTGGAAGGGGAAGGGCATGCGATCAAGGCGACGATCGAGGACGTCGGCATGCTGCCGCCCAATCTCAAGTCTGAAGGCGCCCGGGTGCAGGACGATTGGCTCACGGGCTACCTCCGGGACCCCTCGACCATCCGCCTGCGCCCCTGGCTGACGGTCGAGATGCCGACCTTCGGCTTCTCCGCCGACGAGCTCGACGCCCTGCTGGCCTACTTCGCCGCCATCGAGCCGCGCGCCTACGCCCCGCTGCCGCCCCCCGGCTCCCCGGCGGCGAAGGACGTCGCGGTCGGCCAGGAGGTGTTCAACCTCTTCCAATGCGCCCGCTGCCACCCCGCCGGCGCCGACGCCGCCGCCGCCCTCGGGCTCACCGCCGCCAACCTGGCGCCGTCGCTGGAGATCGGCCACCGGCGGCTGCGCTACGAGTGGATCCAGCACTGGATCCTCGATCCGCAGGCCTTTCAGCCCGGCACCAAGATGCCGAGCTTCTTCATCCAGAACGAGCCCGGCAGCTTCCAGTCGCCCCTCGCCGGGGTGCCCCTGGACAGCGGCATGATGGCCGAGCCGGCCGCGCGCATGCTGCCGCACTTCGAGTCGCCGGAGGCCCTCGCCGCCTATCTCCAGGACGGCGCGGCGGTGGCCGGAGCGATGCGCGACTACATCTGGACTCTGGGCAGCGACGGCGACGGGGACGAGTAGACGGCGCCCGCGGCTAGGCCGTCCGCCGGCCGACGTAGAACACGCAGCCGTAGTAACGGGCGTAGGTGCGGTAGAGCTCGATCTCGGCCCGGGTGGCGTCGACCAGGTCGGCCGCTTCCGGGCCGCGCTGGCGGCGGGCGAAAGCCCCCAGGCGGCGCTGGAGGGGATGGTAGTACTCCTCCCACCAGGCCGACTCCGGCAACACGAAATAGCCCACCCGCTCGTAGCCGGCCGCCTCCAGGTCGGCGAGGTTGGCCTGCACGTCCTGCATCCCCGGGTAGGCCTGGCGCCAGAACGCGCGCGGCGGGGCCGGCGGCTCGGGGCGCAGCCAGCTGACCTCGCTCACCGCCACATAGCCGCCGGGCTTGAGCAGCGGCCGCCAGCGGCGCAGAGCGCGGGCGAAGCCGACGGCATAGATCGCCGCTTCCGCCCACAGCACGTCGAAGCTGGCCGGCGCCAGAGGAAGCTGCTCGAGGTCGGCACAGAGGGGGTGCACGCGCCGCCTGACGCCGGCACGGCGGGCGCGGCGCCGCAGCTCCGCCAGGTAGGGAAGGTGGTTGTCGACCGCCTGGATGGTGCCGCGGGTCAGGTAGGCCAGGTCCAGCGACTGGGCGCCGGGGCCGCAGCCCAGATCGAGGACCCGGGGCGCCGGCGGCAGGGCGCGCAGCAGCTCCCAGGCGCGCCGCGTCGAGCCGGCGTCCCCCGGACCCTGCCGCGGCATGTCGTCGTGCAGGGCGTAGATCAGGTCGCTCACCAGAGCGCCGCTCCCGCCCGGAAGCCGTACCTCACGGCCGGCGATGGGATGACTGTCGATGCTCTCACGTTCTCTGCCCTCGGCCGTACTTTATCCCCAGCCGGCCAAGACGCTACCAGGATCGGCAAGCCGGCCCTCCCCGGCGGCCGGAAAGCGCATCGTTAGGTGAACGGTAAGGTTCGGCGGCTAGTCTCCATCGAGGGTCCTCGACGACCCCTGAGACGACGTTCCATCGACATCCCATGACCTCCCCGAGGGCTGCCATGCAGACCGCGCCTACGCCATCGAGCCGAGCTCCGGGCATCCGTCCGCCGCTCGCACCGGACGACTCCCGTCCCGGCGACGGCCGTGCCAGCGGCTCGGAAGCGATCCGCACCGACACCGTGCTGGCCGGCAGCCTCGACGCCCTGGTGCGGGCGGTACGGGCGCAGAGCCCGGGCCTCTCCGCCATCGCCCGCCGCGTCGCCTCCCTGTGGCGCGAGCACGCCGGCGTCGAGGTGACGATCGAGCCGGCGGCGCTGCTGGTCGGCGGCCGCGTGGCACTGGCGGCCAACGACCAGGAAGGCCGCTGGATCCTGCCCACCTTCATGTCCGGCCTGCGCGCCCTGCGGGCCGAGCCGCGGATCAACGACGACGACGTCCTGCGCCTGGCCGACGAGCTCGGCCGGCTGGAGCCGACGGTCGAGTCGTTGACCGCCTTCCAGGACTGGCTGTGGGCGGACGGCGCCGAGGGCTTCGTCGTCGACCTGCAACCGAGCTTCGTCGAGGTGATGGAGGCGGTGACGGCGATGGATCAGGGCCCGAGCTCGACGACCGGCATCCTGGCGGTGCGCGGCGACGGCGCCTACGCCCTCGACGGCGAGGCCCTGGCGATGCCCGCCGCCGACCTCGACGCCGCCGCGGCGCGGCCGGAGCTCGGCCTGCCGCTCGACTTCTACGCCCGGGGGGTGGCGGAGCGACGATTCGCCATCGACGACGAGGAGTGCGCTCGGCTGCAGGCGGCGTGCGACGACGCCGCGGCCTGGATCGGCGCCGAGACCCTCGCCGTGCTGCGCCGCCCGGCCCTCGCTCAGGGCATGCCCCCGGCACGGCTGGCGCGGCGCATCATCGCCCTCGCCAGCGAGGGGGTGAGCCCGCAGCTGCTGAGCGAGCTGAGCCAGGTCAGCCAGCGCGACGACCCCTACGCCACCCAACTCTTCACCGCCCTCGAGGCCCAACGCCTCGACGAGGTTCTCGGCCACCACCTGATGCTCGACAACCCCGAGACCCTGATCGCCGCGCGCGACTTCCTCACCTCCACCACCCCGGTCCTGGCCCGCGGCGTCCTGCCGGCCTTGATCCGCAAGGCCCAGGAGCAGCCCGCCGCGCTGGCGGTACTCGGCGAGGTGCTGTCGGTGCCGCAGGCGGAGGAGCTGCTGGAGGAGATCGGCCTGGCCGAGCTCGGCGCCGACGCCCACGTCACCGTCGCGCGGGCGATGACCCGCGGCGGCACCGGCACCGGCGAGCTGTCGACCATGCTGACCCTGATCCCGCCGCGCAGCGCCGCCGCCATCCTCGCCGACATGCCCCGCACCCTGCTGGCCCACATGCGGCCGATCATCGACATGCTGCTGGCGTCGAGCGACCAGACGGCGCGCGAGTCGATGGCCACCACCCTCTTGGAGCTGGCGGATCGGCCGGCCTTCGAGCTCCTCGGCAGCAAACTGCTCGAAAGCCGCGGCGCCGGCTGGCGCCGGGGCCTGGTGCGGCGGATCCTGCGGCGGCTGGTGGCCAGCGGCCACGGTCACCTGAACCTCGCGCTGGCGCGCGATCCGAAGGCGCCGGCAGAGGTGCGGATCATGGCCCTCGATTCCCTTTCGAGCCACCCGGCACTGCTCCCCCGCGCCGTCCGCTGGCGGCTGGCGGAGCTGGTCGATCCGCCGGAGGTGCGGCTGCGCCTGCGCGAGCTGCGCCGGCGGCTGAGAGCCCAGCGATGAATGCCGACGCCACCAGCACCATCGACCTCGGCGCCGACCTCGGCGCGCAGAGCGAGATCGCCAAGCTGGTCGATCCCCTCTTCGTGCTGATGAACACCGTCGGCAGCCACGGCCGCGAGCACCCCTTGTCGGTGCGGGCGGCGGAGAGCCTGCGCAAGGCGCTGGAGGCGACCGACGTGCCCTTCGCCCTGCAGCTGGTGGCCGGCGGCCTGTTCTGCAACCGCGTCCTGGTGCCGCTCGACGTCGAGCGCTACCACAAGCTGGCCCAGCTGAGCCATGCGTTCAACAACCTCTCGGTGCACGAGCTCACCGTCGAGGCGCTGCCCGAGCTCGACGGCGTCCTCACCCTCGGCGACGCCCTGGGCAAGGCCCGCATCGCCCCTTGCCAGGACCTCGAGCACCGCAAGATCCCCGGCTTGCGCTGGCGCGAGATCCCCGCCGCCCAGCGCGGCGTGCACGCCGACTCGGTGGCGCCGGAGGTCTTCGCCGTCGCCCAGGTGGCGCAGGCGATCGCCGCCGTCGAGCGCATCGTCGCGGCGCCGGAGGAGCCTTGGCCGTGGTCGGCCGGGGTGGGGGTGATCCGCCGGCTGGAACGAGCCTACGACGCCGACCGCTCGACCTTCGACCGCGCCCTCGAGCTCGCCCCCGGCAGTTGGAGCGTGGCGCGGCGGGCGGTGTGTGCCGCCGCTCTCGTGCTCCAGCCCCTGATCGTGCTGGAGTCGACCCTCGCCACCCGCCGCGCCGCCGCCCATGCCATCCTCGGACTGGCGGCGTGCGGCTTCAAGCCGCGCGACTGCGACGCCATCGAGGAAGCGGCGTCGCGCCTCCTCTTCCGCATGCTGGCGGCGCCGATCCACGCCCGCTCCGGCGTCGAGCCCCACCGCTTGCGGGTCTGCGCCCTGGTGCATCACTTCGCCGAGCAGGACGACCGCCAGGCGCCGCGGCTGGAGATCATGAAGCTGATCCACCTGGTCTACGGGCTCGAAGGGCAGCGCTGCGCCGGCGGCGTCGACTTCGTGCTCTCCCGCGCCGACCTCTTCGCCCACGCCGTCGCCGAGCTCGACCGGCGGCCCGAGGGGGCGTGGGTGAGGATGTTGATCAAGGCGGTCGGCGAACTGCCGCCGGGCGCCTGGGTACGGCTGCCGGACGGCCGCGTCGGCACCGTCCTGGGGCCGGGTTCAAGCGGCGATCCGCGCCGTCCCGAGGTGCTGATCGGCGGCCGCAAGGTCGAGCCCCCGGGGCCGGTCGAGCTGGTGCCGCCCCCCGACGCCCACGGCCGCCGGAGCTGAGCATGAGCCTCAAGGCCGGCCAGCGGGTGCTCGACCGCTACGTCGTCGAGGCTCCCTTGGGAGCCGGGGGCATGGGCGAGGTCTACCGCGGCCGGCACGAGCGCCTGGGCATGCCGGTGGCGCTCAAGATCCTGTCCACCGACGGCACCCCCGAGAACCGGAAGCGCTTTCAGATCGAAGCGC
>RFGL01000307.1 GCA_003697015.1 Acidobacteriota bacterium | reverse complement strand
GCCATGCCCCGGCCGGCCCCCGGGCCCCCGGGCTGATCGCCGCCCTACTGGCCGTCCTGGCGGCATTGCCCGCCGCAGCCCAGATCCCGCAGGAGTTCACCAACCTCAAGGTGCTGCCCGAGGACGTCGACCGGCGCCAGCTGGTCGGCACCATGCGCGCCTTCGCCGGCGCCCTCGGGGTGCGCTGCAATCACTGTCACGTCGGCCCGGACAATCTCCAGGGCATGGACTTCGCCACCGACGAGAAGGAGACCAAGCGGGTGGCGCGGGCGATGATGAAGATGGTGCAGGAGATCAACGACAAACTGCTGCCCGCCAGCGGCCGCGAGTCCCCGGCCGCCGTCTCCTGCATCACCTGCCACCACGGCCTGGCCCGGCCCCAGACCCTCGCCCAGGTGCTGTCGGAGGTGCTGGAGAAAGAGGGCGCCGGCGCCGCCGTCGCCCGCTACAAGGAGCTGCGCGAGACCTACTACGGCCGCGCGGCCTACGACTTCGGGGAATTCGCCCTCCCCAGCCTGGCGGAGGAGGTGGCGATGCGCAAGCGCGACCCGCAGGCCGCCGCCGCCCTGCTCCAAGCCAACCTCGAGTACTACCCCGAGTCGGGGTATACCCACTACATGCTGGGGGAGGTCTACCTCTTCCTCGACGACAAGGACAACGCCAAAAAGAGCTTCGAGAAGGCCGTCCGCTACTCGCCCGACAACCCCCGCGCCAAACAGCGCTTGGAGTCCCTCGAGGGCGATGCGGCAGGCGGGGGGTGAGCTTCCGGGAGGATCCATCGAGCGGACGGCCGGGGGCGGTGACCCCCCCGGCCGTCCGCAGCCGCGCTCAGTCGTCCCGGCGCCGGCAGGTGCATTGGCAGGGGATGAGATGCACCATGTTGATCGACCGGTCGTCCAGGTTGTGGCAGAGAACCACCTTGTAGCCGCAACAGGCCGCCTTCTCGAAGAGGTCGCGGAAGTCTTGCAGATTCTTTGCGTTGGAGCGGTTGAGGGTGGTGCCGTCGAGGGTGACGAAGAAGAGATCCTCGCTGTTCTTCAGTTACATCAGACGGGTCACGCAGCCGCTCACCGCCACGACGCGCCCGCGCGCCGCGAGCTGCAGCGTGGCGGGGGAGAGGGGCGTTGCCGGATTGAGCGCGATCAGGTTGCTGAGATTGGCGGTGACGGTGAGATCGTTTTCGGCCATGGTCAGTACTCCTCGGGTTGGTGTGGATCAAGGCGTGTGAAGCGCCGACGCTCGTCGCCCCGCACGGCGTGCAGGGGTTTCGCATGCACGCGCTCCACCCGGAGTGAGCAATCCCGATGCCACGCCGCCCGAGACGCTCCCATCTCCCGTATTTGGAGTCACTTGCGTCGTCGCCGGCACCCCCGCTGCCGCCGCCGGCGCCCCTCCGGCCGCCAGCCGCCGCCAACTTCCCTGCCGCCGCGCCAAGATTGTTGGCGGCCCCGGCCTGCAGGCGCCTCGCCGCCCCCCCTTCGGCCCCGAGACGCCCTTGACCCGCTGGTCCTGCCTATGGTAGAGTTTCGGAGAATGAATTCGACGCCTCGATAAAGGCACACCCGGCGAAAGCCGGGGTCGCAAAGCCACGGGTCCTCGCTTCCGCGCGGCGACCTCACCACCGCCGCGCCGGATCCCAAGACGGCCGAGCTGCCGAAGGGCAGCTCGGCTTTTGCGTTTTTCTTGGCGTGGCCTTCCCGGTCGCGCGGTCGATGAAGGAGTGCGGAGTCGGCACGGAACAACGGCGATCATACATGGAGGCTCGACATGAAAAAGGTAACATCAAACTGGCCGACCACGGCCTTGATTCTCCTCCTGCTGGTTCTCGGTTCGCTCATCTTCGTAGACGTCGCGTCCGCATGCAGTTCACCTCCACCCATGCCTCCCGACGTCATCATCATCAAGCACTCTCCAACCCATTATTGGATCATCTTCATCAAGTACACCACCTTCGGTGCCAGTACCAATCAGTTCTGTGCATGTGCCTTGCGGCAGGTTCCGCCGATCACCGCCATCAATGCGGCGAAGTTCGTCGTCGTGGGAGCCGACATCGACACCTTCACCTTCGTGCCCAATCCCGAGATCGGCTCCCAATTCGCTGCGCTCGGTGGCGGCGGTACGTGGCAAGGATTCTCCGGCACCCTGAACCAGGCGGTGCCCGCGGGCCTTGAATTGCGCATTCACTTCGACGTCGACGTCGAACCGGGGAGCACGACGCAGGATCTGATCGACGGGCTCTCAGCTCAGGGGCTGAACGTCATCGGTACGGACGAGACGGATGCCGGCGGCACGTTGCTTCAGGGCGCCCACTTCGCCGTCTTTCCGGCGGGAATCATCACCGACAAGACGACGGCGGTGCCGGCCCTCGGCAGCGGGGGGCTGGCTGTGTTGGGGCTGATGTTCTTGATGGCGGTCTGGATCGGGATCCGCCGGAGCCGTTCCGGGCACTCGGTTGTCGAAAGAGGGAGTTCGTAGGTCGGGCCGCCGACCGGATCCCCGGCTGGAGATCGAGAACGACCGCGAGGTCCCTCCGCCCGTCCGCGGCCTCAGTGCCCCTCGCAGGAGCTGCGGTGGGGGTCGGGGGTGCAGAACTCGAGGTCGGCGCGGGTGTCGCCGCGCTCGAGGCGGCAGTCGCAGTGGCGGCGGCCGAGGGCGTGGCAGACGGCGCGGAAGTAGTTGTCGGCGTAGTGGCGCAGGCCGTAGTCGGGGATCAGGTGGTGGTGCTTGTCGCGGAAGCAGAGGGGCCGGCAGACGCCGACGTGGCGGTAGCCCAGGGCTTCCGGCGGCAGGGAGGGGACGATGTCCTCGGTGTTGACGAAGCGCACCGTCGGGGCGCCGCGCTCGCGGGTCAGGGCGTCGTAGAAGACGGCGAAGTCGCGGTTTCCGGTGCGCGGGGCGGCGAAGTCGTAGGTGGTGGCGGCGAGGTGCGGGCAGCTGATGGCGACGTCGAGGGTGAAAAGCTGGCAGAGGGCCGAGCCCAGGCTGTGACCGGTGATCAGGAGCGGCGCCGCCGGCTGCCGGTCGAGGAGCTCGAAGAGCTCGTGCTGCATCGAGTTGTAGATCTCGAGGAAGCCGTCCTCGACCCGGGCGCCGGGGGGGACGGCGGGGCCGTTCTCGGGCGCGAAGGGGCGGAAGCGCCCCTCGCAGACCTTGGCGTCGTCGATCCACTCGGCGAAGCCCTCGGTGCCGCGGAAGGCGAAGAGGGATGCGCCGTCGTCGTCGCGGCGGAAGAGCAGGCCGAAGACCACCCGCGGGTGTTTGCGGTCTTTCTTGAACACGTCCTGGCCGTACCAGAAGGTCTCGTAGGTGAAGCCCGGCGGGGCGGTGATGAAGTCGAGGGGCCGGCGGGGGAAGGCGGCGCCCGCCAGGTAGGCGTTGTAGGTCTGGACGCTGGCGCAGATCAGGCTCAGGGCGAGATCGAGATCGGCGTCGGACGAGGTGGTCATGGACGGTCTCCCGCGTGTAGGTTTCCGGGTCATGGCTCGGGGCCCGCCGATTCTGACACGCCGTCGCCCGCCTCGCTCAGCGCCGCCCGCCCCATCCCGGGGAGCTCGGACAGGCGCCGGAGCCGGGGGGGACGACCGGCGGGAAGGGTTGGCGGCGGCGTTACGGCGATTTCGACGGATTGACGCGGATCTGGCGATCATTCTGCAAAATTCCCCTTGCATTCTGGCCGATCGAGTTCTATCCTCTGCAGATTGATCCGATTCACCCGAACACGACGACATGAGGGAGACCATGACGAAGAAGGAGATCCTGCGTCTCGCCGAGGAGGAGAACGTGCGCTTCCTGCGCCTCCAGTTCACCGACCTGATGGGGGTGATCAAGAACGTCGAGGTGCCGCGCAGCCAGTTCGAGAAGGCGTGCGACGGCCAGATCATGTTCGACGGCTCGTCGATCGAGGGCTTCACCCGCATCGAGGAGTCGGACATGCTGCTGGTGCCGGAGCTCGACACCTTCCAGGTCAACCCCTGGTCGAACCCCGACGGCTCGCGGGTGGGGCGCATGATCTGCGACGTCTACCTGCCCGACGGCTCCCCCTTTCCCGGCTGCCCGCGCCTGACCCTGAAACGCCAGGTGGAGCGGGCGAAGAAGCTCGGCTACACCATGGTCACCGGCCCGGAGGCGGAGTTCTTCCTCTTCCAGACCGACGAGCGGGGCGATGCGGCGGCCGACGCCACCCACGACGTCGGCGGCTACTTCGATCTGACGCCGGTCGACCGCGGCGAGGAATGCCGCCGCGACGTCGTCATGGTGCTCGAGGCGATGGGCTTCGAGGTCGAGGCGGCGCACCACGAGGTGGCGCCGGGCCAGCACGAGATCGACTTCAAGTACTCCGACGCGGTGTCCTGTGCCGACAACGTCGTCACCTTCCGCTTCGTGGTCAAGAAGGTGGCCCTCGAGCACGGCCTGCACGCCACCTTCATGCCCAAGCCGATCCTGGGGGAGAACGGCTCCGGCATGCACACCCACCAGAGCCTGCTCGACGCGCAGGGGAACAACCTCTTCTACGACGCCGGCGGCGAGTATCAGCTGTCGCCGATCGGCCTCGGCTACATCGGCGGCCTGCTCGACCACGCCGCCGGCATGGTGGCGATCACCAACCCCCTGGTCAACTCCTACAAGCGTCTGGTACCTGGCTACGAGGCGCCGATCAACGTCGCCTGGTCGGAGAAGAACCGCAGCCCGCTGGTGCGGGTGCCGGCGCGGCGCGGGGCGTCGACCCGCTGCGAGCTGCGGGTGCCCGACCCGGCGTGCAATCCCTACCTCGCCTTCGCCGCCATGCTCGCCGCCGGCCTCGACGGCGTCGAGCGGCGGCTCCATCCCGGCCCGCCGGTGAACAAGAACATCTTCACCATGAGCCAGCGCGAGAAGCGGCGCTTGAAGATCCGCCAGCTGCCTCCCGACCTCTCCAGCGCCCTCGACGCCCTGGAGAAGGACAAGGTCATCCTCGAGGCGCTGGGGGAGCACGTCGCCAGCCACTACCTGCACGCCAAGCGCCGGGAGTGGGCCGACTACATCTCCCACGTCCACCCCTGGGAGACCGAGCGCTACCTGCACCAGTATTGAGCTGGGGCTACGGCTGGTGCTCGGGGCGGAGGAGGTCGAGGACGGTCTTGACCGGGGCGAAGGTGGCGGCGGGGACGTCGACGAAGACGCTGTTCCAGCGCGCCATGGCGCCGTTCCACAGGCCGGGGTGCTCGAGGGCGTGGAGAGGGCGGCCGTAGGCCGACTTGCGGCTGATGAAGACCGCCCGGCGGTCGACGAAGCGCTGCAGATCGTAGGCCTCGCCAAGGGGGTCGCGCAGGGCGCAGACCAGGGCGACGGGGTTGAAGTGGGTGGCGGCGGCGACGATCCGCCGTTGCTGCGGGTCGCGGAGGTCGATCTGCGCCAGCTCGACGATCTGGGGCGACGCCCCGAGCTCCTCGTCCTCGACCCAGAACGGCCCGCCGCCGGGCTCGCCGCGCACCCGCACCATGCCGCAGACCCGCAGGGGGCGGTGGAGGCGACGCCGCAGGTAGGCGCTCTTGGCCGCGGCGCCGCGGTGGCGCGACGGATCGGCGTCGCGGGCGCCGAAGGTGGCGGCGACGAAGCGCAGGGCGTCGTCGAGCTCGGCCTCGCCCGGGCCGCCGCCGTCGAGTTGGCGGAGGATGGCGGCGATGCGCTCCTCGAGGGCGAGGAGATGGCCGGCGAGGAGCTTCTGCCAGTACGCCACCAGCCCCTGCCGCGGGGCCGGGAGCACGTTGTCGACGTTCTTCAGGTAGACCACGTCGCCGCCCAGGGCCTGGAGGTTGCGCAGCAAGGAGCCGTGGCCGCCGGGGCGCAGCAGCAGGCGGCCGTCGTCGCGCCGGAAGAGCTCGCCCTCGGGGGTGATGGCGACGGTATCGGTGGCCGGCGACTGGGTCGAGAAGCCGACCTCGAAGACGGCTTCACAGCGCTGGCGCAGGCGGTTGGGGTCGCACTCGACCAGCCGGCGGAAGGCGTCGCGGTGCTGCGGCGCGACGGTGAAGTGAAGGCGGCATCGGCCGCCGGCATCGCGCAGGTAGGCCGCGCCCTCCACCAGGTGCTCTTCGCAGGCGGTGAGGACGCCGCCGTCGCTGCGGTGGAAGGGCAGGAGGCCCTTGGGCCGGTGGGCGAGGTCGAGGCCGTCCTCGCCGAGCAGGGCGTCGAGCAGGACGGCGTCGCCGGCGGCGGCGGAGACGCCGCGGGCGCGCAGGCAGGCGGCCAGCTCGGGGTAGAAGGGCAGCTTGTCCAGCTGCCGGCGGACCCGGGCCCAGGCCTCGCGGTCGGCGGCGGTGGGATCGCCGTTTCGCACCGCCTGCAGGGCGCGGAACATGCGGCTCGCCGCGCCGCTCGCCGGCACCAGCTTGCGCAGTCGGCCGGCGGCGGCGGCGGCGGCGTGACGGGCGAGGAGCTCGCGGTGGCGCCCTTCCTCCAGCTCGACCACGCCGTCGCCCGGGGTGCACGGCCGGAGCAGCCGCAGGCGGGGCGGCGGATGGCGCAGGAGATGGAGCTGGCGCTCGACCTCCCCGTGGTCGAGGCCGTGGCGCACCAGCTGGTCGCGGTCGGCTGGGCTCAGCTCCATGTCGGGTTCAGCGGTAGCGCGGCAGGCGGTCCATGACCTCGGCCAGGGTCGGGGCGTTCTTGTCCTTGTCCGACAGCAGCGGCTCCGGGCTCGGCCAGGCGATGGCCAGCTGCGGGTCGTTCCAGGCGACGTCGAGCTGGTCTCCGGGATCGTAGAGGGCGGTGCACTTGTACTCGACCTGGGCGTGCCGGCTGAGGACGAAGAAGCCGTGCAGAAAGCCCTCCGGAATCCACAGCTGGCGGAAGTTGTCGGCCGACAGATACTCGCCGACCCAGCGGCCGAAGGTCGGCGAGCCGCGGCGCACGTCGACCGCGACGTCGAAGACGCCGCCCTCGATCGCCCGCACCAGCTTGCCCTGGGGGTTGGCGGCCTGGGCGTGGAGGCCGCGCAGGACGCCGCGCTCGGAGCGGGAGTGGTTGTCCTGGACGAAGCGGGCGGTGATCCCGCCGCGGGCGAACTTGGCCTGGTGGTAGGTCTCGAGGAAGAAGCCGCGGCGGTCGCGGAAGACCTCGGGCTCGATCAGGATCACCTCCGGGATGCGGGTCGCCGTCAGCTTCATCGTTCCACCCCGGCGAGCCCCTGGCGCTGTCGGGGGTGGACGGCGCGGCACCAGTCGAGGTTGTCGAGGTACCAGGCGACGGTGCGGCGCAGGCCGCCGGCGAAGTCGTGCCGCGGCGTCCAACCGAGCTCCTCCTCGGCCTTGCGGCAGTCGATGGCATAGCGCCAGTCGTGCCCCGGCCGGTCGTCGACGAAGGTGATCAGCTGGCGGTAGCTCTTCGCCCCGCGGCGGCGCAGGGCTTCGTTGCCGGCCGCCGGCAGCCGCTCCTCGACCAGGTCGCAGATCGCTTCCACCACCTCCAGATTGGTGCGCTCGGCGCGGCCGCCGAGGTTGTACTTCTCCCCCGGCCGCCCGGCCGCCAGCGCCCGGAGCACGCCGTGGCAGTGATCGGCCACGTAGATCCAGTCGCGCACGTTGCCGCCGTCGCCGTAGACCGGCAGGTCGCGGCCCTCGGCGGCGTTCAGGATCATCAGCGGGATCAGCTTCTCGGGGAATTGGAAGGGGCCGTAGTTGTTCGAGCAGTTGGTGATCAGCACCGGCAGGCCGTAGGTCCTGCCGTAGGCCTGCACCAGGTGGTCGGCGGCCGCCTTGGTGGCGGAGTAGGGGGAGCTCGGATCGTACGGGGTGGTCTCGGTAAACGGCGCCTCGGCGGGTCCCAGGGAGCCGTAGACCTCGTCGGTGGAGACGTGGAGAAAGCGGAAGCCCGAACGCGCCGCCGGCGGCAGCTCGGCGTACAGGGCGCGGGCCGCCTCCAGCAGCTCGAAGGTGCCGTGGACGTTGGTGCGCACGAAGTCGTCCGGCGCGTCGATCGAGCGGTCGACGTGACTCTCGGCGGCGAAATTCACCACCTGGGTCGGGCGCACCTCGGCGAAGAGCCGGCGAACCGCGGCGCGGTCGGCGACGTCGCCGAGGACGAAGCGAAAGCGCGCCTCGGCCTCGAGCTCGGCGAGGTTCTCGCGCCGGCCGGCGTAGGTCAGTTTGTCGAAGACCACGACCTCCGCCTCGGTCTGCTCGAGGGCCGCGCGGACGAAGTTGGCGCCGATGAAGCCGGCGCCGCCGGTGACGATCATCCGTTCCATGGGCGCCATTGTTCCATCTACCGGCGGCGGAAGGAAGCCGCCGGCCAGCGGCCGGTGCAGTATGATGCGCCGGCGCCGCCCAGGCGCCCGCGGCGGATCCCCATGAGCATCCTCGAAGCCATCGTCCTCGGCCTGGTGCAGGGGGTCACCGAATTCCTCCCCATCAGCTCGTCCGCCCACCTGGTGCTGGTGCCCTACCTCGTCGGCTGGCAGGACGGCGGTCTGAGCTTCGCGGTGGTGACCAACGCCGCCACCCTGCTGGCGGCGGTGATCTACTTCCGCCACAGCCTGGTGCCGCGCCGCCCGTGGCTGATGGCCGACGCCTGGCTGCATCCCGGGCTGGCGCGGGCGGTGCTGATCGCCAGCCTGCCGGCGCTCGTCGCCGGCGGCATGCTCTACCGCTGGCTGGCGCAGGCGGCGCGCGGGCCGGGGGTGATCGCCGCCACCACCATCGGCTTCGGCCTGCTGCTGTGGTGGGCCGACCGCTCCCACCGCCCGCGTCGCCGGCTGGCCGAGCTCAGCTGGCGCGACGGCGTCCTGATCGGCCTGGCCCAGGCCCTGGCGCTGGTGCCCGGCACCTCGCGGTCGGGGATCACCATCACCGCCGGCCTGATGCTGGGCTACAGCCGCCAGGAAGCGGCGCGCTTCTCCTTCCTGCTGGCGATCCCGGTCGGCCTCATGGCCCTGGTCCGCGATCTGGGGGCGGTGGTCTCGGGGGAAGCGGCGAGCGCCCCGTGGCCGCCGCTCCTGATCGGCTTCGCCGTCGCCGGCGCGTCGGCCTACGCCGTCATCGGCTGGCTGCTGCGCTGGCTGGAGCGCCAGAGCCTCTTTCTCTTCGTCCTCTACCGGCTGCTCGTCGGCGGCCTGCTGGTGGCCTTTCTCGCCCTGCACTGAGGCGATCCGGAGGGGGGTCGTCCGCGGGCTGATGCGCGTTCAGGTGTTCACCTAATTTGCCCAATTTGGTGCTTGACACCGGGGAAATCCCGGTGCTACACTATCCGTGCGAGGGGGCAAAATCCTCCTCTCATCCCTCCCAACGAGGGGCGCACACAGCGCCCCTCCTTTTTATTTGGGCCAGTCGGGGGCCTGTCAGGCTGTGGGAAGATCGAGCGCCGAGGATCGATGGCGACTTCCGACGCAGAGCTCGTCGCCCGGGCCCTGGAGGGCTCGCAGGAGGCGTACCGGCTGCTGGTGCGGCGTTTCGAGCGGCCGGTGATGAGCGTCGTCCTGCGGCTGGTCGGCGAGCCGGCGCTGGCCGAGGACCTGACCCAGGAGACCTTCCTCAAGGCCTTCCGCCATCTGCGGCGCTACGATCCGCGGCGCAAGCTGGCGAGCTGGTTGTTCAAGATCGCCCACAATACGGCGATCGACCACCTGCGCCGCCGCCGCCCGGAGCTGGTCTCCCTCGAGCGCGGGGACGACGATCCGCCGCCGGACAGCCGTCCTCAGCTGGCCGCGCCCGCCACCCAGGCACCGGACCTGGCGGCGATCCGCGGCGAGTTGGCGGCGGAGATCGAGGCCAGCCTGGCCGAGCTGCGGCCGGGCTATCGCGAGATCCTCGTCCTGCGTTTTCAGGAAGGCCTGTCGTATCAGGAGATCGCCGACGTCATGGAGCTGCCGATGGGCACCGTCAAGGTGCACCTGCACCGGGCGCGCAAGCAGCTGGCGGCAGCCCTCGAGGCGCGTGGTTGGGCCCTCCCCGACGGCGCCGCCGGGAGCACGAAACACGCTCCCTAGGGGCGCCGTAGGGTGGGGGGGAGAGCGATGATGAGGCACCGAGACGAGCATCCGATCGTGCGTTGGCTGGCGGCCGAGGCCCGGGCCGACGACGAGCATGCCGAGCGCGCCCTGGCGGCGCTCTTCGCCTGCCTGCCGCGCCCCCGCCCGGCCGCCGCCTTCGCCGACCGGGTGGTGGCGCGCTGGCTCGAGGCGCGGCCGGGATGGCTGCCGCTCACCGCCGAGCAGCGCCGCGCCCTGCCGTGGGTGGCCGCCACCGCGGTGCTCGCGGTGCTCGCCGTCACCCTGCGGCTGCCGGCTCTCGCCGCCGGCGCTGGCGTGCTGTCGCCCGGCGCGCTGCTCGCCGCGCTGACCACCTTCTTCGTCACCATCGCCGAGCTCCTGCCGGAGGTCGCCCTGCTCGGGCGGCTGTTGGTCGAGCTCCAACGCGCCAGCCTGCTGCTGATCGGCTCGCCGCCGGTGCTCCTCACCGTGGCGTTGGCGAGCTTCGCCACCGCCTGCGGCTACCGCTGGCTCCGCCATCACCTGGCGCCGTCGAGGACCCGTTATGAAGCGCAGATTTCCTGACCGATCGGTGCTTGCGTCGGCGGCCCTGGCGGCCCTCGGGCTGCTCGCCGTCGCCGCCGTCGCCGCCGCCCAGCCGGACAACGACCTGGCGGCGCTCCTCGCCGAGCTCGAGCCGGGCTTCGAGGTGCTGCCGCTGACCGACGGCTACGTCCTCAAGCCGCGGGCCGAGGACGCGCCGGTGCAGCTGCTCGAAGTGAGGGACGGGGCGGTGATCGCCGACGGCGAGCCCCTCACCCGCCGGCGCCTGCGCCGGCTGCTGGGCGACTCCGCCGCCGCCGCGCTGCTGGAGCTGGCCGAGCTGACCGCCGCCGCCGACGAGCTGGCCAGCGCCCGTCGCCGGCTGGC
>RFGL01000306.1 GCA_003697015.1 Acidobacteriota bacterium | reverse complement strand
GAAGGACAAAGTTCTTTGTGAGAAAATAGGTGGAAGAACTGAAGAGCCTGATCAAGGCTCTCGCATTCTCGTGTTGTCCAACTTAATCGAAAAACGCGAACCCCTTGTCCTTAGCGTGACGGATAATGGCATCTATTACGAGAAACGTGACGGATCTGTCTCCCTACCGAAGTGGGCTCCCCTGGCGGACGTCAAGGGGTGGCAGTCGATGAAGGCCCATATCGAACGGCTGGCGAAGCACACCGAAAGATTGAAGGGGGTCGAGGGGTAAGGGCGGGGATCCGGTTTCGGGCTCACCGGCGCCGCGGTCGGGGGACGTCGAAGCCGCGGGCGTGGCGGCCCAGGAGGCCGATGGCTGGCATCGAGGGCTGCCCGCGGTTCTCGATTCTCCGTCCGCCCCCGCCGTCGGCAGCGCACCGGCGGCACGCGGTGGGGCTATAATCGCGCCACCGGAACCGCCTGAGCTCGACGACATGCGCATCATCTCGTGGAACGTCAACGGCCTGCGCGCCGCCGCCCGCAAGGGGTTCGGGGCGTGGCTGGAGGGCTCGGGGGCGGAGATCGTGGCGCTGCAGGAGGTGCGGGCGCGGCAGGAGCAGGTGCCGCGGGACCTGCGCCGGCGGCCGGGCTGGCATTTCGACCTGGCGCCGGCGGAGCGGCCGGGCTACAGCGGCGTGGCCCTCTTCTCGCGCCGGCCGCCGGACGCCGTGCAGCACGCCGTCGGCGAGCCCGAGATCGACGCCGAGGGGCGCTTGCAGCTGGCGCGTTTCGGCGGCCTCCTGCTGGTCAACGGCTACTTTCCCAACGGCAACGGCACCAACCGCGACAACAGCCGCATCCCGTTCAAATTGCGCTTCTACCGCACCCTCTACCACCTGCTCGAGCCGCACAAGGAGGCCGGACGGCCGATCCTGGTGGCCGGCGACCTGAACACCGCCCACCGCGAGATCGACCTGGCGCGTCCCAAGCAGAACCGCGACACCAGCGGCTTCACCGACGAAGAACGGGCCGAGCTCGACCGCTGGCTCACGAACGGCTGGGTCGACACCTTCCGCCATTTCGAACCCGGCCCGGGTCACTACACCTGGTGGAGCCAGCGCTTCGGGGTGCGGGAACGCAACGTCGGCTGGCGCATCGACTACGTCCTCGCCTCCCCCGGCGCCATGCCCTTTCTCAAAGGGGCGGCGATCCATCCCGAGGTCATGGGCTCGGACCACTGTCCGATCAGCGTCGAGGTCAGCGACGCCATCGTCGAGGAGAAGGCCTTCCCATGAGTCCGATCGAACGGGTGGCGGTGCTCGGCGCCGGCACCATGGGGGCGGCGATCGCCGCCCACGCCGCCAACGCCGGCCTGCGGGTGCTGCTGCTCGACGTGGTGCCCGGCGAGCTGCTGCCGGAGGAAGAGGAGAAGGGGCTCTCCCTCGAGCATCCCGAGGTCCGCAACCGCATCGTGCGCCGGGGATTCGAACGCATCAAGAAGCTCAAGCCGCCGGCCTTCATGAGCGCCGCCGCCGAGCGCCTGGTCGAGCTCGGCAACCTCGAGGACGACCTCGGCCGGCTGCACGACGCCGACTGGATCGTCGAGGCGGTGATCGAGGACCTGGAGGTCAAACGCCGTCTCCTGGCACGGGTCGAGACCGTGCGCCAGCCGGGCTCGATCGTCACCACCAACACCTCCGGCCTGCCGATCGCCCGGCTCGTCGCCGGCCGCGGCGACGACTTCCGCCGCGCCTTCTTCGGCACCCACTTCTTCAACCCGCCGCGCTACATGAAGCTGCTGGAGCTGATCGCCGGCGACGACAGCGACCCGCGGGCGGTGGCGGCGCTCCGCGACCTCGCCGAGCGGCGCCTGGGCAAGGGGGTGGTGCGGGCCAAGGACAGCCCCAACTTCATCGCCAACCGCATCCTGTCGGTGCACGGCGCCTTCATCGCCGCCTACGCCCTGGAGCGGGGCTACGCCGTCGAAGAGGTGGACGCCGTCACCGGGCCGCTGATCGGCCGCCCCAAGACCGCCACCTTCCGCCTCCAGGACCTGGTGGGGATCGACGTCACCCACCACGTCGCCCGGAACCTCTACCGCCTGATCCCGGACGATCCCCACCGCGAGGTGCTCGCCGAGCCGCGGCTGACGGAGGTCGTCGGCACCCTGCTCGAACGCGGCTCCCTGGGCAACAAGACCGGCCGCGGCTTCTACCGCCGGCGGCGCGACGACGACGGCCGGACGGTCTACGACGTGATCGACCTGGAGAGCTTCGACTACCGGCCGGCGAGGCCGGTGCGCTTCCCGTCCCTGGCCGCGGTGGCCGGCATCCGCGATCTCGGCCGGCGCTTGAAGACCCTCTTCGCCGAGGAGCACCGCGACGACCGCGGCGCCCAGCTGGCCTGGGCGGCGGTCGCCCACCTCCTCGCCTACGCCGCCAGCTGCGCGCCGCAGGTGGCCTACGACCTGCCGTCGGTCGACCGCGCCGTGCGCTGGGGCTTCGGCTACCAGGCCGGTCCCTTCGAGCTCTGGGACCTCCTCGGCGTGGAAGCGACGCGGGCGCGCTTGGAAGAGGACGGCTACGCCGTGGCCGACTGGGTGGAGGAGATGCTCGCCGCCGGCTGCGACGCCTTCTACCGCCGCCGGGACGGTCAGCTCGCCGGGTGCTACGACCTCGAGCGGCGGTCCTACGTCGAGATCGAGCGCGACCCCCGCCGGATCCGCGCCGCCGAGCTGCGCGCGCGCGGCCGCGAGCTCGACCGCAACCCCGGCGCCAGCCTGTGCGATCTCGGCGACGGCGTGTTGCTCCTCGACAGCCGGCGCAGGGCCCTGGACGGCGACGTCATCGCCATGCTCGAACGGGCGCGGGCCCGGCTCGAGGACGATGCCCACGTCGGCCTGGTGATCGCCCGCGGCGAGGGCAAGGATTTCTGCCTCGGCGCCAATCTGCGCTCCATGCTCGGCGCCCTCGAGCAAGGCCATACCGAGGCCATCGGCGCCGCCGGCGCGTGGCTGCAAAACGCCCTCATCGCCCTGCGCGACGCCCCCAAGCCGGTGGTGGCGGCGGTGCACGGCATGGCCCTGGGCGGCGGCTGTGAGATCGCCCTCGGGGTCGATCGCGCGGTGCTGGCGGCGGAGAGCTACCTCGGCCTGGTGGAGGCCGGCGTCGGCCTGCTGCCCGCCGGCGGCGGCCTCAAGGAGCTGGTGCGCCGGCTGCTGGTGCCGGCGATGCAGACGGCGGAGAACGACCCCCTGCCGGCGGCCCGACGGATCCTCGAGCTGGCGGCGACGGCCCGGGTGTCGTCGTCCGCCGCCGAGGCGCGGGAGATGGGCTTCCTCGGCCCCCAGGACCGCATCGTCATGAACCGCGACCACCTGCTCCACGAGGCCAGGCGGGAGGTGCTGCAGATGGTGGCGGACGGCTACGCGCCGCCGCCGCCGGCGCCGCTCTACGCCGGCGGCCGCGACCTCTACGCCGCCCTGAAGATCGCCGTCTGGTCCCTCGAGCAGGCGGGCTACGCCTCGGCCCACGATGCCCTGATCGGCGACCGGATCGCCTACGTCGTCGCCGGCGGCGATCTCTCGGCGCCGCGCTGGGTCGACGAGTCCTGGTTCTTGACCCTCGAACGCCGGGCCTTCCTCGAGCTGATCCAAACCGACAAGACCCAGGCCCGCATCCAGCACATGCTCGCCACCGGCAAGGCGTTGCGCAACTGAAGCTCCGGAGTGCAGCCATGCGTGAGGCAGTGATCGTCAGCGCCGCCCGCACCGCGGTCGGCAAGGCCCATAAGGGAGCCCTCGCCGCCTGCCGGCCGGAGGACATGGGCGCCGTCGCGGTCGCCGAGGCGGTGCGCCGTGCCCGCGGCCTGGAGGCGGCGGAGATCGACGACGTGATCATCGGCTGCGCCATGCCCGAGGGGCCGCAGGGCCTCAACCTCGGCCGCTTGATCGCCCTGCGCGGCGGCCTGCCGGAGAGCGTCGCCGCCCAGACCGTCAACCGCTTCTGCTCCAGCGGCCTGCAGACCATCGCCCTGGGCGCGCAGCAGATCCTCGCCGGCATGGGGGAGGTGGTGGTCGCCGGCGGCACCGAATCGATGAGCGCGGTGCCGATGTCGGGCTTCCGCTTCCGCCCCAATCCGTGGCTGGCCGAGCACCGGCCCGAGGTCTACGCCGGCATGGGCCTGACCGCCGAGAACGTCGCCCGCCGGTACCGCATCTCGCGCCAGGCGGCGGACGAATGGAGCGCCCGTTCCCACCGGCGCGCCCTGGCGGCGATCGCCGCCGGCCGATTCGCCGACGAGATCGTGCCCCTCGAGGTCGAGGAGGTGACGGTCGAAGACGGCGAGCGCGTCGCCCGGCGGCGCACCTTCGCCGTCGACGAGGGTCCCCGCCCGGGCTCGTCGCCGGAGGTGCTGGCCCGGCTCAAGCCGGTCTTCCACGCCCGCGGCACGGTCACCGCCGGCAACAGCTCCCAGACCTCGGACGGCGCCGCTGCGGTGGTGGTGATGGAGCGCCGCCGGGCGGAGAGCCTCGGCCTCGAGCCCCTGGCGCGCTTCGTCAGCTTCGCCGTCGCCGGGGTCAGGCCGGAGGTGATGGGCATCGGCCCGGTGGCGGCGATCCCCAAGGCCCTGCGCCTCGCCGGCCTGAGCCTCGAGCGGATCGACCTGATCGAGCTCAACGAGGCCTTCGCCGCCCAGGCCCTGGCGGTGATGCAGGAGGCCGGCCTCGAGCCGGAGAAGGTCAACGTCAACGGCGGCGCCATCGCCCTCGGCCACCCCCTGGGCTGCACCGGCGCCAAGCTCACCACCCAGCTGCTCTACGAGATGAAGCGCCGCCGCTGCCGCTACGGCATGGTGACCATGTGCATCGGCGGCGGCATGGGGGCGGCGGGCATCTTCGAAAACCTCGCCTCGACGCCCGCCCGGTGACGGAAGGAAGACCATGCGCTATCCCGCCCCCCTGCTCGCGGCCGCCCTGCTCCTCGCCTCCTGTGCGCCGGCGCCCGAGCCGGCGCGCGACTACGCCGCCGAGGTGGCGGCGCTGGCCGAGGAGGCGTGGCGGGAGCTGCTGGCGAAGAGCCCCTACCTGCAGCTCAAGCACGGCCGGCTGGTACGCCGGCTGCCCGACCTCGATCGCCGGCGGCTGGCGGCGGACGTCGCCTTCGCGCGCTCCCTGCTCGAACGCCTCGACGCCATCCCAGCCGCCGCGCTGGCGCCGGAGGACGCCTTGACCCACGCCGTCCTGCGCTGGGACGCCGAGCAGACCGTCGCCGGCGAGCGCTTCTACTGGCTCAGCTTCCCGTTCACGCCCTACGTCGCCGGCCTGAACCTGCAATTCGTCCACCAGGCCTTCGCCAGCTACGCCTTCGACGCGCCCGAGAGCCACGCCGCCGCTTACCTCGGCCTGATCGACGAGTACGCCGCCATGCTGGACCAGATGCGCGCTCACCTCGAGGGGCAGATCGAGCGCGGAATCTACCTCCCCCGCCCCGCCCTGCCGGGGGTGATCGGCCTCTTCCGCGCCTTCCGCGACGGCGCCCGCGGCGTGGTGGCGGTGGCCCCCGAGCGCCTCGGCGCCTTCGAGCCGGCGGCACGCCAGAATGTCGTAGAGGCCGTCGAACGGCGGATCGCCGAGCGCCTGGAGCCGGCCTTCGACGCCCTCCTGGCGCGGCTCGAGTCGGCGGCCTACCGGGAACGTGCCCCCCTCGCGGTGGGGCTCGCTCAGTACCCCGACGGCGAGGCCTACTACCGCTTCCTGGTTCGCGCCCACACCACCATGGACGTCACGCCGGAGGCTCTTCACGAGCTGGGCACCAGGCGGGTGGCGGAGCTGGCGGCGGAGATGGCGGCGATCCGCGATCAGCTCGGCTTCCGCGGCACCCAGGCCGAATTCCACCGGCAGCTGCGCCGCGATCCGCGCTTTCTTGCCGCCACGCCGGAGGACGTCGAGGCGCGCTTCCGCGACTATCTCGCCCGCCTCGAGCCGCGCATCGGGGAGCTTTTTCGCCGCCTTCCCCGCGCCCCCTACGACGTCCGCCGCCTCGATCAGGCGGCGGAGGGGTCGATGACCTTCGGCTACTACCAGCCACCGACCGCCGCCGAGCCGGTCGGCCTCTACCGTTACAACGGCTCCCACCTCGACCAGCGCTCGCTGATCTTCGCCGGGCCGCTGATCTACCACGAGCTCATTCCCGGCCACCACTTCCACCTGGCGCTGCAGGGCGAGAACGAATCCCTCCCCCTCTACCGCCGCGAGTACCTGGGCGCCTCGGCCTTCAACGAGGGTTGGGGCAACTACGGCGCCTACCTGGCGCGCGAGATCGGCCTGCTCGACGACCCCTACGACCGCTATGGCTGGGCGATCTTCGACATGTTCATCTCGGTACGCCTGGTGGTCGATACGGGCATGAATCTGCTCGGCTGGTCGCTGGAGGAGGGGCGCGAGTACATGCGCCGCTACACCTTCCAATCCGACGCCGAGATCGCTACCGAGACCCTGCGCTACGCCACCGACCTGCCGGGGCAGGCCCTGGCCTACAAGGCCGGGCTGGAGAAGCTCCTCGAGCTGCGCCGGCGGGCGCAAGAGGCCGCCGGCGACGCCTTCGACCTGCGCGATTTCCACGACGCCGTCCTCGCTCCCGGCGCCCTGCCCCTGAGCATCCTCGAAGAAAACCTCTCACGTCGATTCCCGTCCGGATCCGGCCCGACGCAGGCTCGCTGACGGCCCTTCGAGCTCGGCCTTTCGACGCCGAGGCGACCGCCGCCGGGGCAGGAGGCTGCTCGACGTCGCGTTCCCGAGCCGCGGCCGAGCCGCTCCGCCAACGACGTTGGCGGCGGCGCCACCGGAGTGGGCGGCAGGAGGGCGCCAGGGCGCCGGTACCGGATCGGGAGATCGCGCCCAACTCTTTCGTCAACAAGGACTTATGAGCTCCGCACCAGCCCCGGGGGAGGGTGGCATGGAGAGTGCTCGAGACGGGGACGGGCGAAGCCCTGCGGAGGAGTTGGGCCGCGACGTGGCGGCCCGGCCGCAGCCGGGCTTTCTGCGGGCTCCCAGCGGGCTCCCAGGGAGCTCCGGCACGAGCATTCAGCATGGAGTGGAGAATCGATCATGAGCAACAACCTCTGCCCGGGCCGCGAGCGCTTTCTCGACGACGCCCGCGATCTGCCGCCGGCGGTCTTTCGCCGGCTGGTCGGCCAGCGGGCCCGCCAGCTCACCGGCGCCGCCCTCGGCCCGATGGCCGACGAAGACCAGCGCCGCGCCGCCGAGAAGACCATCGAAGAACACTTCGAAAAGATCAACCTGGAGGCCGACTTCCTGCCCGCCCGCTTCCTGCGCGACGGCGCCGACCGCGCGCGGGCGGTGTGCCGCATCTCCACCCCGCGCTCCCGCGGTACGGGTTTCCTGATCGCGCGCCGGGACGACGTCGGCGTGCTGATGACCAACAACCACGTGTTGTCGAGCGAGACCACCGCCGGCCAGAGCGTCGCCGAGTTCGGCTTCGAGGCCGGGATGAGCACCGTCCTGGCGGCGATCCAGCCCGAGCGGCTGTTCATCACCGACCGCGCTCTCGACTTCACCATCGTCGCCTGCGACGCCAGCCAGCTGCCCGAAGACGTAGCGCCGATCGGCCTGCGCCGCAATCCGGCGACCGCCACCCGCCACGAGCGGGTCAACGTCATCCAGCATCCGCGCGGCCGGCCGAAAGAGGTCGCCCTGCACGACAATCGGGTGGAACGGGTCCTCGACCGGGTGCTGCGCTACCGCACCGACACCGAGCCGGGCTCCTCCGGCTCGCCGGTCTTCGACAACGACTGGCAGCTCGTCGCCCTGCACCATGCCGGCGAGCTGCAGGACGGCGGCAAGGCCCTGAACGAGGGCATCCGCATCTCGGCGATCGTCGCCCACCTGCGCCGCACCCTGCGCGAGAGCGGCCGGCGCGAGACCCTGCGCGAGGTGCTGGAGGCGATCGACGACACGTCGCCGTTTCTCGGCTTCTTCGACGACGCCGGGTTGGGCGAGGCGTTGGAGGTCGAGGTGCCCGACTTCAGCGGCAGCCCCGACTTCGCCGACGTCGGGGTGTGGAACATCGAGCACTTCAACGACGCGGTCACCGAGCAGCGGATCGAGGACGTGGCGGAGGTGGTGGCACGGCTATCGATGGACGTCCTCGGCCTGGTCGAGGTCCAGAAAGGGGCGATGGACCGCCTGGTGGCGAGCCTTGCCAGCCGCGGCCAGACCATGGGCTACGAGCTGCTCGACGTCGGCGGCCGCCAGGACCTGGCGGTGCTCTATGACCGCGATACGTCGACCGTCACCCTGCGCCCGGACCTCGCCGAGCGTCACCGCGAACGCCTCGAAGCGCGTACCGAGAGCGGCCGCACCGCCTTCCCGCGGCCACCCCTCTTCGCCGAATGCCGGGTGGCGGACGGCAACGAGGCGGACGTCCGCTTCCTCATGCTGGTGGTCCACCTCAAGGCCTTCGGCGACGCGCAGAGCCGGGCGCGACGGCGGCTGGCGGCGCGACTGCTGGCGGAGATCGTCGACGACCTGCGACGCAGCGAGGACCTGCCGGTGATCCTCGGCGGCGACTTCAACGAGCGCCTGACCACCGACGTCCTCGACCCGCTCAAAGGCGCGCCCGACCTCTTCGCCCTCACCGCCGACGACGCCACCGACGACGCCATCTCCTTCGTCGGCAGCTCGCGCCGATCGCTGATCGATCACGTGATCGTCAGCCGCGACGTGGTGCTGGGGGAAATCTCCGGCGACGACGCGGCGATCGTGCGTCTCGATCAGTCGGTGCGCGACTTCAGCGACCGGGTCTCGGACCACGTGCCGATCGTCTTCCGCATGATCCTGCGCGACGACGCACAGCAGCGCGAGCAGCCGGCGGACGAGACCCGGGTCTACCGCATCCGCCTGCCCGAGGGCGCCCAGGACCTGCGGCTGGAGGTGCACGCCGGCGAGGAGGTCCTGGTACCGGTCGATCGCTGAAGCGGCGCGCGACTCAGCCGTCGGCGGCGAGACCGAGCTGGCGCAAGGAGCGCGCCTCGAGGGCGCGGTCGACCAGACGTTCCAGCGCCGCCGCGTCCGAGATCGCCGCCAGCCGCCGGCGGACGTCGTCGTCGAGCGGACCGAAGCGCTTCTCCAGGAGGCGGGTCAGCGTCCTGCGCACGCCGGCAACCTCACCTTCGGCGCGGCCGCGCTCGATCCCTTCGGCGCGGCCGCGCTCGATCCCTTCGGCACGGCCGCGCTCGATCCCTTCGGCGCGGCCGCGCTCGATCCCTTCGGCGCGGCCGCGGGCTAGCAGTTGCTGAGACCAGGTCATCTCCATGGCGTTCACCTCCCGGTTGCGTTGCTCGGCAACCAGATTATCGTAGCGTTTCTTCTCCGCGCCTTCCAGCACCAGGTAGGTCTCCACCGTCTCCAGCAGCAGGAAACGCTGCAGATCGCTCAGCTCGCCGCGAGCGATGGCGCGCAGGCACGCCAGCTTGTGCTCGGCCCGGTCCATCGTCGCCGGACGCATCAGGGCGGCCAGGCCCCAGGCCAGCGCCTCCGGCCGTTCCAGATAGTCCTCGGCACGACAGCGGGAGAGACCGAAGGCGAGATAGGTGAAGCGGTTGATCTCCGAACCGTCGATCTCTTCGATCACGCGGAGGCGGTCGACGCCCGGCGGCCCGCCGCGCAAGAAGAGCATGATCGGCACCACCGGCCGGCGATGGTCGAGACGCAGGTGCATGTAGTAGCGGACCATGCGCCGGCCCGCAGCCCGGCGGTAGACCCGCTCGATCTCGATGTGGATCAACCGCGGCGGCGCCCGTCGCGCCGGCACCTCGGCCACCAGATCGAGGGCTACCCGCCGGCCGCGGGCCGGGCGCGAGAAGTGTTCCTGCGATAGGAACCGGGCCTTCTCGACCTCCAGCGCCGGCGATCCCGGGGGGGAGACCAAGCGGAGGAAATCGGCAAAAAAGGTCATGATCAAGGTCTTGAAGAGCTGGTCGTGGTCGATCATTGTGGCACCCTCACAAAACGGTGGACAGCCGCCTGGAAGGCGGCAAACTCACCATCAACGGACGACAGAGGGACGAAAATCTTCGCCGGAGGAGTGAAAGCGGCCGGCTAAGATGGCGGCATGGGCCGTCGCCGGCGCTGGTTGATCGGGGTGGTGGTCGTCCTGGGGACGGTCGCGGCGGCCTGCGTGGTGCTGCGCGATCGACCGCGGAGGTTGGTGGAAGCGGCGCTGGCGGAGCGGCTGGCGGCGGAGGTGACCCTCGGGCGGCTTCAGATCCTCGGCCGGCGACGGGCCCGGCTCGTCGATCTCACCGTGCGGCAACCGGCGGCCTACCCCTGGCTGCGGCGGCTCGAGGCCGCGACGGTCGACGCCGAGGGACCTCTCGGCGAGATGCTCGACGGGCGCTTCTCGCGTCTCCTGATCGCCGGCCTCGAGGCCGAGCTCGATCCCCGCCGGACGAGGTCGCCGGCGACGGCGGCCGCTGGGGCGGCGGCGGGCGAGCTCCGCGCCCGGGTCGTGGACGTCGACCGCGCACGGCTCGTCCTCGCCGGCGCCGAGGGGGCGCCGGCGACCCTGTCGGGGCGCCTCGAGGACGTCGGCGGCGCGCTCCACGGACGCCTCACCCTGGCGGCGGGGGGGCGGATCCTCGGCCCCCTCCTCGCCGCCGCCGGTCTAGGGGGGGTACAGGCGCCGCCCGGCGACGTCAGCGCCGGCGTCGTCATCACCACCCGCGGGGACCGCCGCCAGGTGACCGCCCGCGGCCGGCTGCCGGCGACGGCGGCGGCGCGGGGCGACCTGATCCTCGCCGGCGGCGGCGTGGAGCGTTTCGAGGTGAGGTTCGAGGGGATCGACGCGGGGGCGTGGACGGCGGTCAACGCCGCGGCCGGCAGCGGGCTCGCGGTCGCCGGCGACGCCGATCTCACGATCGCCGGCGAGGGGCTGGAGGCGCTGCGTTTTCACCTCCGATCGCACCTCGATTCCCCGCGCTGGCGGCGGCAGCAGGCGGAGCTCGCGGCGGACGCCCTCGACCTCGTCGCCGGCGGCACCCTCCGCCGCGACGGGGAAACCTGGCAGGGGCCGTGTACGGCGCGTCTTCAGGCCAGCGCCCCGCGCCTCGCCATCCCCGCCCTATCCCTTCCCGCCGCCGCCGCGCCGCGCGCGGCGAGCTTCGCCGGCACGCTCAGCGCCGGCGGCGAGAGGTGGATCGAGGGCACGCTGGAGCTCGTCACCACCGGCGCCGGCACACTGCACCTGGACGGTGCGGCGACCCTCGAGCCGCCGGAGCTCGACCTGCGCTGGCGCTGGCCCGGCAGCGACCTCGGCCTCGTCGCCGAGCTGCTGCCGCGGCCGGGCGACGAGCCGCGGCTCGAGCTCGCCGGCAGGGCCGACCTCGAGGGCACGGCGCGCGGCTCGCCCGCAGCGCCCGACGTGACCGTCCGCGCCGGTGCCGCCCGCGGCTTCGT
>RFGL01000025.1 GCA_003697015.1 Acidobacteriota bacterium | reverse complement strand
ACGGGCGGGCGGCGGCACCTTACGGGCGGCGGCACCTTACGGGCGGGCAC
Organism: Acidobacteriota bacterium; assembly: GCA_003697015.1. GTDB lineage: Bacteria > Acidobacteriota > Thermoanaerobaculia > Multivoradales > J023 > J023. The sequence continues at coordinate 8,214 of RFGL01000025.1, read as the reverse complement.
CACGGGCGGGCACCTGCGGGCAGCCCCTTACGGGCCAACGGGACGGGCACCTTACGGGCAGCAGGATTACCCGCGGCGGGCAGCGATCAGCACCTCGGAGGGAATGCCCCAGGGGGTGACGACTCGGTGGTGGATGATCCGCCAGCGATCGCCGCCCAGGAGGGGGCGGACGGCGAGGGGCCGGCAGCCGCCGACCAGGGAGGGGCGCAGGGCGTGGACGGCGGACCACAGGCGCGAGACCAGGCGCGACGCCAGGGTGGTGCCCGGGCTCAGACCGGCGAGGGCGAGAAGGCCGCCGGGAACCAGCAGCCGGTGCGCTTCGGAGAGCACCTTCTCGACCTCGTCGAGGGGCAGCAGGTCGAGGACGTAGGTGGACAGGAAGCGGTCGCAGGATGCCGCCGGCAGGTCGATCTCGGGCGTGCCGTCGAGGCGCCGTACCGCCGCCCGTTCGCCGAACCGTGCGAGGCGGCGACGGGCGAGCTCGACCATCGTCGAGCTGAGGTCGACCCCCAGGTAGCGCGCCGCCGCCGGCAGGTGCTGGGCGAGGAGGCGTTCCGCCAGCCGGCCGGTGCCGCAGCCCAGCTCGACCACCGACGCGGCTTGCTCCCAGGCGCCATGCGCGATCAGCTCGGCGAGCGCCGCATCTTCGTAGAAGCCCTGGCGATCCTGACGCGCACCGAAGCGGTCGTAGAACGCGCGTGCCTGCTGATGGCTTAACATCGGCTCATCCCGCTCGCCATGCGACGGTGCGGTGGTGAGCGTACCGTAATCTAGGTCCGGCCCGGGCGCCACCGGCGCGGGGCCGAGGAGGACGACCCATGCCGCAGGTGGTGGCCAAAGACGAATTGTTGGGGATGGCCGGTCGCGAGCTCGGACCGTCGCCGTGGTTGCGCATCGACCAGGCACGCATCGACCTCTTCGCCGACGCCACCGGCGATCATCAGTACATCCACGTCGATCCGGAGAAGGCGGCGCAGAGCCCCTTCGGCACCACCATCGCTCACGGCTTTCTCACCCTCTCCCTCCTGCCCTACCTGGCGCAGGACCATGCCCCGGTGCCGGCCGGGCTCAAGCTGGCGATCAACTACGGCCTCAACAAAGTGCGTTTCCTGCAGCCGGTCAAGACCGGCAGCGAAGTGCGCCTGCGCTCGCGCATCCTCGAGGTCGCCGAGAAGAGTCCGGGGCGCATCCTGCTCACCAGCGAAGCGACGATCGAGATCAAGGGCGAGGCGCGGCCGGCCTTGATCGCCGAGACCCTCGTCCTCTACCTGGTCGAGGGATAGAGCCCCGTCCGGCGCGGTAAGGTGGGCCGCTGGGGAACGGAGGTGAGGCCATGGAGTTGGAAGGCAAGGTAGTCCTGGTCACCGGCGGCGCCAGCGGCATCGGCCGGGCGATGGCCGAACGTTTCCACCGCGAAGGGGCCCGCGGCGTAGCGGTGGCCGACGTCGACCTGGCCGGAGCCGAGGCGGTGGCGGCGGCGATCGACGGCCTGGCGCTCCATGCCGACGTATCGCGCGAGCGCGACGTGCGGCGGGCGGTGCGGGCGACCGAGCGACACTTCGGCCCGATCGACCTCCTGTGCTCGAATGCCGGCATCGCCTTCTCCGACGCGCCGGACTGGATGGCGACCTCACAAACCAACGCCCAATGGGAGAAGTTGTGGAAGGTCAACGTCATGGCCCACGTCTGGGGCGCCCGGGCGGTGCTGCCGGGAATGATCCGCCGCGGCGGCGGCTACCTGCTGCACACGGTCTCCGCCGCCGGTCTGCTGAGCCAGATCGGCGATGCCGCCTACTCCACCACCAAGCACGCCGCCTTGGGCTTTGCTGAGGCTCTGGCCATCACCCACGGCGACCAGGGCATCCGCGTTTCGGTGCTCTGCCCGCAGGCGGTCGACACGCCGATGCTGAGCGGCGACGACCACCGGGCGGCGACCCGCGCGGCGTCGGCCGACGGCGTCCTGTCGCCCGAAGCGGTGGCCCAGGAGGTGATCGAAGGGCTGGCGGAAGAGACGTTCCTCATCCTCCCCCATCCTCAGGTGCGAGACTACATGCGGCGCAAGATTTCCGATTACGACCGCTGGTTGCGGGGCATGCGCCGTTTCCGCCGCAGCCTCTTTCCCGACCAGCTCGCCGGCGCCTGAGGGAGGCCCGCGGATCGTTCCGCGGCACGGTCCTTGCTGCGGACTGGGAGTCGGCGGCGGTGCGGAGCGCCATCCCCCGCTTCGGCCGGCGCCGTGGACGGTACCTGGAGAAGACGCCATGTCGTTGCGAGCTCGACTGTTCCTGATGCTGAGCGCCCTGGTGCTCGCCCTGGTCGCCGCCCAGTGGTGGTGGGTGCGCAGCCTGACCCGTGCCCTCTCGTCCGAAGTCGACGAGGTGGCGCTCGACGTCGGCAGCTCGGTGGCGGCGGTACTGGTCGACCTGGAAACGCCGGCAGGCTGCAGCGGACCCGGCTGCGTGGAGCACGGGGCCGAGGAAGACCGGCCGGCCCGGCCGGCGGCTGGGGAATCGCCGGCGGCCGAGCCACGGACGCCGCCGGCCGCACCGGCGGACCCGCCGCCGGTCACGGACCCGGCCGCCGTCCAGCCGTCCCCGACCCGCCAGCCGGTCTTCGAGCACCTGGTCGTCGGCGGCGGTGGCGGCGGTGCCATCGCCTATTCGTTCGGTCTCGCGGAGCCCGGCGAGCCGGCAGCGAGCGGGGTGTGGACCGAAGAACGCATCGAGGTCCGGGCCGGCCGCCAGGTGCGCCGCCATTTGGTCATGCGCCTGCATCAGCCCGGCGCTCCGGCCGCGCGCCAGGCCCTTCATATCCCCATCCACCAGCGGCGCATCGAAGCGCAGCTGGAGAGTTTCTCCCGGCATCTGCTGCTCGGCTCCTCCGGCCTCCTGGGGCTCGGCCTGCTGCTCGCCGCCTTCCTCGCCCACCGCGCGTCGGCGCCCCTGCGCCAGCTGGCGGCGGCGGCGGAGCGCCTCGGCGAGGGGAAGTTGGGGACCCAGGTGGAGGTGCGCCACGCCACCCCCGAGGTGGGGCAGGCAGTCGCCGCCTTCAACCGCATGTCGCGCCAGCTTGAAGCCCTCGACGCGCACTCCAAGGCGCTTCAGGCACGCCAGCATCTGGGGGAAATCGGCGAGCTCGCCCGCGGTCTCGCCCACACCCTGCGCAATCCGTTGAATGCCCTCGGCCTGTCCCTCGACGAGCTCGCCGGACGAGCGCCGGGAGACGACGAGACCGCCCGCCTGGCCGGGGCGGCGCGACGTCAGATCCGGCGCATCGACCAGCGCATCCGCTCCTTCCTCGCTCTCGCCAGCCAGGGCGGTGGCGCCGAGCGCCCGGTCGATCTGGCGGCCCTGGCCCAGGACGTGGTGCTGGAGGCGCTGCAGGACAACCAGCAGCGGGTGCGCATCGAGCTCGACGCCGGCGACCAGCCCCTGCCGTCGATCACCGCCGTCGAGGCGGAGCTGCGGGCGGTGCTGCAGGCACTGGTGGTCAACGCCGTCGAGGCTTCTCCCGCCGGTGCGACCGTCCGCGTGCGTTTGCGGCCGGCGGCCGGCGGCGAGCTCGAGGTCGAGGTGCTGGACCGCGGTCCGGGCCTGCCGCCGGCGGTGCGCCAGCGGCTCTTCACCCCCCATCTGTCGACCAAGGCCAACGGCTCGGGCATGGGGCTCTTCCTCGCCCACCGCATCACCACCACCCGCTACGGCGGCCGCTTGACCCTCGACGATCGGGCCGGGGGCGGCACCCGCGCCGTCCTCCGCCTGGGATCGCGGCGGGAGTCGGGGAATGGCTGACGGCGGTACCGAGCGCCACCTGCTGCTGGTGGAGGACGAGCCCGACCAACGCCGCTTGGTCAGCCGCATCCTCGGCGGCGCCGGCTACCGGGTGAGCGAGGCGGCCGGGGTGGTGGACGCGCGGGCGATCCTCGACCGCGGCGACGTCGACGTCGTGGTCTGCGACTGGAAGCTGCCCGACGGCAGCGGCATGGAGGTGCTCGAGGCGGCGCGGGCGTCGGACCGGGCGGTGGCGTTCGTCGTCGTCACCGCCTACGGCACCATCGCCGGGGCCGTCGACGCGGTCCAGGCCGGCGCCGACGACTACCTGGCCAAGCCCTTCGAGCGCCAGGCCCTGCTCCTGGCCCTCGACAAGGCGCTGCGCGCCCGCCGTCTGGAGGACGAGAACCGGCGACTCTCCGAGGCCTTGTCGGAACGCGACCGGCTGGTCGACCTGGTCGGCAGCGCGCCGTCGATGCAGAAGCTCTTCCGCCAGGTCGAGAAACTCGCCACCACCGATGCCACCGTGCTCCTGACCGGCGAGAGCGGCACCGGCAAGGAGCTCGCGGCGCGCGCGCTCCATGCCCTGTCGCGGCGCGCCTCAGGGCCCTTCGTCGCGGTCAACTGCGCCGCCATCCCCGAAGGGCTGATCGAGGCGGAGTTCTTCGGCGTCGAGAAGGGAGCGTACACCGGCGCCGACCGCAGCCGCCCGGGCTCCTTCGCCGCCGCCGCCGGCGGCACCCTCTTCCTCGACGAAGTCGGCGAGCTGCCGCTCCTGGTGCAACCCAAACTGCTGCGGGCGTTGCAGGAAGGCCGTTTCAGCCGCGTCGGCTCGAGCCGCGAGGTGCAAGCCGACGTGCGGCTGATCGCCGCCACCAACCGCGACCTCGCGGCGGCGGTGGCGGAGGGCACCTTCCGCGACGACCTCTACTACCGGCTCAACGTCGTGCCCCTGCGCATGCCGCCCCTGCGCGAGCGGCGCGAGGACATCCCGCTCCTGGTCGAGCACTTCGCGCGCCGCGCTGCCCGCCGCCACGGCATCGCGGTCGAGCCCTTTCCCCCCGCCCTCATGCGGCGACTGATGGACTACTCCTGGCCGGGCAACGTGCGCGAGCTGGGCAATGCCGTCGAACGGCTGGTGCTGCTGGCCGAGGACGGACGGGTGTCGAGCGACGACCTGCCCGCCGGCATGCAGCCGCGGCCGCCGGCCGAAGCGGCTTTCCGCCTGCCGCCGGCCGGGCTGTCGTGGGAGGCCCACGAGCGCGACTGCCTGCGCCAGGCCCTGGACCTCGCCGGCGGCAACAAGGCGCGTGCCGCCCGCCTCCTCGACCTGGGCTACAAAGCCTTCCTCTACCGTCTGGAGAAATACGGCTTGGCGGCCGGGGACGCCTGATCTCGGCACTCTTCTCCCCATTTCGGGAGACCCGGAGCGACCCGGAAGCGGGGCCCGCCCGCCCGCAGGCCGGCAGCGCCCTGGCACGTCCCTTGCTCTCTCCGTCGTCGAATGACGCAACGACCGACGCCCGATCGAACGGCAAACCCGGAGGTACGAACGATGAGAAAGCCCCCCTTCATCCTGATCCTGGCCGCAACCTTGCTGCTCGCCCTGCCCGTCCTGGCCGAGGAAGACGAGGGCCTGCACGTCGAACGTCAGGTCAAAATCAAGATGGTCAAAGACGGCGATCTGCTGGAGCTCGATCTGAGCGACATGGAGGTCGGCGACACGCAGCAGTTCTTTACCGAAAGCGGCAAGGAGGTCCTGGTCACCCGCACCGAAGACGCCTACAAAATCGCCATCGACGGCGAAGAGGAGGCGATCGTCCTGCCGGTCAGGGAGGGCGACAATGCCTTCGCCTTCGCCACCGGCGATGAGGGCGAGCACGTGGTGATCCGCAAGCGGATCGTCAAGGGCGACTGCGACGACGGCGACTCGGACTGCGCGGCGAGCTCGATGGTCTTCGTCGCGCAGGACGGCAAGGTCGTGATGGAGGACGTAACGGGGGACGCGTCGTGGGTCGCCGCCGGCGCTCACGCCCACGCCAAGGGCCACGCCGTGCGCCTGCACCACAAGAGCGCCGCCCAGCGGCTGATCGAGTCCGGGGTGCTCGACGATCTCCCCGAAGCCAAGCGGAAGGAGATCCTCGACGCCTTGAAGAGCGGCGAGGAGGGCGAGCACATGGTCGTCATCGAGACCGAGGTCAGCGAGGAGAAGGAGAAGAACGACAACTGATCCCGCTCCCTCGCACGGCTCTCGTCTCCCGGCGGCCGGCTCCCCGGCGGCCGGCTCCCCGCCGGCCGCCTTGCCATAGACTGGCGGCATGAGCCGGTCCCACCCCCTCGTCCTCGGCATCGAGACCTCCTGCGACGACACCGCCTGCGCCCTGGTCGACGCCGGCGGCCGGGTGCTGGCGTCGGCGGTCTCGAGCCAGCTTCGCGCCCACCGCCCTTACGGCGGCGTGGTGCCGGAGATCGCCTCCCGCGAGCACCTGACCAACTGGCCGGCGGTCAGCGCCGCGGCCTTCGATCAGGCGGGCGCAACCCTGGACGACGTCGGCGCCGTCGCCGCCACCCGCGGCCCCGGCCTGATCGGCTGCCTGCTGGTCGGGCTGTCGATCGGCCGCGCCATCGCCTTTGCCCGCCGCCTGCCGTTCCACGCCGTCCACCACCTCGAGGGGCACGTCTTCTCGCCCTTCCTGTCGCCCGACGGCGCCCCGGCTGAAGAGCCGCCGGCACGCTTCACCGCCCTGGTGGTCTCCGGCGGCCACACCTCCCTCCTGGCGGTCGACGAGGGCCGCGTCAGCAGCCTGGTGGAGACCCGCGACGACGCCATGGGGGAAGTCTTCGACAAGGTCGGCAAGCGCCTCGGCCTGGCCTACCCGCAGGGCCCCAAGGTCGACCTGCTGGCGGAACGCGGCGATCCCCGGCGCTTCCGCTTCCGCGTCCACGGGGTGCGCGGCGAGCCCTTCTTCTCCTACTCCGGGCTCAAGACCCAGACCCTGCGCCGGCTGGAGGCGCTGGAGCGGGCCGGCGAGGTGCCCGCCGGCGAGCGCTGGGACGACCTCGACGCCGTGCCGCAGGCGGCCTGCGACCTCCTCGCCGCCTTCCGCGACGCGGCGGTGCGGCAGCTCGAGAGCCGCCTGCGCCACCTTCATGCCCGCCGCCCCCTCGAGCTGCTGGCGGTCTCCGGCGGTGTCGCCGCCAACCGCCTGCTGCGCCGCCGGCTCGAGCGCTGGGCAGCGCGCAACCGCGTTCCCCTGCGCCTCGTGCCCCTGGTCTACGCCGGCGACAACGCGGCGATGATCGCCTACGCCGCCCTCCTGCGCCAGCGCCGCGGCGAAGCCGACGACCCCCGCCACGTCGCCGTCGCCAGCCGCATCCCCTTCCCGCCGTGAGCGCGGCACGGGCTACATTCGGGCGGAGACTTCGGGCGCGTTCTCGCTCGGACGTCGCGTGCCCGCGCAAGGCCAAGACCTTGGAGGTGCCGACCTTCGCCGCGCACCTCGATCTCCCGTCGCGCCTGCCGGCGGACGCTGCCGGTCGATGACGAGCCTTTCGAGCTCTGAGCCTACCCCGCCTTGGCGAAGCCGGTCACCACCCAGCCGCCGGAGCGCTGGTCGCGCTTGAGCTCGATGATCTTCTTGCGCTCGGCGTCCTGCAGCAGCTCGGAGAAGGTGCCGTAGCCGTAGTAGCCCTCGTTGAACGAGGGTCGTTTGCGCTTCATCGTCTGCTTGATCATCGAGCCCCAGAGAACGTCCTTGTTCTCCCGCATCAAGGCCAGAATGGCGTCGACCATCAGGCCGAAGACCTCGGCGTCCTTGGTCGACAGGTGATCGAGACGCGGCACCTTCTGCACGTCACGCCACATGTCTTCGTAGTAGATGAACTCGTCGCAGTTGTCGATCAACAGGTTGGACGACGAATTCTTGACCCCGATGCCGATGACGTACTTGTTGTTCTCTTTCAGCTTCGAAACCAGGGGCGAGAAATCGCTGTCGCCGGACACCACGACGAAGGTGTCGAGGTGCTCCTTGGAGTAGCACAGGTCCATGGCGTCGACCACCAGCTTGATGTCGGCGCTGTTCTTGCCCGAGTAGTATTTCTGAGGGATGTCGATCAGCTCGATGGCGGCTTCGTGGAATGCGCGCTTGTACTCGCTGTAGCGCTCCCAGTCGGCGTACGCCTTCTTGACGATGATCTTGCCTTTCTCCAACAGCCGCTCGAGCACCAGGTTGACGTCGAAGCGCTTGATCTCCGAGTCGCGGACCCCCAGGGCGATGTTTTCGAGATCGCAGAACATGGCGATCTTGCGCTCTTCGCCGGCGTCGGAGCTGAGGCGCTCGGGCACGGCGTAGGGGATCTCCCGCTGCGGCGGCTCGGGCGGCGGCGGAGCGGGCGGCGGCGGAGCGGTCGCGGCAGAGCGGAGGGCGGCGGCGACCGGCGGGGT
>RFGL01000305.1 GCA_003697015.1 Acidobacteriota bacterium | reverse complement strand
GCTTCGAAGAAACCCCGCCCCAGGCCCAGCACCCCCTCCCCCGGCACCACCTTGCCGGCGCCGGTCTCGCAGGCGCTGAGCACCACCAGCTCGACCGGCAGCTCGAGCCCGGCGAGCTCGAAGGCGCGCAGGAAGCCGTCCCTGGGCCGACCGGCGGGATCGACCAGAGACAGCACCAGGCCGGAGAGCTCGGGGTGCTCGCGATCGAGCAGGGCGTGGGTGGCGAAGTGCAGCACCCGGTAGTCGGCCAGGGCGGCGGCCTCGAGGGTCTCGCGACTGGCCTCGAAGTCGAGCGCCACCAGCGCCTCGCCGGGCGGGACCAGGGCACGTATCGCCTCGACCTCGCGGCGCGAGCCCGGCAAACGCGCCAGGGCGTCGACCCCCAGCGCCTCGGCGCTGCGCGCCACGTCGCGCGCCGGATCGCCGAGCAGCGCCGGATCGCCGCCGGCGATCGGCTTGCCGCCCCCGACCCGGGGGTCACCGGCGCTGAAGACCGGGTCGCCGAAGACCGCCACCGCGCGGCGCGGCGGACGGCGCTCGGCCAGCCGGCGACGCAGGGCGAGGAGGCTGGGCACCGACGGCAACGCCACCACCTCGTGGCCGGCGATCAGATACCCTCCGCCTCCCTCCGCCGGCGGCCGCGGGTCGCGCAGGGCGGCGAAGGGGATCATCTGCAGCGGACCGTCGAGCACCAGCAGCAGGCGCCGGTGATCGAGCTCCCCCGCCACCGGAGCCAGCAGCAGGCGGCCGAGCTCCGCGCCCAGCTGCCGCCGCGGCCCGGCGCTGCGCCGGCGGATCTCGCGGCAACGGGCGGCGAAACGCCGCGCCGGCTCGATCAGCGCCCGCCGCCCGGGCAGCTCCGCCACCGCCAGCGGCCGGCGCCGCGACGCCGACCACAGATAGCTGCGCTCCTCGCCCAGGGCATAGACCAGGAGCAGGTCGTCGTCGCCGAGCAGGCGCTGGCGCCAGAGGGCCGGATCGACGTCCGTCGCCGGCGGCTGCGGCAGGCCGTCGAGGCGCGCCCGCCGGGCCTCGCCGCGCGCTCGATCGAGCTCGCCCAGCAACTCGGCGACGCGCTGCCGGCGGGCGGCCGGATCGACGCCGACGTCGCGCCTCAGGGCGCTCAGCCGGCGGCCGATCGCCTCCTCCCGCCGCCGCAGCGCCTCGTCCGCCTCGCCGGTGCGGTGGAGCGCCAGAGCGTCGCGCAGCTCCAGCGCCCGGCGGCGCTGATCGAGGGCCAGGGCGCGGGCGGCGAAACCGGCGGACGGCTCGCGGCGGTGCCGCTGCACCAGCACGTCGATGGCGATCTCGAAGTAGTCCTGGCGCGAGGCGAAGTAGGCGCTGCGGAAATCGCGCCGCACGGTCTCCCGGCGCAGGTCCTCGACCACCTCGAGGGCCGGCTCGAGTTGCTGCCAGGCCTCCTCCAGCCGGCCGAGGTCGCGCAGCGCCTGGGCCGCCCGGGCGCGGCAGGAGGCGCGCCACTTGTCGTCGGCGGCGGCGGTGAAGAGCGTCTCCGCCCGCTGCGCCAGCTCGAGGCCGCGGGCGGGCTCGCCGCGCAGCACGTGCAGGTGAGCGAGGGTGAGGAGGACGATGCCCTCGGTGCGCCCGTCCTGCGCCCGGCGCGCCAGGCGCAGGGCCTCGTCGAGAACCGCCCGGGCGGCGTCGAGATCGCCCTCCCGGCGGTGGACGATGCCGAGGGTGCCGAGGACCAGGGCCTGGGCGCGGGGGGAGGCGCCCTGCCGGCGCAGCAGCTCCATCCCCTCGCCGATCGCCGCCTCGGCCGCCGCCACGTCGCCCAGCTGCAGGGCGGCGTGGGCGATGCCGTCGAAGAGGCCGGCGATCTCGCTCGCCCGCTGCGGCGGCCGCAGGCGCCGGGCCTGGCGGAAGTTGGCCAGGGCCTCGTGCGGCCGGGCGAGAGCGAGGAAGACCCGTCCCTGATCGAGCAGGATGGCGGCGCGGTCGCGCTCGTGGCCGGCCCGGGCGTTGGCCTGAAGCGCCCGCTCGAAGAGGCTGGCGGCGCGCTGCAGGTCGCCGCGGGCGAGCTCGGCGCTGGCCAGATGGGAGAGGGCGAGAGCGGCGGCGCGGTGGTTGCGGTGGCGTTCGAAGAGCGCCACCGCCCGGCGGCAGCTGGCGATCGCCCGCTGCGGCTCGCCGAGCTTGAGGCGCAGGTAGCCGGCACGGTCGAGGAAAACCGCCCGCCGGCGTTCGGCGTCGCCCTCCGGCGAGGCGGCGAGAAGCGCCGCCGCCCGGTCGCAGAAGAGCACCGCCCGGCCGTGCTCGCCGCGCAGCTCGTGGACCCGGCAGATGGCGTGCAGCGCCTCGGCGGCGCGCGACGGCAGGCCGCGCGCCTGCCACGTCGCCAGGGCGCGATCGTAGGCCGCCAGGGCCGCGCCGGCAGCCTCCCCCCCGCCCCGCTGCGCTTCCTTGAAGCGGCGCCGGCCCTCGAGGTAGGCGCGGTCGGCGGCGAGCAGCTCGCGATCCGCCGCCGTCGCCGGCCGCCGGGCCACCGGCTGGAGGACGTAGGTGCCGGGGCCGCGCGGATCGCGCTTCAGGATCTCGATCTCCAGGCGGTAGCGCCCGCTGGCGGGTGCGATCGCCAGCAGCTCTTCCGGCCCGTAGCCGCCGGTCGGGCTGTCGACCTCGACCACCGTCTCCCCCTGCGGATCCCGCAGCCGCACGACGACGTCGGCCCCCTCCTGCTCGATCCGCAGGTGGAGGAAGGTCCCCGCCGCCAGCTCGAGCGGCCGGTGCTCGACCGCGCCGGCGGCGGCGTCCCCGGCGTCTCCGCGGTCGCCCTGCGCCTCCGGCGGCTGCCGCCGGCAACCCGCCGGCGCCAGCAGGGCGAGAGCGAGAACGACGGCTAGCGCCGAGCGCGACGGCGCGCGGGCAGCGCGCATCAGGATCCTTGCGGCGGCTCGTCGCATTCGTCCCTGTAAGCGTGAAGCTCAGCCGCCGGGGCTCATGGCGCCCCTTCCTGCGGCCGGCGGATCCGCAGGCGTCGTTCGACCAGCAGCCGGCGCCCGCCGTCGCAGTCGCCGAACAGACGCAGGGTCGCCGGCCGGCGGTCGAGGAAGGGACGGGGCAGGATCAGCTCGAGCTCCCCCGGCGGCGGCGGCAGGTCGACCTCCCGCCGCCACAGCAGACCGCCGGCCGCGTCGCCCAGCTCGAGATCGAAGCTGCGGCAGGGATAGGGCTCGACCAGCACCAGGTAGAGCAGCAGCGGGCCGCCGCCGGCCGTCACCTCCACCTCATCGGCGGCGCGCGGCTGCTCGAGGGCGATCTCCAGCGACGACGTCAGCGCCGGCTGCGACAGGCGTGCCGCCCGGCGCTGGAGGACGAGGGACCAGGCCCCGAGGCCGAGGCTCACGAGCGCCAGGGCGGCGGCCAGGGCCCAGGCCGGGCGGCTCGGCGCCCCGCCGGCGGCGGCCGGGGATCGGGCCGGGAAAGGGGC
>RFGL01000304.1 GCA_003697015.1 Acidobacteriota bacterium | reverse complement strand
GCGGTGGGGCTGGTCGGCCCGAGCGGCGCCGGCAAGACCACCCTCCTGCGCCTGCTGAACGGCACCCTGCGGCCGTCGATGGGGCGGGTGGTGGTGGCCGGCGACGACCTCTCCACCCTCACCGGCCGGGCCCTGCGCCACCTGCGCTCGCGCATCGGCATGGTGCACCAGGACCTTTCCCTGGTACCCAACCTGCGGGTGCTGCACAACGTCCTCGCCGGCCGCCTGGGGCGCCTCTCCCTCGCCGGCGCCCTGCGCCTGCTGCTGCTGCCGCCGCGCAGCGAGGTGCGGCGGGTCTATGAGCTGCTGGCGCGGGTCGGCATCCCGGAGAAGCTCTACCAGCGCACCGACCGGCTCTCCGGCGGCCAGCAGCAGCGGGTGGCGATCGCCCGCGCGCTCTACCAGGATCCGGCGGCCCTCCTGGCCGACGAGCCGGTGTCGAGCGTCGACCCGGCCCGCGCCCGCGACACCGTCGCCCTGTTGGCCGAGATCTCCCGGGAGCGCGGGCTCACCCTCTGCATCAGCCTGCACAATCTGCAGCTGGCGCGCGACTATCTGCCGCGGCTGGTCGGCCTGCGCGACGGCCGGGTGGTCTTCGACCACCGCACCGAGGAGCTGACCGACGCCGACTTCCACGCGCTCTACGATCTGAGCCGCGAGGAGATGATGGTCGATGCCTGAGGAGCGGCGCGGCGTCGGTCCGCGGGGGGTGGTGCTGATCGCCATCGCCCTCGCCGGGGTGTGGGCCGCCGTCGCCCTGGAGCTCGCACCCCAGGGATTGATCCCCAGCAGCGGCGGGTTGCGGGTGGCGCGGGATCTGCTGAGCCGGGCGGTGAGCCCGGCCCTGAGCTACGAGGCGGAGGTGCCGCCGGGGACGACGCCCCTCCTGCTCAAGGCGGGGGAGGCGGCGGTCGCCACCGTGACCTTCGCCGCCGCCGCCTCCAGCCTCGCCCTCGCCGTCGGGCTGGTCCTCGGCTTTCTCGGCTCCAGCGCCTGGTGGGCGGGCGACGCAGCGGGCGGCGAGGGCCGCTGGGGCAGGGTGGTCCAGCGCGGCGCGGCCCCGGCCCTCTACGGCCTCACCCGTCTGCTGATCGCCTTCATGCGCTCGATCCACGAGCTGGTGTGGGCGGTGCTCTTCCTCGCCGCCTTCGGTCTCAGCAACCTGTCGGCGGTGATCGCCATCGCCATCCCCTACGCCGGGACCTTCGCCAAGGTCTTCTCCGAGCTGATCGACGAGGCGCCGCGCGACGCCGCGCACGCCCTGCGCGCCGCCGGCGCGCCGCCGTCGATGATCTTTCTCGCCGGCCTCCTGCCGCGCGCCCTGCCCGACATGAGCGCCTACGCCTTCTATCGCTTCGAATGCGCGCTGCGCTCGTCGGCGGTGCTCGGCTTCTTCGGCTTTCCCACCCTCGGCTACTACCTGGCGGCGTCGTTCGAGAATCTGCACTACGGCGAGGTGTGGACCTACCTCTACGCCCTGCTGCTGCTGGTGATCGCCGTCGATCGCTGGAGCGGTGCCCTGCGCCGGAGGTTCGTGGCGTGAACGACGCCGACGGCGCCATCCGCCGGCTCTACCGCCAACGGCCGCGCAGCCGTTTCCTGCGGCTGAGCGCCGCGCTGCTCCTCGCCCTGGTGGCCTATGCCTGGCTGGGCGGCGATTTCGGCGCCGGCGGCATGCTCAGCCCGCGGCGGCTGGCCAACGTCGAGCGATTCCTCGGTGAGATCCGTCCCTTCCCCCTCCAGGGCCGCGACTTCGAGCCGGCGATCTTCGTCCGCTGGCTGGGGGAGGTGATGGCGGAGAAGGGCTGGCACGCAGCGCGGGTGACCCTCGAGCTGGCGGTGGCGGCGATCGTGCTGGCGGCGGTCGGCGGGTTGCTCCTCAGCCTGCCGGCGGCGCGCAGCTGGGCCACCCCGGAACCCTATCTGCCGTCGCCGCGGCCGCCCGGACGCTGGCGGCGGGCGTCGTGGCGGGCGGTGGTGGCGTCGGCGCGCAGCCTGCAGATCCTGCTGCGCGCCATCCCGGAGTACGTCTGGGCCTTCCTCTTCCTGGCCCTGATCGGCCCTACCGCCTGGCCGATCGTCCTCGCCCTGGCGCTGCACAACGCCGGCATCCTCGGCAAGCTCGGCGCCGAGGTGGTGGAGAACCTCGAGCCCCAGCCCCTGCGCGCCCTGCGCGCCCTCGGCGCCGACCGGCGGCAGATCGCCGCCGCCGGCATCTTCCCCCAGGTGCTGCCGCGCTTCCTGCTCTTCTTCTTCTACCGCTGGGAGACCTGCGTCCGCGAGGCCACCGTCCTCGGCATGCTCGGCATCCCCTCCCTCGGCTTCTGGATCCTCGACGCCCGCGCCCGCCAGCTCTACGACGAGATGCTGGTCCTCGTCCTCCTCGGCGCCCTGCTGGTGATCGCCGGCGACGTCGTCTCCGCCGTCGCCCGCGGCGTGGTGCGGCGCGCGGCCTAGCCCGCCTCCTCCCCGTGCCAGCGCGCCATATGCCGGCGCTGGGCGTCGCTGACCGCCTCCGGACGGTAGTAGCGATCGTAGAAGTCGAGGTCGAGGTGGCCGGCCTGGTAGCCGAGGACGGTGCGGAAGGGGGGCGCGTAGGCGGGGAAGCGGCCGTAGCGCCGGTAGACGTACTCGCAGTAGGCGATGGTGGCGTCGATCGCCGCCTGGCTGGGCTCGCGGGCGGCGGCGGCGATGGTCTCGCTCTCCCGCCAGGCGCTGTTGCCGGCGGCGCCGCGGAAGATGCCGCCGGCGCCGAATTTGAGCTCCACCACCGCCTTGACCGCCGCCGCCATCGACGGCTGGTAGGGCGGGCAGTAGGGCACCAGCAGGGGCTCGCCGTCGCGTTCCAGACCGAGGGCGCAGGGCACCGGCGGATCACGGCGCAGGAGGCGCGCCAGCAGGCGCAGGACGGGGCCCATGCCGAGGTAGCGGCTGGCCGGCATCTCCGCCATGCGGAAACCGAGGGCGCGGAGCCAACCGTGGGGGTGGGCGGCCCAGTGGGGGAAGCCGCCGAGGCCGAGGGCCTGGGTCATCAGGGCCAGGTTCTGCAGCACCATGCCCTGCTCGATGGTGGTGAATTCGCTGACCAGGGCCTCGAGCTGCTGGATGGTCAGCACCCGCTCGTGACGCGGGTCGTCGTCGAGGTGGCCGCCGCGGCTCCTGGCGAAGCGGCCGAGACCCGCCGGCCGGAAGCCGGCGCGCTCGTCGACGACGAAGGCGGCGGTCGACTCGCCGAAGATCTCCAGCATCCCGTTGACGTAGAGCAGGGTGAGCTCGGCCACCGGCAGGAAGTAGGTGCTGCTCGGGGCGAAGAGGGACCAGCGGTTGACGTCGATGTTGTAGAAGGGGTGAAGCGGGATGCGGGTGCGCTGCGCCGAGAGCTTGAGGCGGCTGCGGCGGTAGAGCTCGGTCAGCTCGCCGCGGCCGGCGAGCTCGACCAGGTGCGGGATCTCGGCCGGCGGGAAATCCTGCGGCCGGCGCAGCAGCCAGGTGCCGCGGTCGTCGCTGACGAAGACCGCCACCGTGTGGATGGCGTCGCCGCTGGCGATGGTGCGGCCGAGGGTGCCGGCGACGATGGTCCCGCCGCCGCCGGGCTGGTAGGCGAGATCGACGAGGGCGTGGCCGGTGATGCCGCAGGCGGCGAAGGCGAGAGCCGCCTGCTCGTCCTCGCTGAGCGGCAGGGGGGGATGTCGGCTGCGGAAGGCGAGGGGGCCGCCGTCCATCGTCATGCCGAGGTTGAAGCGCCGCGAGCGGCGCAGGCGCAGGGCGTCGAGCAGCGGGTAGCGCGCCAGGTGACGGCGCGCCGCGGACGGATCGATTGGGGCCATGGCGCAGCTGACCTCCGTCGTCGTTTGCGCCGCAGTATACGGCAGCCGTCGCCGGCGCGGTCGCCCCTCAGGCCAGGGCGCGCTCGAGCTCGTGCAGCAGGCGGCGGGCGCTGGCCGGGCGGCGTCCGGGATCGGGGTCGAAGGCGCGGGCGAAGAAGCGGTCGAGCTCGGGGCTGGGCTGGCGCAGGCGGCTGCTCGGCGGTTGCACCCGGCCGGCGAGGACGTTCCGCCGCCAGGCGGCGCGATCGGGCTCGGCGAAGGGGTAGAAGCCGGTCAGGGTCTCGTAGGCGACGATCGCCAGCGCCCACAGGTCCCAGGACGGCGCCACCGCCTCGAAGCGCAGGCGCTCCGGCGCCATGTAGCGCAGGGTGCCGGGGAGGCCGTCGCGGGTGCGGGGATCGGCCGGATCGCCGTCCCCCAGGGCCTTGACGATGCCGAAGTCGAGCAGCTTGACCCGCGCCTGCGGATCCCGGCCCGCGAGGAAGACGTTCTCCGGCTTGACGTCGCGGTGCACCATGCTCTTGGCGTGCAGGGCCTCGAGGCCGGCGGCGACCTGGCGCAGGCAGGCGAGCGCCTCGGGGCTCGCCAGGCGTCCGACCGCCGCCAGCTTCTGGCGCAGGGTGGCGCCGTCGAGCAGCTCCATGACCAGGAAGGCGCGGCGCGGGGCGTCGATGCCGAAATCGTAGATCGTCACCAGATTGGGGTGGGCGAAGCGGGCGGCGATCTTCGCCTCGTGGCGGAAGCGCAGCGCCGCCTGCTCGCTGCCCACCAGATGCTCGGCGATCAACTTCACCGCCACCCGCCGCTCCAGGGCCTCGTCGCGCGCTTCGTAGACCGTGCCCATGCCGCCCTCCCCCAGCTGGCGCAGGAGGTGGTAGCGCCCCGCCAGCCGGCGCGGGAAGGGCAGCGGGCGGAGGCGTTCCCCGTCCGTCTCGCAGCGTCCTTCCCGCTGGTCGTAGCAGCGGCCGCAGCGCGGGCAGAGGCCGAAGCCGGAAGGCTGGCGGAGATCGGCCGGGGAGCGTTCGAAGGCCAGGGCGCAGGCGCTGGCGAGATCCTGCAGCAAGGCCTCGTCCTCCCGGGTGTAGGGCTCCTGGGAGCGCCGCGGTCCGAGGGCGAGGAGCACCTCGGGCCCGTCCGCCGGCCGGGTGACCGGTACCAGCAGCTCGAGACGGCTGCGTTCCAAGAGGGCGGCGTCGGACGAGCCGAGCTCGATGGCCGGGGCGATGCCGTCGGCGGTGGTGCGGGTCAGGGCCAGGGGACGTTCCTGGCGCCGCGTCGCCAGCACCAGCTCGCTGTCGGCGGCGAGCTCGGCGACGCTCGCTCCCGCCGGTGCCGACGCCAGGCAGGCGAAGCGATGGGCCTGCGGCCGGCGCAGCAGGACGGCGACCAGCTCGGGGTGGAGGGCGGCCTCGGCGCAGGCCACCAGGCGGGCGGCGACCTGCTCCAGACTGCGCGCCGTGCGCACCGACTCCACCACCCGCCGGAGCAACAGGCGGGCGTCGTAACGCTGGCGGAAGAAGCGCCGGTCCAAGGCCTCGAGCCAATGCCGCCGGCGGTGGTTGGCGTAGAGCGCCAGGCCGGCGAGGAGGGCGTAGATCCAGCCGCGGCGGCCGAGCAGCTCGAGCAGCGGTCGGTCGCCGTGGAGCAGCAGGTCGGCGATCATCGCCAGGGCCAGGAGCGGCACCAGGGACAGCAGCAGGCGGCGGGCGAGAGCGTAGCGCACCCCCTGGCGGACGATCACCCGGATGTCGAACAGGCGGTGGCGCAGCACGGCGTAGGCGAAGGAGAGGGAGAAGGTGATGCCGAGGAGGTAGGCCAGGATCATCCCCGGCCAAGACAGGGCCAGCGCCGACAGGGGCGCCGCCGGCGGGAAGTAGATGGCGAGGAAGAGGGGCAGGATGCCGAGGCTGCCGAGGCTCAGGCCGAGGGCGAGGACGCGGATCCGCCGCCGTTCGTTGACCTCCTCGAGGCGGCGGTAGCTCCAGGCCAGGAGAGCGAGGGCGAGGAAGGTGTAGAGCAGATTCTTCAGCGCGCTGAGGCGCAGCAGCGAGGCCTCGACGACCACCGTCCGCCCGGGGTCGTAGATCATCGCGACGAGGTAGGGCAGCACCCGCGGCAAGGCAGCCACCGTCGGCAGCCAGATCAGGAGCCAAGGCCAGCGGGCGCGGAACAAGGGCCGGGGGAAACGGCAGACGAAGCTCAGGAAGATGCTCGACAGCCACAGGCCGCTGACGAAGGGCAGCCACATGGCGGCGTCGAGCCACCGGGGCAGGGCGCGCCAGGCGGTGGCGAAGCCCGGCGGCGGCACCATCGAGGCGGTGGCGACGGTGGCCAGGAACCAGGCGCCGAGCAGGGCGGTGGGATCGCGCGGCCGGCGGAAGGCGATGACCATCGCCACCACGAGCGCCACCAGCTGCGCCAGGCGGTTGGCCAGGGCGGCCAGCTCGGTCAGACGCCAGTCGCCCGGCGGCCGCGCCCGCGGCTCGACCACCAGCCGCCGCCGCTGGCCGTGGCGCTCGACGACGATCTGAAGCGGCCGGCCGGCAGCGAGGTTGGCGCGCCGCGCGATCCACTCCGGCACGCTCCTCACCGGCCGGCCGTCGAAGGCCAGCACCCGGTCCCCGGGCTCGATCCCCCAGCTCTCCGCCTGGGAGTCCGGCAACACCGCCCGCACCACCATCACCCCGTCGGGGTAGACGCTGCGCAGGCCGGGCATGCCCGGACCGCACCACTCGGCGTAGACCGTGAGGGCGAAGTAGGCCAGGTAGGCGGCGGCCGGGGGCACCAGCCACCAGGGGATCGAGCTCCGGCGCATCGCCCCTATTATGGTCTCAGCCGCGGGCGCCGGCCCGCGGCTCGGCTCTCCCCCGCCCGAGCTCGCCGGCCGCGGGACGAGATCCTGCACCGACGACCGCCGAGCGGAGGGTAGAATCCCCGCCCATGAGCCAGGATCTTGCGGCGCGGGCCGCCGAGCTGCGGGCCGAAATCGAGCGCCACAACCGCCTCTACTACGTCGACAACCGGCCCGAGATCAGCGACCAGGCCTTCGACGCTCTGCTGCGGGAGCTGATCGAGCTGGAGGAGGCTCACCCCGAGCTGCGCACGCCGGACAGCCCGACCCAGCGGGTCGGCGGCGAGCCCCTGGAGGGCTTCGAGCAGGTCGAGCACTCGCCGCCGATGCTGTCCCTCGACAACACCTACAGCCGCGACGAGCTCGTCGAGTGGGCCCGACGCGTCGCCCGCCTGGTGCCGGACGCGCAGCCGAGCTACGTCGCCGAGCTCAAGATCGACGGCGTGTCGATCAGTCTGCGCTACGAGGATCGGGTGCTGGTGCGGGCGGTGACCCGCGGCAACGGCATCGTCGGCGACGACGTCACCGCCAATGCCCGCACGATCCGCAATCTGCCCCTGCGCCTGCCGCAGCAGGCGCCGGCGACCCTCGAGCTGCGGGGGGAGATCTACATGCCGCGGCGGGTCTTCGCCGCCTTGAATCGCGAGCGCGAAGCGGCCGGCCTGCCGCTCTACGCCAACCCCCGCAACACCACCGCCGGCACCATCCGCCTGCTCGACAGCCGGGAGGTGGCGCGCCGCGGGCTCAAGGTGTCGATCTACCAGAGCGTCACCGAGCTGGCGGCGCGCCATAGCGACAACCTCGAACGCGTACAGCAGCTCGGACTGCCGGTGGCGGCCCACCCCGAGCGCTGCGCCGACGTCGAGGCGGTGCTGGCCTACGTCGAGCGCTGGCGCGAGGCCCGTCACCGGCTGGACTTCGACACCGACGGGGTGGTGGTCAAGGTCGACGATCTGGACCTCGAGCGGCGCCTGGGATCCACCGCCAAGGCGCCGCGCTGGGCGGTGGCCTACAAGTACGCCGCCGAGCAGGCGCAGACGGTGGTCAAGGGGATCAGCGTCCAGGTCGGCCGCACCGGCGTCCTCACCCCGGTGGCTGAGCTCGAGCCGGTGCTCCTCGCCGGCACCACCGTGCGGCGGGCGACCCTCCACAACTACGAGGACCTGGCGCGCAAGGACGTGCGGGTCGGCGACACGGTGGTGCTGGAGAAGGGCGGCGACGTCATCCCCAAGGTGGTGGAGGTGGTGCTGGAGAAGCGGCCGCCGGACAGCCGGCCGTTCAAGCCCCCCAGCCGCTGCCCGGTATGCGGCGATCCGGTGGAGCGCTTCCCCGGCGAGGTGGCGGTGCGCTGCATCAATCCCGCCTGCCCGGCGATCGTCCGCGAGTCGATCCACCACTTCGTGTCGAAGAATGCGATGAACATCGAAGGGCTGGGGGACAAGCTGATCGATCAGCTGCTGCGGGAAGGCAAGATCGAAGACTTCACCTCGCTGTATGAGCTGACCAAGGAGGACCTCGTCGACCTCGAGCGCTGGGGCGAGAAATCGGCCGAGAACCTGCTGGCGGAGATCGAGAAGTCGAAGCGCGAGCGCACCCTCGCCCACCTTCTCTTCGCCCTCGGCATCCGCTTCGTCGGCGAACGGGTGGCGAAGATCCTCGCCGAGCACTTCGGCACCATCGACGCGCTGATCGCCGCCGGCAGGGAGGACCTCGAGGCGATCCCCGAGATCGGCCCCAAGGTGGCGGCCAGCATCCTCACCTACTTCGCCCACCCCAAGAGCCGCGACCGCATCGCCAAGCTGCGCGCTCACGGCGTCAACATGGAGCAGCCGCGCCCCGCCGGCGGCCGGCGTCCCCTGGAAGGCAAGACGGTGGTGCTGACCGGCGCCCTCTCCCGCCCGCGGCGCGAGATCAAGGAGAGCCTGGAGGCCTTGGGCGCCCGGGTCGCCGGCTCGGTGTCGGCCAAGACCGACCTCCTCGTCGCCGGCGACAACGCCGGCTCCAAGCTCGCCAAGGCCCGCGACCTCGGCATCGAGATCATCGACGAAGCCGGCCTGGAGTCGCTGCTGGCGCAAGAATCGACGTCCGAGCCGGCCGAGCCAGGCTGACTTTCCTCCTTCCGAGGAGTAGACTCCCGGTGTTGCCTCCGGGAGAGACGCCAATGCGGTTCGTGGGGCTTAGCGGCCCCCCTGGAGGCTGATCTTTTCCCTACTCGAGAATGACGAGCACGAAAGGTTCCTCCCGATTCTTCCGAAGTTCTACCAGACCAAGAAGCGGCTTCTCGGTCTTCGTCACTTCATCCCCAAAGGCGAGTGCCGGTGTGAAATCTGCCGGCTTCGCGGGCGGGTGCGCAGGTAACTGGCTCGATTTCCGGTAAGGGCGGGTTCTTCCCTCGATCCGGCCGGGCCCCGGAGACGGATCTCGGCGGTGAGGGGGAGGTGGTCGGAGGCGAGGGAGGGGAGGACGCGGACCTTGGAGACGGCGAGGTCGGGGGTGATCCACAGATAGTCGATGCGTTCCCGGGCGGCGGGCGAGGGGTAGGTCTCGCCGTCGCCGACGCCGGCCTCGCTCCAGGCGTCGATCAGGCCGGCGCGACGCAGGCGGGCGATGGCGGCGGCGCCGGGGGCGGCGTTGAGGTCGCCGGCGATCACCGTGTGGCGGGCGGCGGGGGGGCCCGCCAGGCGCCGTCGCAGGGCCGCGACCTGGCGCAGGCGCACGGCGCCGCTCGCCGTGCCGTCGCCGGCGTGCAGGTGGGTGGCGAGCAGGGTGAGGACGCCGCCGTCGAGCGGTAGGCGGACGTCGATCAGGCCGCGGGGGATCGCCAGGTCCGCGGGCGGCAGCGGCTCGACCGCGGCGGCGAGGAACGGCCGCCGGCTGAGGACGGCGTTGCCCCATGTGCGACCGGCGTGGCCGCCGAAGACGACGTGGGGCATGGCCAGGCGGCGGGCCAGCCATGCGACCAGGTCGACGCCGCCGTTGACCAGCCAGCCGCGGCTCGCCTCCTGCAGGGCTACGACCTCCGGCGACGCCGCCTCGATGGTGCGGGCGATCGCCTCCAGGTCGAGATCGCCGTCGACGCCGGCGCCGCAGTGCACGTTGTAGGTGACGATCCGCAGCCGCTCGGGCGGAGCGCCGGGAGCCGCCGGCGCCGGCCGGAAGAGGAGGGCGGCGGGCGCCAGCAGGAGGGTGGCGGCGAGGCCGAGGAGCCGCCGCCGCGCGGCGGCCGGCCACCGCCGTTCCGCCGTCGTGGCGGCCGGGGCGGCGACGGCGGCGAGGCCGAGGAGGGCGGC
>RFGL01000303.1 GCA_003697015.1 Acidobacteriota bacterium | reverse complement strand
TCCCCCACCCCACTGACCAGAAACACACCCTGATCCTGCGCCCAGGCGCGAACCTTCTCGTATTCCGCCGGGTCGAGCGCCAGCTCCGGCAGCACCACCAGATCGACGGCGCCGGCCTCGGCGATCGCCGCTTCGTAGAGGCGGTTCAGGCGATCGACCACGCCGGTCGGATCTGAGGGCTTAGAGAAGGAGAAGAAGCGGAAGCGGTCGGGCATGGTGCGCAGGTTGCCGCGGGCGGGGGATGATGGCGCGAACTGGTTGCGCTGGATGCGCATCGGCCATGGTGCCAGGAGCAGGTTGATCATCCGTCGATTCGACTGCAACCGGGGATGCAGGCCCGGGGGCAGCATGCTCCAGCACGGCACCACCTCCTCCGACGGGCACAGCGCCAGGTGGTGGCTGAGGGAGCGCAGGGTCATGCCGGTCTGCGGGGTGTGGAATTTGGGCAGCACCCGGACCTTCCACGGATCGACGGTGGGGGGATCGCAGAGGGTCGCTCCGAGCTTGGGGGCGTTGGCGCTGACCATCAGCTTCTTATTGGCCTCCCACCACAGGTCGTCGGCAGCGACCCCGCGCCTCGCCCCGGTTTGGTCTCCCGGCGTCCAGGAGACGAAGACCCCGACCCCGGCACAGGCGACGTCGGCGGCGGCGCAGAGGCAGATCAACGCACGGCATAGCTCGCGGTCCCCCGGCACCTCGGCGAGGGGCAGCCGTCGCCGGCCGACCACCTGCTGCCACCACCCCGCGACCTCGCCGGGGACGTTCGGCCACCCCTGGCGCCAGCGACGGCCGACGTCCTCGATCCAGCCGATCCAATCCTCCTTGGCACGGTCCACCGGCCAGGAATCGACCACCGTCTGGTAGCCGCCGGAGCGGTGGAGGATGGAGCCGGCGAGGGCGAAGGCGTCCGGCGGCCAGGCGGGCGGTTTCTTGCCGCGGGCCAACCGCGGGCTCAAATAGACCAGCAAGCCGCCGATGGTCGAGCGGCTGGGCCCACGTCCTTTCTTGCTCCTGGTGGCCACGCCATCACCTGATCGGTGCACTTCGACGCCATTAGACTGGCCTTCATTATCCACCATCCTCCTGCTGCGAGGCCGTAGCTACCCCGAAGCTTCGGCGTGTACCGGGTTGGTGGTGGCAGGCGTCGGGGCACCCTACGCCAAGCGGCCATGCCGCTCAAGCCCGCTTCGGCCGGCTGAGGCCGTGCAATAATGGGCCGCCATGTCCGCCCGACACGCGCGATGGCTGCTCGGGGAGCTCGACGCTCTGGTCGAGCAGGGATTGCTGACGGCTGAGGCCGCGGAGCGGCTGCGACGGCATTACGCGGCACGGGCCGAAGCGGGCGGGCTACGGCTGCGGCAGGTCTTCCTCGCCGTCCTCGGCACGCTGCTGATCGGCGGCGGCGTCATCCTGCTGCTGGCCCACAACTGGTCCGAGCTGTCGCGGGCGACGCGCACCGTGCTGTCGTTCCTGCCCCTGGTGGCGGCCCAGGGCGTCGCCGGCTGGGTGCTGGCGAGCGGCCGCCGGGCGCCGGCCTGGCGCGAGGGCGCGGCCCTCGCCCTCAGCCTGGCGGTGGCGGCGGCCATCGCGTTGATCGGCCAGACCTACCACATCCCGGGCAGTCTCCAGGGCTTCCTGCTGACCTGGATGCTGCTCAGCCTGCCTCTGATCTATCTCTTCGACTCGACGGCCGTGGCCGTGCTCTACCTCGCGGTCATCGCCTGGTGGGCGGCCCTCACCCCCTGGCGCCATGAGCCGCCGGCCGGCTACCTGCTGCTCCTCGCCGCCGTCCTGCCCTGGCTCTGGCCGCACCTCGGGAAGCGGCGGGCGGACGGTCGCGCCCTGCTCCTCGGCTGGACCCTGGCGCTCTCCGTCGCCGTCGCCTTCGACCCCCTCCTCGCCCGGCAGGAGCGCGGCGTCTGGATCCCCGCCTTCGCCCTGCTCTTCGCCTACTTCGCCCTCGAGGGCAAGGCGCTCTACGGCCCCGGCCGGCCGTGGCGCAAGGCGCCGCTCTACGCCGCCGGCAGCCTCGGCGTCGTCGGCCACGCCTTCGTGCTCAGCTATCGCGACTGCTGGCGGGATCTGGCCGATCCGAAGGTAAGCGACCCGACGCCGGGGGTGATCGCGGTCTGGGTGGCTTTGGCGGCGCTCGCGGGCCGCACCCTGGTGCTGTGGTGGCGTGCCGTGCTGCGGCGCGACGTGACCTCGGGGCTGCTCGGCGCCTTTGCGCCGCTGGCGCTCGCCGCCTACGCCCTGGCCCTCGCCGCTGCGCCGCCGCGCCTCATCCTCGCCCTGCTCTGCAGCGCCTACCTCCTGGCTCTCGGCCTGGGGCTGATGGGTTCCGGCCTGCGCTCCGGCGACGGCGCCCGTGCCAACGCCGGGCTGGGGATCGTCGCCCTCCTCATCGTGCTGCGTTTCTTCGACAGCGACCTGTCGCTGGTGGCGCGCGGCATCGCCTTCCTCGTCGTCGGGGTGGGCTTTCTGGTCGCCAATTACCGGCTGAGCAGGCTCGCCGCCGGAGGCGGCGCAACGGAGGTCTCGTGAACTGGATCGCGCGTCTTCGCCTGCCGCTCTTCGCCCTCGTCGCCGTCGCCCAGCTGTGGGTGCCGGCGGCGATGATCCTCGCCCGCGAGCGGGTGCTCGCCCGAGGCGAGCTCTTCCGCTTCCGCACCGCCCCGGTCGACCCCTACGACGCCTTCCGCGGACGCTACGTCGCCCTGGCGATCCACCAGGGCGAAGCGTCTCTGCCACCGGGCCTTGACCTGCACCCGGGGGAATGGGTGTACGTCGCCCTGGTGCGCGACGACGACGACTTCGCCCACTTCGGTCCGATCAGCCGCGAACCGCCGGACGGGCCTTACCTGCGCCTCCGGGTCCGCTGGGCGCACAACCAGCGGGTGCGATTCGACCTGCCCTTCGACCGCTACTACCTCGACGAAGACCTCGCCCCCGCAGCCGAGCGGGCCTACCGCGAGCACAGCCGCCGGCAGGGCGAGAAGCACGACGCCTGGGTCGCGGTACGGGTGCTCGAAGGTCAGGCGGCGCTCGAGGAGCTCTACGTCGGCGGCATGCCGATCCTCGACTTCGTCCGCGCTCAGCAGATGACGCCGGAGGGCCCGTGACGCAGTCGCCGTCGGTCCTCTATCGGCGCGACGGCCGCATCGCGCGTCTGACCTTGAACCGACCCGAGCGGCTCAACGCCATCGACGACGCCATGCCCGGCGCCCTGCGCGCCGCGGTCGAGCGCGCCGACCGCGACCCGCGGGTGCACGTCATCGTCCTCGCCGGCGCCGGCCGCGCCTTCTGCTCGGGCTACGACCTCAAGCTCTACGCCGAGCGTCCCGGCCCCAACCCGGGCAGCCAGGCCATGCCCTGGGATCCGACCCTCGACTACCGCCTGATGAGCGACGTCACCGACTGCTTCATGAGCCTGTGGAAGAGCTTCACGCCGGTGATCTGCAAGGTCCACGGCCACGCCGTCGCCGGCGGCAGCGACGTCGCCCTCTGCGCCGATCTGGTGGTGATGGCGGAGGAGGCCAGGATCGGCTACCCGCCGGCGCGGGTCTGGGGCTGCCCGACCACCGCCATGTGGGTCTACCGGGTGGGTGCCGAGCGCGCCAAGCGCCTGCTGCTGACCGGTGACCTGATCAGCGGCCGCGAGGCCGCCGCCATCGGCCTGGTCAGTCAGGCGGTGCCCGCCGCCGAGCTCGACGCGGCGGTCGAGAAGCTGGCGGCGCGCGTCGCCTCGATTCCCAAGAATCAGCTGATGATGCAGAAGATGGTGATCAACCAGGCCTACGACAACATGGGCCTCGCCACCACCCAACGCCTCGCCACCCTCTTCGACGGCATCGCCCGTCACACCCCGGAGGGCCTCGCCTTCAAGAAGCGCGCCGAAGAGGTCGGCTTCAAGCAGGCCGTCGCCGAGCGCGACGCCGGCGAGCCGATCGACTGAGACCTCAGATGGTGATCGCCTCGCCCCGCGCGATGCGCTCGAGCAGCCGCTCGAGCTCGACCTCGGCACCGGGGTAGACCCGCGCCGCCAGCTCCCGCAAGAGCTCCCGGTCCAACCGATCTTCCCCCAGCGCCTGGACCATGGCGGCGAGGTCGGCGACGTCGGAGATCTTCTTGGTGCGCGCCCGCCAGCTGCTGACCGCAGAGAGGAATCTGAGGGCGATCAGCACCTCCGGCACGGGGACGATCCAGCCCTCGGTGGCGTGCGTGCGCTCCAAGCGCGCTCCGACCTGCTCGAAGACCCCCACCACCCGCCGGATCCGCTCTTCCATCAGAGCAACCTCCTCCGCCCGGCCGCTCACGGCCCGGCTGGCCCGCAGGATCGCCAACGATTCCTGGACGGCTCGCGGCAGGGTGATCGACATCAGGGCAGCTTATCAATTCGATGCCAGGCGGCAGAGCTTCCACGCAGCCGAGGAAGCTACGGCGGCGGCGCAAGGACTAGCAGCCTTCGTGCTTCGCCAGATCCGCCAGCCAGGCGCGCACGGCGGCGGCGAAGGCGGTGAAGAGCTCGGGCGCAGTGTCGAGGGCCTGGGCGACGCGCTCGGGGTCGATGCGCAGGTACATGTGGACGAGGACGTTACGGAAGCCCCCCAGGCCCTTCAAGCGACCGTAGAGCTCGGCGCCGATGACCCGGCGCCGAGCGAGCTGCTCGAGGATGTCCTCGTAGTCCTCGGCGGTGATCCCGAACGAGGCGGAGAGGACGTGGTTGCCGACGTCGAGGAGGATCTCGGCGCCGAGCTGGAGGCCGCGCTCGATCGACCACAGATCGCGCAGGTTCCGGGGCAGGCCGGCGCGGTGCTCGGCGCGCAGCTCCTCGAGGCCGGAGATCACCTCCTCGAGCTTGAGCAGCCGGGCGACGATGGAGTCAGGCTTGAGGACCATCGCCCTGGCCGCGGACGAGGCGGGCGGCGAGGCGCTCGCCGGTGAGCCGCCACTGGGTTTCGAGGAAAGGTTTCCAGTCCCAGAAGCGCGACCGCGCGCGGACGACGAAGTCGGTCTCCTCCTCCGGGGTGCGGGCGAAGAGACAGCGGCCGCCGTTCGCCACCTCCTTGGCCAACACCACCGAAGCGTCGTTCAAGGACACCAGGTCGAGGCCGGCGCCGGCGGCGGCGACCAGGTCGGCGCGCAGCCGCATCAGCTCGTCGAGCTCGAGGGGCGGGCGGCTCAAGATCGCCAGGTCGACGTCGCGGGCGCTGCGGGCGTCCGGATCGGCGGCGGAGCCGAAGAGGAAGACCAGGCGCACCCGCTCGTCGCGCGCCAGAAACTCGGCGGCGCGGCGCGCCCGCTCCCGGGCGACGGCGACGGCGATCGGTCGGCGTTTCACCCTCCGACGCTAGCACAGGCGAGCGCGGCGACTGCTCAGGGGTAGAGCTTGTAGCGCCGCCAGCCGTCGCCCTGGCGCTCGTAGGCGGTGCGGTCGTGGAGACGGAAGGTGCCGGAGACCCAGAATTCGAAAAAGTGCGGCACGACGCGGAAGCCCGACCAGTGGGGCGGTCGGGGAACCGGGCGGCCGAGGAAGCGCGCCTCGACCTTGGCGATCGCCTTGAGCAGCTCGGCGCGGCTCTTGAGGGGACGGCTCTGGCGCGACGCCCAGGCGCCGATCTGGCTGCCGCGAGGACGGCTGGCGAAGTAGGCGTCGGCCTCCTCGTCGCTGACCTGCTCGGCGCGCCCGCGGACGTGTACCTGCTTGCCCAACCGGCGCCAGAAAAAAGTCATGCTGACCTTGGGATTGGCTCGGATCTCGCGCGCCTTGCGGCTCTCCAGGTTGGTGTAGAAGACGAAGCCGCGCTCATCGACGTGCTTGAGCAGCACCACCCGGCTCGACGGCTGGCCGTCGGCCGCCGCCGTCGCCAGCAGCATGGCGTTGGGGTCGGCCATGCCGGTGGCTTCGGCCTCGGCGAAGACCTTGTCGAAGGCAGCGAAGGGATCGCAGGCGTCGTCGGGCATAGGGGCTGGTGCTAGTCGTGGCGCAGGGCGCGGATCGGCTCGACGGCGGCGGCCCGGCGCGCCGGCAGGTAGGCGGCGACGGCGGCGGCGGCGAGGATGAGGAGGGCGACGGCGGCGAAGATCGCCGGATCGAAGGCGCCGAGGCCGACGATGACGCTGCGCAGCAGGGGGATGGCGGCGATGCTGCCGGCGAAGCCGGCGCCGAGGCCGCCGAGGGCCAGCAGCGAGCCGCGGCCGACCACCCACCGCAGCACGTCGCCGCGGCGTGCCCCGAGCGCCATGCGGATGCCGATCTCCCGGGTCTGCCGGCTGATGGTGTAGCTCAGCACCGCGAACACCCCGAGGAGCGCCAGCAGCAAGCCGAGGAGGCCGAAGATCCCCACCGCCTGCGCCTGCAGCCGCTGCACCACCAGGGACTCCCAGCGCTGCTCGCGCAGGGTCTGGGCATAGACCAAGGTGAGGCTCGGATCGAGCTCGCGCAACGCGCGGCGCAGGCCGTCGAAGATCGGCTGCGGATCGCCGCCGGCGCGGATCACCAGCGCCCGGCTGGGACGATAGCGCTGGGCGCCGGCGAAGTAGAGAACGGGCTCGGGACCGAGGCTGGTGGCGTGCTGGGTGATGCTCTCCACCACCCCGATCACCCGGTACTCCGGACCGGGTTCCCACGGCCGCCGTCGCTCCACCAGCAGCCGCCGGCCGAGGGGGCTCTCCCCCGGCCACAGCTCCTCCGCCAGCACCCGGTTGACGATCACCAACCCCTCCTCCGACGCCCCGTCCCGCGGCTCGAACAGACGGCCCTGGAGCAGCTGGATGCCGAGGGTCTCGAAGAAGCCGCGATCGACGAAGTTCACGCGGCTCGAGCGGATGGCCTCGGGGGATTCAGGCAGGCGGAAACGGGCTTCGACGTCGATGTAGACCGGCGGCACGAAGAGGGCCAGGCCGACCTCCTGCACGCCGGGCCGTGCCGCGAGCCGCTCCTTCAGCCGGCGGAAGAGGTCTTCGCCCCGCGGGCGGTCGTAGCGCCCCTGCTCGAGGTCGACGCGGGCGGTCAGGAGACCGCCGGTGGCGAAGCCCAGGTCGGCGGCGCGCAGCTGCCACAGACCGCGCGCGAGGACGCCGGTGGCGCACAGCAGAACCACCGCCAGGGCGACCTGGGCCACCACCAGCAGCTGGCCCGCGGGCAGCCGCCGGCGCCGGTCGCCGGCGACGCCGTCTTTGAGGGCCGTAACCAGGTCGACGCGGGCGGCGGCGAGGGCGGGGACGAGGCCGAAGAGCACGGTGACGAGGGCGCAGAGCGCGGCGGTCAGCCCCAGCACCCGCGGGTCGAGGTGCATCTCACGAGCGAAGTCGGGGCCGGTGAAGAGGGCGAGGACGTCGCGCGCCCAGGCGGCCAGGAGCAGACCGCAGAGTCCGCCGGCGAAAGCCAGGAGCAGACTTTCCGCCAGCAGCTGGCGCAACAGCCGCCAGCGCGGCGCGCCGAGGGAGCAGCGCAACGCCATTTCCCGCTGCCGCGCCGTCGCCCGCGCCAGCAGCAGATTGGCGACGTTGGCGCAGCTGATCAGCAGGAGGAGGATCACCGCCGCCACCAACAACCGGAGGGTGGGGCGGAAGTTACGCCGGTCGATCGGGTGAGCGAGGGTCATCGGGCTGACGCTCAGTCGCCGTTCGATCCCCGCCAGCGGGTGCTCGCGATCGAGCCGGCCGGCGATGGCCTGCAGCTCCGCCCGCGCCTGGCCGGCACTCACCCCCGGCCTCAGGCGGCCGATCAGGGCGAGGCTCGGCCGCTGGCGGTCGGCGAGGGAGTTGGTGGCGGCGTCGAGGACGCGGGATCGTTGCTCCAAGGGGAGGAAAACCGCCACCCGTTCGCCGGCGGTGGTGCCGGCGAAGCCGGCCGCGGCCACGCCGGCGACGGTGAAGGGCTGGCCGGCGAGGCGGACGATGGAGCCCACCACCCCCGGCTCGCCACCGAAGTGGCGCCGCCACACGTCGTGCGCCAGCACCACCACCGGCGGCGCCCCCGCCCGGTCGTCCTCGGGCACCAGGACGCGACCGGCCGCAGCGGGCACGCCGAGGAGCTCGAAGGCGTTGCCCGAAACCATCCACGCCGCCGCCGGCACCGTCGTCTCGCCGGTGTCCAAGGTCAAGGATTCGGTGGTGATCGCCGCCAGCCCGGCGAAGGAGCGGCTGGCCTCGCGATAGTCCAGGAAGTCGGGATAGGAGGTCGGGCCGTAGGGGCCGATGAAGCCGTGGATGCTGCCGGTGTGGATCAGCACCAGCTCCGCCGGTCGTGCCACCGGCGGCCGCCGCCAGTCGAGGAGATTGATCAGCGCCAGGACCGACGTCGCCGCACCGATGCCGAGCCCCAGGGTCGCCACCACCACCAGGCTCGACCCCGGCCGCCGGGCGAACGAACGGAGGGCCTGGCGCAGCTCCTGAAGCAAGGCGTTCACGCTGAATTGCCTATCGCCGCCATCGCCGGCTCAGTCGAAAACCTCGTCCAGAGTACGGGCTGAGAGCAGGCGCTCGTCACCATCCGCGGCGGCGACCCGCGCCCTGACCTCGTCGTCGAGCGGGCCGAATTTCAGCTGCAACTGACGCAGCAGCAACTCTTCGCTCTGCTTCAGGCCCTCGCGAAGACCCACTCTTCGGCCCTCTTGCAGTCCTTGTTGCTTCCATTCTTCGGTCCACTGCAAGACCCGTTCTTCGAGCATGGTTCGGAGCTCCTCGAGGTTGCGCGCTTCCGGGATCACGACGCCGCCGAGCCGCGACGGCAGCAGGACCCGCGTCAACCAGCCGACGGAGGCGCGGCGCAGGGTGCGATCCTGCGGCCGGCGCAGCCAGCGGACCAGGCGGGCGACCACCGCGGCGACCTCGAGCGGCG
>RFGL01000302.1 GCA_003697015.1 Acidobacteriota bacterium | reverse complement strand
GGTCAGCACGGCGACCGGCCGCGGCGCCAGCTCGAGGGCCGCGGTCAAGCCGCCGACGCCGCTGCCGACCACCACCACGTCGTGCCGTACCACCTCGTCGGCGAGAGCGAGGAGCGGAATCCGTTCGATCATGGCGTCGCCTCCCCCATCACCCGCGCGCGCCGCGGCCGATTTCCATCATGCGCTCGACGGCGCGGCGGGCGCGGGCGGCCACCTGCGGCTCGATCTCGATCGGATAGACCATCCGCTCGAGGGAACGCAGGATCTTCGGCAGGGTGATGCGCTTCATGTGCGGGCAGAGGTTGCAGGGGCGGATGAACTGGACGTCCGGATGGGCGACGGCGACGTTGTCCGACATCGAGCACTCGGTGATCATCACCACCCGCTTGGCGCCGCTCTTGCCGACGTGGGCGATCATGCCCGAGGTCGAGCCGACGAAGTCGGCCTCGGCGAGCACCTCCGGCGGACACTCGGGATGGGCCAGGACCTGGACCCCGGGATGGCTCTGGCGGAAGGCGCGGACGTCCTCGGCGGTGAAGCGCTCGTGGACCTCGCAGTGGCCGTGCCAGAGGATCAGCTCGACGCCGGTGTGGCGGGCGACGTAGCGGCCGAGGAATTCGTCGGGCAGGAAGATCACCCGCGGCACGCCGAGGGACTCGACCACCTCGACGGCGTTGGCCGAGGTGCAGCAGACGTCCGACTCGGCCTTCACCTCGGCGGAGGTATTGACGTAGCTCACCACCGGCACGCCGGGATAGCGCTGCCGCAGCAGGCGCACGTCGGCACCGGTGATCGACGACGCCAGGGAGCAGCCGGCCTCCAGGTCGGGGATGAGGACGGTCTTCTCCGGATTCAGCAGCTTGGCGGTCTCAGCCATGAAGTGGACGCCGCAGAGGACGATCACCGAAGCGTCCGTATCCCGAGCCTGCTGGGCGAGGGCGAGGGAGTCGCCGGTCAGGTCGGCGACGCCGTGGAAGATCTCCGGCGTCTGGTAGTTGTGGGCCAGGATGATGGCGTCGCGCTGGCGCTTGAGACGGTTGATGGCGTCGACGTAGGGAGCGTGGATCGGCCACTCGATCTCCGGCAACACCCCCCGCAAACGGTCATAGATCGGCGCCGTGGCTCGCGCCACCTCCGGCGTGTAGGCGAGCGCCGGCTCGTCGCCGGCAACTGCGGTCTGCGCTTCGAGGCTCATCGTCGGTCCTCCTCGTCGGCGGCGGGGCGGCTCGCGGAACCGGCCCCTCAATTATGCTCATAATGAGCATTAATGGAGTCCGAAAAAACGCTGGACGTCCCAGCGCTTCCTGCTCCACCCTTATGCTAATCGCGAGCATATCCCCGTGTCAAGCCCCGGGCGAAGATTTGCTCAGAGGGATATCGCTCTTCTTCGATCTACCCCCTTCCCTCTTGACAAACGGCCGCGGTGGCGCAGAATAGGGCCGTTACAGACAGCCCACCAGGCATCCGCGCGAGAGAGAAGGGGGAGCGCTGCCTGCAAGCACACGCCGAAGCGACCGCGCAGCCACGGCGCTGGGCGGCCGGAAGTGCGTGTAGACCACCAACGTCCGAGTCGAGAGGAACGCGACATGAAGAAGCTCTGTCTAGCCCTGACGGCGCTGCTCGTCCTGGCGAGCGCCGCCCACGCCGGCGACGGGACCATCATCCCGGCCAAAGGCAAACCGATCAAGAACAGCTACATCGTCGTCTTCACCCCCGGTGCCGCCAGCGGCGACGGCGTCGCCAGCATGGCCCAGCAGATGGCCAACCTGCACGGCGGCAAGGTCAAGCACGTCTACAAGCACGCCCTCTACGGCGCCGCCTTCGAGATGAACGCCCAGCAGGCCCAGGGCCTGGCGCGCAATCCCAACGTGCTGCTGGTCGAGGAGGACGGCGAGCTGACCGTCAACAGCCCCGGCAGCCAGTCCGGCGCCACCTGGGGCATCGACCGGGTCGACCAGCGCAACCTGCCGCTCAACAGCACCTACAACTGGGACTTCATGGGCTCCGGCGTCAACATCTACATCGTCGACACCGGCATCCGCACCACCCACAGCGACTTCGGCGGCCGGGCCTCCTGGGGCACCGACTGCACCGGCGAGGGGCAGAGCGACGGCCACGGCCACGGCACCCACGTCGCCGGCACCGCCGGCAGCGCGACCTACGGCGTCGCCAAGGGCGCCAATCTGATCGCGGTCAAGGTCTGCAACAGCGGCGGCTCCTGCCCCAACAGCGCCGTGCTCTGCGGCATCGACTTCGTCACCCAGCAGAAGCTGGCCAATCCGTCGATCCCGATGGTCGCCAACATGAGCCTCGGCGGCGGCTTCTCGTCGACCGAGAACGACGCGGTCAACAACTCGGTCGCCACCGGCGTCTTCTACGCCGTGGCGGCGGGCAACGACAACGCCAACGCCTGCAACTTCTCCCCCGCCTCGGCCGCCGACGCCTACACCGTCGGCTCCACCACCTCGAGCGACGCCCGTTCGTCGTTCTCCAACTTCGGCACCTGCGTCGACATCTTCGCTCCGGGCTCGTCGATCACCTCGACCTGGAATACCTCCAACACCGCCACCAATACCATCAGCGGCACCTCGATGGCGTCGCCCCACGTCGCCGGCGCCGCCGCCCTGGTGTTCGAGGAGAACCCGACCTGGACGCCGTTCCAGGTGATGACCGAGCTGACCAACCGCGCCACCTCCGGCGTCCTGACCGGCATCGGCACGGGCTCGCCCAACCTGCTGCTCCACACCCTCGGCGCGGCGCCGCCCCCGC
>RFGL01000301.1 GCA_003697015.1 Acidobacteriota bacterium | reverse complement strand
GGTGGGACCTTCGGAGTGGAGACCTCGCGACCCTTGGGGACCTCTTGGGCTCTCACAGCAGGGACGGCGTGAGGCATACGGTCAAGTTCGACGTCACAATCCCACCCAGCGCGAGTAACGGCCTCATTCGAAACAACTTGTGAAGAGGGTGGCACCCTACGGGAGCAGCACCCTACGGGAGCGCCCTACGGGAGCACCCTACGGGAGTCGCACCCTACGGGAGTCGAGCCTGGTCTGTGAAGAGGGTGGCACCTGGCTGGGGTCTGGACTAAGGTGAGGGCGATGAAGAGTGAGCTCAATGTTTTTCTCGCCGGTCTGTGGGCTGGGGTCAAGCGGGTTCTCAACGAGGACTTGTTTACCATCGGCGGGACGCAGTTGGACGTGTCGAGCATCCTGATCTTCGTCCTCATCGTCGCCGGTACGTGGTGGATCTCGCGATTGCTGGAACGGGCGATCGCGCGGGTCTTGCGCCGCGGTGGCCTGGCGGACGAGGGCTCGATCGCCGCCGTCCAGCGTCTGTTGCATTACGCCGTCTTGGTCGTCGGTCTCAGTACCGGGCTGGCGACCATCGGCATCAACCTCGGAGCGCTCTTCGCTGCGGGGGCCGTGTTCGCGGTGGCGATAGGATTTGCCATGCAGAACATCGCCCAGAATTTCGTCTCCGGGGTCATTCTGCTGGTCGAGCGCTCGATCAAGCCCAAGGACGTGATCGAGATTGCCGGCAGTCTGGTTCGGATCGAGGAGATGGGCATCCGCTCGACCATCGTCCGCACGCTCGACGATGAGGAGGTGATCGTCCCCAATTCCGAGCTGGCGCAGACGATGATCAAGAACTTCACCCTCCACGACAGCCTCTACCGCCTGCGGGTCCTGGTGGGGGTGGCGTACGAATCCGACATGCGACAGGTCGATCGGGTGCTCCAAGACGCCGCCGACGCGCTGCCGTGGCGCTACCGGGAGAGGCGCCCGCGGATTCTCCTGCGCGAGTTCGGCGACTCGTCGGTGGTCTTCGAGGTGTCGGTGTGGATCGACGACCCATGGTCCGTCAACCGATTGCGATCGGATCTCCACCATGCCATCTGGTGGGCGCTCAAGGACGCCGGCATCACCATCGCCTTCCCGCAGGTCGACGTGCACTTCGATGCCAGCGTAATCGAACGGTTGCCGCGGGTAGCGCATGCCTGAGGCCGACCGCGCGCACTGGTTCGCGCCGCGCCAGCTCGCGGCCGGCCGGATGATCCGCGGCCGGGTAGGGCCGCTTTCGCTGTGGATCGCCCACCGCCCCAACGACTGGCGGGTGGCCACCTTGAGCGGCGATCCGGCGGAGCATGAGGTCGCCTTCGAGCCGCCGGAGCCGATCGCCGACCCGCCGCCCGAGGCCGTGGTCCGGCGATTTGCCACCGGTCAGCCGGGAGATCGGCTGGCCGTGCGGCCGCGTCTCGCCGACCGGCCGGTGGTGGCACGGCCGGAGATTCCCCTGACCGTCTCCCCAGCCGACGAGGTGACCCTTTTCGTCTCCACCCCTCTGTGGCTGGAGATCGTGCTCGTCGACCCCGACCGCAGCCTGCTCACCGTGCCGGTCATCCGCCCGTCCGACACCTGGTTCGGCCCCGATACGCGCCACGGCCGGCTGGCTTACGCCATCCGCACCTCGGCGCGCCTCGACGTTCACAACCTGCCCCCAGGCGCCGACCGCGCGATCAGCCGGGTGACGGTACGCAACCGGTCGGCGGACCCCCTCGTGCTCGAACGGCTGAGCATCCCGGCGCCCAATCTGGCGCTCTTCGCCGATCGCGCCGGCGGCCTGTGGACGCCGGCAGTGACCGCCGAGCGCAGCGCCGGCGGTGCCCTCAAGGTGGAGCTGGCGGCGACGCCGCCGGTGGAAGCGGGCGATGCCGAACGCGTCGCCGAGCCGCGCGAGGTCAGCGAAGCGACCGTGCTCGAGCGGGCTCTGCAAGTGCTCCTGGGCTGAGGAGGACCCTATCGATGAACGACGTCTTGACGACTTTGCGAAACTTCCTCGCCAGCGACCAGGGCGCGAAGTTGCCCGGAGCGCTGCTCCTGCTGGTCGCCGGCTTCGTCCTGGCACGGCTGGCCGCCGCTGCCCTCGGCCGGCTGCTCGCCAGCCGCGCTACGCGCCAGCAACGCCTGCTCGCTCGCCGCCTGACCTACTACGGCGTCCTTTCCCTCTTTCTGGTCTCGGCCCTGGTCCACGCCGGCCTCAATTTGAGCCCGCTGCTCGGCGCCGCCGGCATCGCCACCGTCGCCCTGGGCTTCGCCTCCCAGACTTCGGTGTCGAACGTCATCAGCGGGCTCTTCTTGCTCGGCGAGCGCGCCTTCCAGGTGGGCGACGTGATCACGGTCGACAACACCACCGGCGAGGTGGTGTCGATCGATTGGTTGTCGGTCAAGCTCCGTACGTACGACAACCTCTTCATCCGCATGCCCAACGAGACCATGCTCAAGTCGCAGATCACCAACGTCACCCGCTTCCCGATCCGCCGCTTCGACCTCCACCTGGGCTTCGCCTACCATCAGGACTTCAAGCAGGTCTGTGACGTGCTGTTGGCGGCGGCCGATCAGAACCCCCTATGCCTCGACGAGCCCCGGCCGCTGATCATCCACCGCGGTTTCGGGGAGTCGTCGATCGACGTGCAATTTTCGGTCTGGGCGGCGCGCGATACCTTCCTGGACATGCGCAACGAGATCTGCCGCGACGTCAAGGCCGCCTTCGACCAGGCGGGCGTCGAGATCCCCTTCCCCCAGCGCTCCTTGACCATCCACCCGACCAGCGCGCCGCTGCCGGTCGAGATCACGCGCTGAGACGTCACTCCATCTGGACGTGGCCGAGCTCGAACATGCCGGAGATGGTCGCCGGTGCGCCGCCGCCGGTCTCGCGGTCGAGCACGGCGGTGGTGCGACGCAGCAGCTCGTCGGCCTCCTCGCGGCTGTCGCCGATGCAGGTGACGCCGACTTTTCCGTATTCGGAGAGGGCGCCGATCATGTGGAAGAGGACGCCGGTCTCGGTGGTCGGCAGGAAACACACCCGGTAGCGCGCCAGGATGTCGATGAAGTCCTCGGGCAGCAGGCCGCGGTAGGCGGGGGACCTCAGGCTGTCGGTGGCGTAGTAGAACTTGGGGATGCCGCGCTCGGTCCGCAGCTCGCCGCTCTGCGGGTCGATCCGGCCGCCGGTCAGGAATTGGAGGGCGAGAAAGGGCGGCGTCGTTCCGCCCATGCGCAGGTTGATCTCGATCGCCTGCACCCGCCAGGGGTCGGTGGGTCGGTCGCGCAGGGTGAGGAAGTCGACGGCGAAGCGGCTGATCACCCCATGGTCGCGCAGCACTTGGCCGATTTTCATCGCCGCATCTTGGATCAGCCGGCGGTAGGAGGGATCGGCGGGGAAGCGGCAGCCGGCATAGCTCTGGCCGGTGGCGCCGCCCAGCACCTGGTCGTGGGTCGACACCAGCTCGACGTCCCCCGCCGGGCTGATGCGCATCTGGACGCTGGGCGAGCGCACTTCGCGCGCTTCGACGAAGGCCTCGACGATGCCCCCCATCACCCGCAGTTTGCGCAGGAAGGCGTCGCTGGTCTCGTCGGCGGAGAAGGCGAGATCGGCCAGGGCGGCGTGAATCGCCGTCTTGCGCGGTCCGTCGTCGTCCGGCAGCGGATCGGGGTACCGGAAGAGGGCGTTGCCGGCCCCGGCGAAGCTCTCGTCGAGCTTGATCACCGCCTTCCGGATGCCGGGCTGCCGCTGGGCGAGGGCTGCCAGCGCCGCCACCAACTGCCGCTCGTCGCTCACGTCCTCGAAGCCGGGCGGGTGGTCGACGCCGGCGGCGGCGAAGACCTTGCGCGAGCCCGACTTGGTGCCCAGCCACAGGAGATCCGGATCGACGCCGTTCAACGGGATGTTGAGGGTGAGGGCCAGCCGCCGTTCGAGCTCGGTGGCGTTGAAGCAGGTGAGGTAGGCCTGGGCCGGATCGCCGAGGAAGCGGCGGATGCGCTCGACCAGCCGCGGCCGTTCGAGGATTTTCTCGGTCAGCGGTCGCGGGCTGGCGTCGTAGGTGCAGAGCAGCTCGAGGCGGCTCTTGGCGTGACGCGACGGCACCCCGACGAGCAGCTGGAGGTAGTAGTCGACGATCTCCGGATGCACCGGCTGGCTGGTGACGTAGAGGCAGCGGGCATGGGGATCGCGCAGCCGCATCAGGCTGAAGAGCAGCCGCTCTTCATAGAACGGCACGCCGGTGATCTTCGCCAGCTCCTCCGGATCGAAGCTCAAGGACGGCACCACCAGGGAGGTGTGCTCGAAGGGTTTCTGGCTCTCCACCGCCCGCCAGATCGTCGCCAGGCGGGCCTGCAGGCGGCGGAAGGCTGCCGTTTCGCTGTTGCTCATAACCAGCCCTTGCGCTTGAGGAAGGCGACGAATGCCAGCGCCACCACCACCATCGCGGCCAGCACCGCCGGATAACCGAAACGCCATCGCAGCTCGGGCATATTCCACGGCGAGCTGGTATCGAAGTTCATGCCGTAGAGGCCGGCGAGAAAACTCAGCGGGATGAAGATGGTGGCGATGATGGTCAGCACCTTCATCACGTCGTTGGTGCGGTTGCTGGCCAGGGTGAGGTGGACGTCCATCAGGCTGGCGCCCAGCTCGCGCTGGCTGTCGAGCTGCTCGAGCATGCGGATGACGTGATCGTAGCAGTCGCGCAGGAAGACGTGGGTCTCCCGGCGGATGGTCGGCGACGGCTCCCGGGTCAGGGCGTAGACCGCCTCGCGCAGGGGCACGATCACCCGCCGCAGGGCGATCAGATCGCGCCGCACCCGGTGCAGCACCTTGAGGTCCGCTGCCTCGGCGTCGTCGAGCACCGCGTCTTCGAGCTCCTCCAGCGTATCCTCGAAGCGCTCGAGCATCGGCTGGTAGCCGTCGACCAGGGCGTCGAGGAGGGCGTAGGCGAGGTAGTCGGCGCCGCCGTTGCGCAGCCGCGGCCCGCCGCTGCGAATCCGCCGGCGCACGGGGTCGAAGCAGTCCCCCGGCCGTTCCTGGAAGGTGATCACCAGCCCCGGCCGCACCAGCAGGCTGATCTGCTCGGTGGCGAGGCAGCCCTCGGCGTCCTCGAGGCCCATGCGGGCGACGATGAAGACGTCGTCGCCGTAGGGTTCCACTTTCGGCCGCTGGTGGGTGTTGACCACGTCCTCCAGCACCAGCGGATGGAGATCCAGCCGGCGCCCGAGCTCGGCCAGGGCGGCGACGTCGGCGAGGCCGGTGACGTCGAGCCAGCGGACCTTGACCCCGGCCGCCGGCGGCTCCAGCTCGGCGACCGAGGCGAGGTCCCGTTCCGCCAGTTCCTCGGGTCCGAAATCGAGCAGCCGCAGTCCGGTCGGGTGGGCGCCGGGATCGGCCACCAGGGTGCCCGGTGCCAGGCCGACGGGCAAGGGGCGACGCCGGCTCGGGCCGGCGGCGCTCGAGCCGGGGCGGGCGCTGGCGTGCTGCGTCTCTGCCGGCATCGACGCATCCTACACCCCCTGCGACCGCCGGCGTGCGTCGTCGTCGGCGGAGGGCGCCGCCCTTACTCGAGGTAGCCGAGGGCCTCGAGGCTGCGGCGCAGCTCTTCGTCGATCACCGCCGCGTCGCCAGCGAGACGCTGCTCCGGGCCGAAGAGGCGGGAGCGGAGGCGGGCGGCGAGAAAGCCGGCGAGGAGCGGCCGGTCGCCGGCGAGGTCGCGCCGCTCCTGGCGGTCGCCGGCGAGGTCGTAGAGTTGGCGGTGGATCAGCTCGCCGCCGCCGGCGAGCTGCTGCAGGAGCTTGAAGCCGCGATCGTAGATCGCCGCCCGCGCCGGGCCGTCGAGGTGGAGGTAGGCGAAGGTGGGTCGCGACGGCCCCGGCGCCGCGCCGCGCAGCAACGGCAGCAGGCTGCGGCCTTCGCTGCCGGCGGTGGGCGGCAGGCCGGCGGCGTCGAGGATCGTCGGCAGGAGGTCGACGTGCTGCACCCGTTCGCCGATGCGACGGCGGACCGGCGGCCCCGGCAGCTTGACGATCAGCGGCACCTCGAGGCTCTCCCGGTGCAGGGTGCGGCCGTGCTGGAAGTTGCCGTGCTCGTAGAACTCCTCGCCGTGATCCGACGCCAGCACCAGCAGCAGGTCGCGCCACCGGCCGCGCGTCTCGAACGCCCGGCGCAGGGCGCCGAAGGCGTCGTCGTTGGCGGCGATCTCGGCATCGTAGAGGGCGCGCAGGTGATCGACCAGAACGCCCTCGACCGGCCGCCGGCCGGCCTGCATGGCGTCGAGCACGGCGTCCGGCTCCGCCGCCAGCGCCGCCGGCACCTGCGGCGCCAGGCGCTCGCGGAAGGCCGCCGGCGGCCGGTAGGGGGCGTGCGGCTCGAGGGTGTGGAGGTAGAGGAAGAACGGTCGGGCGTCCGGCGGTCGCGCGTCGAGCCAGGCGAGGGCGGCGGCGTTGACCTCGGCGGCGCTGGCGGTCTCCCCCAGGTAGTGATAGCGCTCGAAGCCCTGGTCGAAGCCGAAGGCCGAGGTGACGTTGGGGTTGGTGACGAAACCGGCGGTGGCGTAGCCGTGATGGTGCAACGTCTCGGCGAGGGTCTGTGCCGCCGCGGCGAGGGCGTCGGTGCGCAGGTTGGCGCCGTGGGCGAGGGGCCAGCGACCGGTGAAGATCGAGGCCACCGACGCCTTGGTCCACGACGACTGGGCGATGGCGTGCTCGAAGAGCGCCGCTTCGGCCGCCAGGGCGTCGATCTGGGGCGACGTCGGCCGGGGGTAGCCGTAGCAGCCGAGGTGATCGGCGCGCAGGGTGTCGATCAGGTAGACGAGGACGTCCGGCCTGGACGCCGGTGGGCCGCCCGCCGGTGGGTCGTCCGCCGCCGCCGGCTGCGGCGCGGCCGCCGGTGCGACCAGGCGCGGCCGGAGGCGCTCGACCCGGCGCGGGGTGAAGGCCTTGGCCACGAGCCCGCGAAGCCGCCGGTGATCGGCGCCGTCGATGGTGAGGAGGTTCCTCTCGATGAGCCCGGCGAACTCCGGCTCGCCCCGGGTGAGTCGCGCGATCCACCGCATCGCGGGCACTCCGGAGCGGTCCGTCGAGAAGTGGGAATCCGAGAGGATGCGCAGCACGTCCTCGTAGCGGGTGAAGAGCGTGGTGCCGAAGATGCGGCTGCGCCAGGCGGGGGCCTCCTCGCGAAGCGCCCGCCAGGTCGCGTGCGGGTCCCGGCGGTGCGCCGCGGAGAAGGGCTGGAAGCGTCCGAAGGCCGGCGAGAGGAGCCGGAGGAGGCCCTCCCGGCGGACGAGCCATTGCAGCAGGCGGAGCACGGCCGGCCCTCCCGGGCAGGAAGGCTAGCCCACGAGACCGGCTCGGACCGGAATCTACGCCGCAGGAAAAGCGCAGCGGAGCGCGCCTCAGGAGGGCGGGCCGGGACTCCGATGCGGGGGCATGCCGCCCGCGGCGACCCCCGGTGCCCTCGACGGCCTCTACTACGGGCTCCTCCTGGCCCTCGCGCTCTGGAACGCCGGCGCGTGGCTGGCCCTGCGCGACCGGAGCTTCCTGCTGCACGTGGCCCTGGTCGCCTCCTTCGGCCTCTCGGCCTTCCTGTGGGACGGCTTCGCCTGGCCGGGCCGAGAGCCCCCGCCGGGCGGCTTCGAGGAGACGGCGCTCGCCCTCGCCGACGCCTTCGTGGCGCTCTCGGCGGTGGCCTTCACCCGGGCCTTCCTCAACACCCGAAAGCGGCTTCCCCGCCTCGACCGGACGCTCCTCGCCGTGGGATGCACGGCCGGCGCCACGGCGCTGCTCGCCGTCCCGCCCGCGCTCCCCCTCGCCGACCCCGTCTGGACGCTCCTCTCCCTCGCGGGACCGCCCGTCCTGCTGGCGACGGGAGTCGCGGCGCGGCGCGCCGGCATCCCGGCGTCCGGCCACTACCTCGTGGCGGTGGGTGCGCTCCTCGCCGGCCTCTCCACCGAAGCCGTGGGCGAGGTCTTCGCCCCGGGAACCGCCCTCGCGGCCCTGGGCGATGCCGCCGCCTGCGCCGGAACGCTGCTCATGGCCTTCGCGCTCTCCCACGCGCTGGTGCTGCGGCACCGCGAGGCCGGCCGGGAGCGGCAGCGGCTCGAGGCGGAGCGCCGCGAGCTCGCGGAAGCGGCGAGGACGGATGCCCTGACCGGAGTCGCCAACCGCCGGCGCTTCGACGAGGCGCTGGAGGAGAGCTTCCGGCGCGCGCTGCGGGGCGACGCCGCCG
>RFGL01000300.1 GCA_003697015.1 Acidobacteriota bacterium | reverse complement strand
GTCGCCGCGACCGAAGCGGTAGGCGATCCCCCATGCGGTAGACTCGCGGCGCGCCGGCGATGGGGCGGGCGCGGACGTGGGGGCGAGGATGAGCGATCCGAGCACGGAGAAGCTGCTGGCTACCGCGGTCGCCGCGGCGCGGGCGGGGGGGGAGGTGTTGGGGCGGTATTTCCGCGCCGACGACCTGGAGGTGCGGGCGAAGGCGGCGCACGATTTCGTCACCCGGGCGGATCGGGAGAGCGAGCGGGCGGTGGTGGGGGAGATCCGCCGCACCTTTCCCGGCCACCGGGTGTTGGCCGAGGAGGGGGGCTTGTCCGGCGCCGAGAGCGAGTATCGGTGGCTGGTCGACCCCTTGGACGGCACCACCAACTTCCTCCAGGGGCTGCCGGTCTTCGCCGTCTCGGTGGCCTGCCAGCGCGGCGGCGAGGTGGTGGCGGCGGCGGTGCTCGATCCGCCGGGGGGCAATCTCTTCACCGCCCGCCGCGGCGGTGGGGCGAGGTGGAACGGGCGGCCGATGCGGGTGTCGGATCGACCGGGGCTCGACGGCGCCTTTCTCGCCACCGGCTATCCCTTCCGCTCCCGCGGGGCGCTCGAGGCGTACCTGCAGGTCTTCCGCGACGTCTTTCTCCGCGCCCGATCCATCCGCCGCTGCGGCGCCGCCGCCGTCGACCTGGCCTATACCGCGGCCGGGGTCTACGACGGCTTCTTCGAATTCCGCCTGTCGCCGTGGGATTTCGCCGCCGGCGACCTGCTGATCCGCGAGGCGGGGGGACGGTTGACCGATCTCGACGGCGGCGCTGATTTCTACGCCGGCGGCAATCTGGTGGCGGGCAATCCGGCGGTTCACGGCGAGCTGCTTCAGGTGGTGCAACGCCACGTCAGCGAGGCGCTGCTCGACCGCCTGGATCCGCCGGCGGGGAATAAGCCCGGCGGCCGAGCGGTTGTGTAGCCGGTTGCCGATCGCGCCGGATTCATGCTACTATGCCATGAACAGCCGTAGTATGCGATCATGGCGCAGCGGGAGAGCCGGACGATGTGGCGCAGGGCGAAGACCAAGGACGCGGGCGAGGATCGGGCAACGCCGTTGCTCGAGATCCAGATCCATCCCGGCGACATCCGCAAGCGCGTCCGCTACTACTTCCTCACCCGCCGGTTGCTGCGCCGCGGCGGGCTGGCGGTCGCCCTCTACGTCGCCTTCCTGCTCTTCTCCCTCGCGGTCACGCCGCGGATGATCCGCGACCAGCTCGCGGCCCGTCATTACCGCAGTCTGACCGAGCAGCGGACGATGCTCGGCGAGCGCCTGCATGCCCTGGTCGAGCGCTTCGACGCGCTGGAGCAGGCGACCGACGATGCGCGGGTGGCGATGGCGAAGATCCACATGGCCTATGGTCTGCCCGGCGACGAGGCGATCGGCCTGGGCGGCTACCCCTTCGCCGCCGGCGAGGTGCCGGCCTCGATCTACGCCAGCACCATCCGCCGGGGCAAGGAGCTGGAGGCGCGGGTCCGGGAGCAGCTCGGGGTGCTGGAGAGCTTCCTCACCGAGGTGCAGGAGGTGGAGGAGGCGCATCGCGACCAGGTGCGCATCACCCCGTCGATCAGCCCCTTGCGCGGCGAGTTCGTCCTCACCAGCCCGTTCGGCAACCGCCGCAGTCCCTTCACCAAGGAGATCGACTTCCACAACGGCATCGACCTCGCCGCCGCCGTCGGCACGCCGATCCACGCTCCGGCCGACGGGCAGGTGATCTTCGCCGGCTGGATCTCCCAGCGCCGCAGCGTCGGCTGGTGGCGCTACGGCAAGCTGGTGGCGATCAACCACGGCGACCGCTTCATCACCCTCTTCGCCCACTGCGACGAGATCCACGTCAAACGCGGCCAGCGGGTGGTGCAGGGGGAGGTCATCGGCACCGTCGGCAACACCGGCTGGAGCACCAGTCCGCACCTGCACTACGAGGTGCGGCGGGTGCTCGAGGACGGGCGCGACGAGCCCAAGGATCCCCGCATCTACATCCTCGATCACCGCTGGCGCGACGAGGAGCAGGTCCTGGTCCGGGCCCGCGCCGCGCCCGATCTGCGCGAATACGAGCCCTTGCCGCGCGTCATCCGCCGGCGCTAGCGCCGCCGGGCTCTTCGCCGCCGGATCGGCGCCGCCCGCGGCGGGCGATTGGGTTAGAATCGCACCGCCTCCGTCCCCCGTCGCCGGGAGCTTTCCGATGAGCAAGAACGACAGCGCGCCGACCATGATCATCCCCAGCGGGACCGAGATCCAGATCGACGTCCACGGCCAGCTCTCGGTGCGCACGCCGGGCAACCTGGTGATCCAGAATTCGGGTCACTACGGCGAGATCGAGTCGGTCGGCGGCTCGATCCGCATCGAGGCCAACGCCGAGGTCGAGGCGG
This sequence comes from Acidobacteriota bacterium, assembly GCA_003697015.1. GTDB lineage: Bacteria > Acidobacteriota > Thermoanaerobaculia > Multivoradales > J023 > J023. Next base: position 1,282 of record RFGL01000300.1, on the reverse strand, counting down.
TCAGCCTGCGCTGCGCCGAGACCTGCTACGTCCAGGGCAGCCTCACCGCCTGGCGGGTCAAGGCGCGCGCCATCCATCTGGAGGACAGCGCCCAGGCGCGCATCGTCCTGCAGGAGACCGAGGCCATCGACATCGGCAAGAACGCCCAGCTGGTGGGCAACTTCTCGTCCGAGAAGGAGCTCTTCCTGCTCTTCTCCCGTTTCGCCCAGCAGCTGCGATCCCTGCCGTTCTACTTCGACCGCGGCACGCCGCCGCCGGCGCAGCTGGAGCAGCCGCCGGCGGCGGAGGAGCCGGCGCCGGAGGACGATCGGCGCGACGACGCCTCGGGCTCGGGCACGGTGCGCGTGGCGCCGCTGACCTCGCGCGTGCTGGAGGAGGGCAGGGAGCTGCCGGACGAGCTCTTCTTCGCCCTCGTGCTGCTCGAACGGGAGACGAAGAACGATTCCTACGGCGCCACCTCCATCCGGGTGCTCGAGGAGCTGGTCAAGTTGCTCAAGGAGCGCGATCTCGAGACCCTGCGCCACACCCACCGCACCCTCCTCGGCCGCATCGTCGAGCCGGGGCCGGACGTGCGCCGTGCCCACGAGCTGATCGAGCGCGCCTTCCGCCAGCCGGACGCCGAAGCGGTGGCCGGCTGAGGGCCGGCGCCGGGGAGGCCGAGCCGCGGTGGCCAAGCGCAAGACCAAGAAAACGCCCAAGAAAACGCCGCCGGCGCCGCCGCAGCGCCGCCGCCGGCCTCCGGCCGGCCGTCCGGCGGGGGACGACCGGCGCCTGGCCGAGGGCATCCTCTGGCTGCTGATCCTGCTGGTGCCGCTGGTGATCTCCGCCCGCGGCCAGGACAATTTCCGGCTGCCCAAGCAGCTGCTCAGCGAGACCCTGGCCATCGCCTCCCTGGTGCCTCTGGCCTGGCGCTTGCGGGCGGTCGACCGGGTCGACCTGCGGGCGCTCTGGCGCCGGCCGCTGGTGCGGGCCCTCCTGCCGCTGGTGGCGGTGGCGGTGGCGGGGCTGTGGACCAGCGCCCACCCGCAGCACGTCGGCGCCGCCCTGGTGCCGTTTCTGATCGCCGTCCTCTGCCTGCTGGGCTGGCACCTCGGCCTGCGTCTCGACGAGCTGCGCCGCCTGCTGGCGCTGACCGCCGTGCCGGCGGCGTTGCTGGCCCTGCTGGCGGTGCTGCAATTCCACGACCTCTTCGATCCCTTCGTCTTCCGGGGCCGGGTCAGCCAGCGCATCGGCCTGACTTCCCTGGCCGGCGGTCCCTTCGATCTGGCGGCCTACCTGATCC
>RFGL01000299.1 GCA_003697015.1 Acidobacteriota bacterium | reverse complement strand
GCCGCCGGCGACGGCGTCGAGGCCGGGCAGGGCGGCGGGCCGCACCGGCTCGATGCCCGCTATCCGCGGATCGCCCGCCAGCAGGGCCGCGAGCTGCTCCCCGCTCATCCCCGCCGGCCCTTCGACCAGCAGCCGCTCGGCGTAGGGATGGTCGAGCTCGCCGACCACCTCGACGCCGTACTGGGCGGCGAGCTCGGCGCCGTCCTGGCGCCGGGCCTCGAGGATCAATTGGTTGCCCTTGCCGTTGCGCCGGTCGTAGCGGTTGGCCGGCGGCTCGGCGTGCACCGCCGACGCGGCGGCGACGCCGAGGACGACGAGGGCGACGGTAACGGAAGTCGACGATCGCATGATCATTCCAAGCTCCTTGCGCATCTCCGGCGGTCACGGCGCCGGCCGGTGCTGCGCTCCCCCTGGCCGGCGGTCGGAGAGCGATCGTCCCGGCCGGCTAGGCCCGCTCGCTCAGCGGCACGCGGATCAAGGCATCGTCGCGCACCAGGACGCAGAGCTCCAGCCGCTCGGCCGGCAAGCCGTCAGCCTGGAACTCGCCGAATCGGTTGGTCAAGGCGCGGCCGACGACGTCGCCGCCGGCCAGCACCAGCACCGGGACCTCCGCCAGCGCCGCCGCCTGCGCCCCCTTCTGCTCCACCACCTGACCGACCATCGCCGTGCCCTGGGCCGCCGGCTCCTGCTCCAGACGCACGTCGAGCACGAAGCCGGCAGCGCGGATCGACAGCTGGCGGTGGGCCGGCTGCAGATCGCGGGTGCCGGCCGCCACCGGCTGGCGCAGGCTGTCGAAGACGACGGCGAAGGGCAGGCGCTCGAAGAGCGAAGGGCGTTCGGACGGCCGGCGGACGCTGGCGAGCGCCTTGGCCATGCGCACGGCGTGCTCGGGAACCGGCTGCTCGGCGTCGGCGCGGGCGACGTCCGCCACCCGTCGCAGCAGGGCGGCGCTCTCAGTCCCGGCCCTCCCGGCCTCCAGCTCGGCGATCATCGCCTGCTCGGTCTCGCGATCGACCACGCCGCGAACGAAATCACACCACTGGGTCACGTCAAACCTTGGCATGGGCCATTCCTCCGGAACTGGAGCCGACGACCAGGACCGCTCCCTGTTATACCTCTTAAGGGTGCTCGACCCAAGGAAAAAATAGTCACGGCGGCGGCTGGCGATCCAGGCCGGGCTTGCCCACCAGCACGAAGGGTGCCCAGTGGTAGGGGTCGGGATAGCGCCGTCGCAGCTCGCGGATCGCCCGCCGGAGAGCGTCGGCGGCACCACGGCCGGCGGCGAGGTGGCGATAGAAATCGCGCATGAAGGTGGCGGTCGAAGCGTCGTGGACGTCCCACAGGCTGACCACCACCGAGTGGGCGCCGGCGTAGAGCAGGCCGCGGGTGAGGCCGACCAGCTCGTCGCCGCCGCGTACCGCCCCCAGACCGGTACCGCAGCCGCTGAGCACCACCAATTCGGCGTCGAGTCGCAGGTCGTAGAGATCGAAGAGGCTCAGGCGGCTGCCGCCGAGCTGGATGGCGGAGAACATCGGGTTGTCGCGGCGGAAGAGGCCGTGGGTGGCGAGGTGCAGGTGCCGGCAACCGGGGGCGTGCTCGGCGAGGGCTTCGGCGCTGGCCGCGTCCCCCAGCAGCAGGGTCGGCCGGGGCAGCGCCTCGGCCACCGCCCGCGCCTCCTCGAGGATGTGGGGCGCGCGCTCGTCGGCCACCCCCAGCACCAGGGAACGCTCCCGCCACGCCGGCCGTTTGACGGCGCAGAGGTAGAGCACGCTGGCGCTCGGCGCGTAGGAGATCGAGAAGCGATCGATCAGGTAGGCGCCGTCGCCGGCCAGGGCGTGGAAGGGCACGAAGTGGAGGAAGCGGTGGGGGGCGATGATCAGGTGCTCGCCCTCCACGTAGCGCATCAGGGGAGCGACCAGGCGCCGGTGGAGAGCGCCGAGATGAGCCTGGATGGCCTCGCTCACCAGGGGCGCGACGGCCTCCTGGGAGGGGCCGCCGATCAGCGGCCGGGTGAGCTGGAAACGCAGCAGGCGATGGAGGCTCGCCACCTCCGCCGCCGGCGCCAGGGTCACGGTGGTCAGCCGCCGCCGATCGGCGACGCAGGCGATCACGGCGTCGCGGGCGATGAAGTACTCGACCAGCACCGCCGCGTCGGGCAGGGCGGCGCGCAGGGCGTCGAGCTCGACGGCGGTGGCCGACTGCAACGAGCCGAGCTCGCGGTCGGCGCGGCGCAGGGCACGCTGGGCGCGCAGCAGCTCGTCCTCCTGCTTCTTGGCCCGCCGCCGCAGGCGGCGCAGGCGCTCGGCGGCCGGCGCCGGGTCGTCCAGCAACCGGCGATCGATCTGGCGGTAGGAGCCGGAAAGGGCGGCGCGCAGCTGGCGCACCCGCTCGGCGAGCTCGCTCTGCTCGGCGGCCCGCGGTTCCAGGGTGTGGGCGCGGAAGGCCAGGAGGTCCACCAGACTGCGCGACTTGGCCTTCTCGACGACGTCGAAGATGGTGCGCTCGCGCTCGTCGCCGGCTCGATGCTGCAGGGTCAGCCACGCCAGGCTCTCGTAGACCGCCTGCTTGTCGGCGACGAAGGCGATCTTCAGGTCCTCGCCGCGCAGCTGGCTGCGCAGGCGCTCCAGCCAGCGCCCGGAGCGGCGGTAGGCGGCGAGGGCCGCCGTCCGATCGCCCGCCGCCTCCTCGACCTGACCGAGCACCCGGTAGGCCTGGCAGGCGAGGGCGGGAAGCTCGATCTCGGCCAGCAGGTCGAGAACGGCGCGGCACAGCGCCCGCGCCCGTCCGTGGTCGCCGAGGCGCAGGTGGAGCTGGGCGAGGAGCAGCTCGCACATCGCCACCCGCGGCTTCAGGGCGGCTCCGGCGAAGGCCCGGCGGGCGCGCTGGGCCAGCCCCAGGGCCTCCCGCGGCTGCTCCTGGCGGTAGAGCACCACCGCGCGGTAGAAATCGATCAGCGCCGGCCACAGGCGGTTCTTCTCGCCGACGAAGATCGCCCGCGCGCGCTCCAGCAGGCGCAGGGAGCGGCGGTCGTCGCCGCGCCGGCTCAAGGCGAGAGCGCGGAAGGTCAGGGCCTTGGCGGTCTCGTAGGGCAGGCCCTGGCGAGCGAAGCTGGCGTGGGCCGCCCCCGCCAGCTCCGCCGCCTCCTCGACCAGGTTGAGCTCGAGATAGATCTCCGCCTGGTCGAGGTCGCAGAGGGCCTGATGGTAGGCGTCCCCCGCCACCCGGCAGCGCGATCGGGCCTCCTCGAAGCCGCGGATGGCGCGGGTGTACTCGCCGCGCAGGTAGTAGAGGTAGGCGATGTTGTAGTCCACCTCCAACACCAGCTGCTCGAGACCCTCCGCGACGCAGTAGGCGCGGCTCTTCTCGTAGACCGCGAGGGCGGCGGCGAAGTCGTGCAGGGTGATGTGGCACACCGCCATGTTGCGCTGGCAGATGGCGACGTCGTGCGGCCGCCCGAGGCGGCGGAAGGCGCGCTCGGCGCGACGGTAGCTCTCCAGCGCCTCCTCCCAGCGATCCTGGCGCCCGAGGACGTTGGCCAGGTTGTGCTCGAGGATCGCCAGCCGCGGCCGATCGTCGAGCCGCTCGAAGGTCTGCCGCGCCGACCGCGCCCAGGCGTAGGCGACGTCGTAGTCGCCGAGGTAGGCGAGATTGAAGAGGGCGCTCGAGCGGGTGACCGCCGCCTGCAGCTCGTCGCCGAGCTCGGCGAAGCGCGCCAGGGCCTCCTCGTAGAGCGGCTGGGCGGCGGCGCTCTGGCCCGAGGCGTGGCGGG
>RFGL01000298.1 GCA_003697015.1 Acidobacteriota bacterium | reverse complement strand
GCCTCGGCCTCGTCCTGCTGCTCGCCGCCCAGGTGCATGCGCCTCAGCCGGCCGCGCCGCAGCCGGCCGCGCCTCAGCCGGCCGCGCCTCAGCCGGCCGCGCCGCAGCCGGCCGCGCCTCAGCTGGTGATGCTCGACGTCGGCCAGGGGGAGGCGCTGCTCCTGCGCGACGGCCGGCGGGCGATCCTGGTCGACGGCGGCGGCTGGCCGCAGGGCGACCTCGGTTCGCGGGTGCTGGTGCCGGCGCTGGCGGCGCGCGGCGTCCGCCGTCTCGACGCCCTGGTGATGACCCATCCCGACCGCGACCACTGCCGCGGCCTGGTCGACCTGGTGCGTCAGTTGCCGGTGGCGGAGGTGTGGTCGTCCCCCGGTTGGACGCCGCCCTGCGCGGTGGAGCTGATCAGCGCTCCGGGGCCGCGCTGGCGGCCCCTGTGGGCGGGGGACGAGCGGCGCCTCGGCCGCTGGCGGCTGGCGGTCCTGCATCCGCCGCCGGCCGCCTCGCGGCGCCGGCACGGCGGCGACAACGACCGCTCCCTGGTGCTCGCCGCCAGCGTCCACGGCCGGCGCGTCCTGCTCACCGGCGACCTCGAGGCGGCGGGCGAGCGGCGCCTGCTGCGGGCCTCGCGGGAGGCTCTCGCCGCCGACGTGCTGAAGGTCGCCCACCACGGCAGCAAGACCTCGTCGACCGCCGCCTTCCTGCGCGCCGTCGCTCCGCGCCTGGCGCTGATCTCCGCCGGCCGTCACAACCCCTACGGCCACCCCGCAGCGCCGGTGCTCGCCCGTCTCGAGGGCGCCGGCATCCGCGTCCTGCGCACCGACCGCGGCGGCGCCGTCGAGCTCACCATCCCCGCCGGCGGCCCCCTGCGCATCCGCCGTCCCGGGCCCTGAGGCCGTGAGAGGATCGGACGATGCACCGCCGCCCGCTGCTCGCCGCCCTGGCGGACTACCGCTGCCGCCACCCCGAAGAGGAGGCCGTGGTGGCCGGCGTCGAGGCCTTCGTCCGCCGCCACCGCCGCTGCTTCGACCGCGGCCTCGAGGTCGGCCACCTCACCGCCTCCGCCTGGCTGGTCGACGGCGACGGCGCGCGCGTGCTCCTCACCCACCACCGCAAGCTCGGCCGCTGGATCCAGCTCGGCGGCCACGCCGACGGCGACGGCGACCTCCTGCGCGTCGCCCTGCGCGAGGCGGAGGAAGAATCCGGCCTGCGCCGGCTCGAGCCGCTCAGCCGCGGCATCTTCGACCTCGACGTCCACCCCATCCCCGCCCGTCCCGGCGAGGCCGCCCACCTCCACTACGACGTGCGCTACGCCCTGCGCGCCGCCGGCCCCCTCGAGGTCACCGTCAGCGCCGAGTCCCACGATCTCGCCTGGGTGCCGATCGACGCCCTCGAAACCGTCACCCGCGAGCCCTCGATCCTGCGCATGGCGGCCAAGTGGCGGGCGCGCCGGGCCGGCGGCTGGTAGAATCCGCGGCGGAGCGCCCGCTCCGATCCACCGCCGATCGACCCCTCGCCGCCCGCTGCGGCGGCGCTTCCGGAGAGCCGAGATGACCACCGCCAGCCGCGAGAGCCACGCCTTCAAGGCCGAGACCAAGAAGCTCCTCGACCTGATGATCAACTCCCTCTACACCGAGAAGGAGATCTTCCTCCGCGAGCTGATCTCGAACGCCTCCGACGCCTGCGACCGGCTGCGTTTCGAGGCCCTGACGCGGCCCGAGCTGCTGGGCGACGACGAGCTCCAGATCCGTCTCGAGGCCGACCCCGAGGCGCGCACCCTGACCGTCCGCGACAACGGCATCGGCATGAGCCGGCAGGAGGTGATCGACAACGTCGGCACCATCGCCCGTTCCGGCAGCCGCGAGCTGATGGAGCGCCTCCAGCGCGAGGGCACGCCGGAGGGGGTCGCCGAGCTCATCGGCCAGTTCGGGGTCGGCTTCTACTCCGCCTTCATGGTCAGCGACGAGGTCGAGATCCTCACCCGGCGGGCGGGGGAGGAGGAGGCCACCCGCTGGCGCTCCACCGGCGACGGCACCTACGAACTCGAGCCCGCCGAGCGCGACGGCCGCGGCACCACCATCACCCTCCATCTCAAGAGCGCCGACGCCGGCGCCGGCATCGAGGACTACACCGATCGCTACGTCGTCTCGCGCATCGTCAAGCGCTACTCGGACTTCGTGATCTATCCGATCCTCTGGAAAGACCGCCGCGAAGAGCCCGAGCAGGACGCCGGCGGCAAGCCGATCGAGGGCAAGACCCGGACGGTGACCGAAGACGTGGTGCTCAATTCCCAGCGGCCGGTGTGGACGCGGCCCGAAGACGAGGTGACGGAGGAGGACTACGCCGAGTTCTACAAGCACGTAAGCCACGATTGGAACGAGCCCCTCGAGCGCCTGCGCCTCAAGGCCGAGGGGCGGATCGAATACCAGGCGCTGCTCTTCATCCCCAAGGAAGCGCCCTTCGACCTCTACTACTACGCCTACGACTACGGCCTGCAGCTCTACGTCCGGCGGGTGATGATCATGGACCGCTGCGCCGAGCTCCTGCCGCGCTACCTGCGCTTCGTCAAGGGGGTGGTCGAATCCGACGACCTGCCGCTCAACATCTCGCGCCAGCGCCTGCAGGAAGACCGCCACATCCTGCAGATCCGCCGCTGGCTGACCCGCAAGGTGCTGGAGCGCCTGCGCCTGGTCAAGGAGCAGGACGAGGACAAGTACCTCGCCTTCTGGCGGCACTTCGGCAAGGCGCTCAAGGAGGGGCTGGCGTCCGATTTCGACAACAAAGACGCCTTGCTCGAGCTCGTCCTCTTCCCCTCCTCCCACGATCCGGAGAAGCTCACCACCTTGGACGGCTACGCCGCCCGCATGAAGAGCGATCAGGAGGAGATCTACTACCTGACCGGCGAGTCGCGGGAGGTGGTGGAGAGCTCCCCGCACCTCGAGGCCTTCCGCGACCGCGGCTACGAAGTGCTCTACCTCGTCGACCCGGTCGACGAGCTGGTCGTCCAGCACCTGATGGAGCATCGCGGGAAGCGCCTGAAGTCGGTGGAGAAGACCACGGTCAAGCCCGGCGGCAAGGAGGAGAAGGAGAAGATCGAGGCGTCGCTGAAGGAGAAGGAGGAGCAGGTCAAGGATCTGCTCGAGGTCTTCGAGAAGCGGCTCGAGGCGCACGTCAAGCAGGTGCGGCTCTCCGCCCGCCTCACCACCTCCCCCGCCTGCCTGGTGGGGGCGGACCACGACTACAGCCCGCAGCTCGAGAAGTTGCTGCACAAGGGCCAGGGGGGAGGGCCGAAGCAGCGCCGCATCCTCGAGCTCAACCCCGAGCACGACGTCTTCCGCCGCCTCGAAGAGCGCTTCGCCGCCGACCCCGAGGACCCGCTCCTCGGCGACTACGCCGAGCTGCTGATGGGCTACGCCCTCCTCGCCGAGGGCTCCGAGCCGGTCGACCGGGTGCGCTTCAACCGCCTCCTCGCCGGCGTCCTCACCGAGCGCCTGGGGAACTGAGCCGGGGCGCCGGCGGGCCGGCGCGGGCGTGATACTCTGCGGCGGATGGGACCGCCGCCCTCCCGCATCAAGGCCCTGGGTGAGATCGCCCTCCGCGTCGCCGACCTCGACGCCATGCAGCGCTTCTACGAGCAGGTGATCGGCCTGCCCCTGCTCAGGCGTTTCCCCCGCGCCGCCTTCTTCAAGATCGCCGGCGGTT
>RFGL01000297.1 GCA_003697015.1 Acidobacteriota bacterium | reverse complement strand
GCGCGACAGTTCTCTTGTTGATCGTCGCACTGCTCTTGTTGATCGTCGGACTGGCAGTACGCTTATCCCGCATTTATCCTGGGAACGCTCAAGCATCACAAACCTGTGACGGGTTGGGGATTGCTATGGTTGCTGCTGGCATTTATCTGTCAGCAGCGGGATGTATGACGTACGTGCCAATGAGCCGGGAATGCCGTCGGGTCACCTCGACGCCTACGCAGATGAGCGTGATGATGAACAGTGACCTCCGAATTTTTCTGCAAAATCGCGTGAGAACGCATGCTGCAGTGGGCATTTACGAAGGCGGAGTGTCGCTGTATTTTGATTTTGGCCGCAGCACGGACGTGTTCAAGTGCTTCCGGATAGCGGAGGGGGAAAGGGAAGCCTGGGTTGCTGCGGCGGAGGAGCTTTTTACGAATCTCGAGGACCGGCATGGCGACTATCGGGAGCTAGTGATCGTGAACGACCACCGAGGGTCTGATTCTCGTTATCGGCTCGCTTTTGTCGAGGAGATGTCTCCGGAAGCGCTGGCGGCAGCAAAGGCGTTCTTTTGCCGGGTCCACGAGGCCTTTGGCAAGAAAGCGGAACGGGCCATCCGGGAGACGGTACCTCTCCTGATGGTACGGTTCGGCTTTCCCTCAACGTGTGGGGCGCATAGCGAGGTTCGAGGTGAAGGCGGTGAGTCGTGAAGCAAAACTTTACTTTGGAGCACCTGCGATGAGAATTGTAGGAGGCCGTCGACGTCTCGCCGGTCGGCCAGCGCGCGGAGGCGCATGCTGGCGGGTGGGCACTGCCTTCGTCCTGGCGGCGATCGGTGGTTTCGCGCTGTCCAGTTGCACCTCGCTCAGCCGGTTTCCTGAGGATTGCCGTGCCGTCACGTCGACGCCCCAGCTGCACGCGACGCAGTTCATCCGCCAGGCGGGGAAGCGCAAGCGGTTCTCAATACGGACGCGTGCGACGTTTGTTTTGTATGAGGGCGGGGTAATGAGGTGGTTCGATTTCGACGGTAAGGATTCGTTTCGGTGCGCCTTTCTGGCTGAGGACGAAGTGGCGAAGTGGCTGGAGGTCGCGCGGAGGCTCGCTTCGGGACTCGAGGATTGTCGAGGGGAGAAGCGCAACGTCGTCGTTGTCTATGCCGAGGTCGGCGGCCCCTGCGTTTCGTCGGCGATCGATGATCTGCCGCCGGAGAATCTTGAGGCGGCAAGGGAGCTTGCATGTCTGGTGCGGGAGGCTTTCGGCTGGCGGGCCGAAAGAGTCCTTTCTGAGGCTTCCCCGCGCCTTGTCGAGCTGGTGGACTTCCCGGCGACGTGCGATGTTGACGCAGCACCGAGCGAGGAGTGGCCGAAGCCGGCGGACCGGTGAGGGCAACGGCGTCTGCGTAGCATCAGCCCTTTAACCGGACGCAGCGGCGGCTACGGGCTCGCGGATGGCGAGGATCTCGGTCTCGACGTAGCGTTTGAAGGCGTCGATGCCGGTGAAGTAGCGGAATCCGTGAGCGTTGGCGAGGGCGAGGGTGGCGGGGGGCTCGTCGAGAAGGAGGGCGACGGGATCGCTCAGCCCTTCCTGCAAGCCTTTTTCCCAGGCGAGGTCGAAGATGGCGATGGGGTCGCCGGTGTCGGGGTCGGCGAGCTCGAAGATGTCGACCACCACCTCGATGGTCTTGTCCTCGCCGGTCACTTCTTCGACGTGGAGGGAGACGTCGCGGATGCCGAGGATCTGGCTCAGTCGGCCGAGATAGACCCCGATCTTCGGTGCATGCTCCGCTCGGGACGAAAGCCTCGTCAGATGGCCGCCGATGCCGTCGTTGCCCTCGCGCATCACGGCGGAGACGTCGATCCACAGGGGGTCGTCTTTCATGTAGACCGGGGAGTAGAAGGCGAACTCCTCTCTTTCGAGGTGGAAGCGCAGGCCGGTGAACGTCTTCTCGTTGCCATCGAAGAATCGCGGCGGCTTGCCGCGGACGATGCCGTAGAGCGACGTCATCCGCTGCTGGCCGTCGAGCAAGAGCTTGACCACCTCAGGCGCCAGCCGGCCGTCGCCGCGGTGGGTCGCCTCGTCGGACCGGGTGGCCCATACCAGCAGGCTGCCCACCGGGTGGCGGCGGTAGAGCGAATCCATGAACGCCCGGACCTGATCCCGGTTCCAGACGTAGCCGCGCTGAAATTCGGGCAAGGCAATGAAGCCACTGTCGATGTGGTCGAGAATGGTCGAGATCTTCATCCGCCGCCCTCCGCGCAAAGAAGATTGTTGGCCGTGCAGCCTCGTATCCTAGCAGCAGGTCCGCGGCTCCGCGGCGGAGCCGCAGAGACAGCGTTCGAACGACCGAGCTCCGCGACGATCGATCAGCCCGCAGGAGTTGCGGCTTGCGGCGCGAGCGGTCGCAGGGGCCTGAGGACGCAAGGCACGAAGCCCCGGCGCGCCGCCGGCGGGCCGGGGTGCGCCGGGGTGTTGGAACGCCGCAGATTCGGGCCTTGCAGCGGGAGGCCGGTGAATGATGCAGGCTAGCGGTGCTCGCCCCGGTGCTTGCGCTTCTCGGCCAGGTAGCGCTGGTGGGCCTCGTAGTTCTCCAGCCAGGGTTTGCGCTCGAAGTAGCTGCGGGTCATCTGGACGACGACGCCGGAGAGCATCACCACCGCGAAGAGGTTGGGGAAGGTGACGATGCCGAGGGCGACGTCGCCGAGGGTCCAGATGAAGTCGAGGCCGATGATGGCGCCGATGAAGTGCATGACGACGAAGACCAGCTTGTAGGGCAGGATCGCTTTCTTGCCGAAGATGTAGTTGGCGCAGCGGTCGCCGTAGTAGCTCCAGGAGATGGCGGTCGATACGGCGAACAGCATCACCGACAAGATGACGATGTAGTGGCCCCAGTCGCCGAGGGGGGCGAGCCCCTGGCGGAAGGCGTTCTGGGTGAGGGGAGCACCGGTCTCCACCGCCTCGCCGTAGAGGGTGGCGTAGACCGTGCCGTCGTCGGCCACCGCGCGCTGGCGCGCCGGCTCGATGACGCCGTTGAAGAGCTGCCGGCGCTCGGCGTCGACGTAGAACGTCTCCACCGGCACGTCGTGCCAGGCGAATCGCGGGCCGTCGCCGGTGGGGCGCCCGCCGTCGATGCGCAGCTGCTCGGGCGGCGTCACCCCGCGGCCGCGATGGTCGTCGACCTGGACGTAGGAGACGTCGCCGCTGCTGAGCTCGAAGGCGGTGTCGAAGCGGTCGTCCCAGACCCCGGTGGAGAGGATCACCAGGCCGGTCATCGAGCAGATGACGATGGTGTCGATGAAGGGCTCGAGCAGGGCCACCACCCCTTCCGACACCGGCTCGTCGGTCTTGGCCGCGGCGTGGGCGATCGGCGCCGAACCCTGGCCGGCTTCGTTGGAGAAGAGGCCGCGGCGAATGCCCCACATCATGGTCACCAGGAAGGCGCCGGTCCCCACTCCGGCGACGCCGGCGGTGGGGTTGAAGGCCTCGCGGAAGATGAGGCCGAAGGTCGGCAGGATGTGGTCGTAGTGGATCAACAGGATGATCAAGGCGCCGAGGATGTAGATCGCCGCCATCATCGGCGCCAGGACGCTGGTCACCTTGCCGATGCGGGTGATGCCGCCGAGGATGACCGCCGCCACCAGGGTCGCGGTCACCAGACCGCTGATCCACGGCGCCACCCCGAACTCGGTGCTTACCGCGTCGGCGACGGTATTGGCCTGGATGCCGTTGCCGGTGAGAAAGGAGGTGACGATCAGGGCGCTGGCGAAGAAGATCGCCAGCGGCTTCCACTTCTTGCCCAGCCCTTGCTCGATGTAGTACATCGGGCCGCCGGAGACCGAGCCCTCCCAGGCGGCGGGATCTCTGTCTTCGAATTCGACTTTGCGGTACTTCTGGGCCAGGGTGACCTCGGAGTACTTGAGGCCCATTCCGAGGAAGGCGGAGACCCACATCCAGAACAGCGCCCCGGGTCCGCCCCAGTGGATGGCGATCGCCACGCCGGCGATGTTGCCGATGCCGACGGTCGCCGACAGGGCGGTGGTCAGGGCCTGGAAGTGGGGCACGTCCCCGGGCTCGTTGGGGTCGTCGTACTTGCCCGAGGTGACGGCGAAGCCGTGGCCGAGCTTGCGGATCTGGATGAAGTTCAGGCGCAGGGCGAGGAAGATGCCGGTGCCGAGGAGGGCGATGACCAGGAGCGGGATCATCTCGTCCCCTACCGGGATGCCCCAGCTCCAGACGTAGTACTCCATCGTCCTGATGATCTTCTCGAGCGTCTCCATGGCCTTCCCCCGTCCCGGCCGCCGCCGGGGTACGACGTTGATCGAACCGGCCGCCGCGATCCCTGCGGCATGCGCCTGTGGCTGGGCGGTTGTATATCACGGCGAGCGGCGGGCAGGCGAGATCTCGGGCGGCGACTGAGGGCGCCCGGCCGGACCGTGAAGGTGCCAGGCACTTCGCAAGCTCTTAGGCGCCAGCAGGTTGCGCGGGCACTGCGGGCGGGGTCGGCCGCGCGGGGTGCCGCGAAGGTGCCAGGGTCTTCGCAAGCTCCAGGGTCTTCGCAAGCTCTTAGGCGCCAGCAGGTTGCGCGGCAAGGACCGGGTTCGCTCGGGGGCGCGGGGCGGGGAGGAGAATCGCCTCGGCGGTGAATAGGGCGGCGCCGGCCGTCGTACGATGCAGGCGGTAGGCGATCCGATTTACCCGTCCATAGGAGCAAGCCGATGAAGTTCCCCTTTTTCTTCACCGTCGAGCAGCAAAGTGCAGCGGTGCTGCAGCGGCTGGGCAAGTTCGCCCGCGTCGCCGGCCCCGGCGCCCACCTCAAGCTGCCGGTCCTCGAACGCGTCGCCGGCTACGTCAATCTGCGGGTCAAGCAGCTCGACGTCAAGGTCGAGACCAAGACCCTGGACAACGTCTTCGTCCACGTCATGGTGTCGGTGCAGTTCTACGTGTTGCCGGACAAGATCTACGAGGCGTACTACAAACTCGACAATCCCGAACGCCAGATCACGTCCTTCGTCTTCGACGTGGTTCGCGCTCGCGTACCGCGGATCAAGCTCGACGACGTCTTCGAAAAGAAGGACGAGATCGCCGACGCGGTGAAGACCGAGCTGCGGGAGGTGATGGACGACTTCGGCTACGGCATCTTGAAGGCGCTGGTCACCGACATCGATCCGGATCCCAAGGTCAAGGAAGCGATGAACGAGATCAACGCCGCCCAGCGCATGCGGGTGGCGGCGACGGAGAAGGGCGAGGCCGACCGCATCCTCAAGGTCAAGGCGGCGCAGGCCGAGGCCGAGTCCAAGGCCCTGTCGGGCAAGGGCATCGCCGACCAGCGGCGGGCGATCATCGACGGTCTGCGCGAGTCGGTGGACGAGTTCCAGCGCTCGGTGCCCGGCGCCTCGCCTCAGGACGTGATGAACGTGGTGCTGATGACCCAGTACTTCGACATGCTGAAGGAGCTCGGCTCGGCGTCGCGTACCAACACCATCCTGCTGCCCCACAGCCCCGGCACCGTCGGCGATCTCACCACCCAGATCCGCGACACCATGATCGCCGCCGGCCAGGTCGGGCACGGCGAGGCGACCTGAGCCGGGGACACGAAGTGCGCGCAGGTTCGGCGACGGGATAGGATCGGCGGATGGTGGAGAAGCGCCTCCGGGCCGCCGTTCTCGGAGCGACCGGGAGCGTCGGCCAAAAACTCGTCACCCTGCTCGACCGGCACCCGTTCTTCGAGGTGACGGTCCTCGCCGCCTCCCCCCGCTCGGCGGGCAAGCCCTACCGCCAGGCGGTTCACTGGCTCGACGGCGCCCCGATCCCCGAGGCCGTGGCCGAGCTCGAAGTGGTGGAGGTGGCCCCGGATCTCGACTGCGACGTCGCCTTCTCCGCTCTCGGGTCGGGGGTGGCGCGGCAAGTCGAGCCCGCCCTGGCCGCCGCCGGGGTGGCGGTGGTGTCGAACGCCAGCGCCTTCCGCATGGCGGCGGACGTGCCGCTCCTGGTGCCGGAGGTCAACCCCGACCACGCCGAGCTGGTGCGCGGGCAGCGCTACGATCCGCGCGGCCGCGGCTTCATCGTCACCAACCCCAACTGTTCGACCACCGGCCTGGTCTGCGCCTTGAAGCCGCTCGACGACGCCTTCGGCGTCGAGGCGGTCCACGTCACGACCCTGCAGGCGGTGTCCGGCGCCGGCTACCCGGGCGTCTCCTCGCTCGACGTCCTCGGCAACGTGGTGCCGTTCATCCCGGGGGAGGAGGAGAAGCTGGAGGCCGAGCCGCGCAAGATCCTCGGTCGCCTGGGGAGCGATCGCATCCTCCCCGCCGGCCTGACGGTCAGCGCCCAGGCCACCCGGGTGCCGGTGGTCGACGGCCACCTGCTGGCCGTCTCCGTCAAGCTGCGCCGGCCGCCGCCGTCCCCCGATGCGGCGGCCGAGGCCCTCCGCCGCTACCGCAGCCCACTCGCCGGCCTCGCTCTGCCGAGCGCGCCGCAGCGGCTGCTCGAGGTGCTGGACGGCGACGGCGGCCCGCAGCCGCGGCTCCACGCCGGCGCCGGGGCGGGGATGACCGTCACCGCCGGCCGCCTGCGCCCCTGCCCGCTGCTCGATCTGCGGCTGATGGTCCTGGTCCACAACACCCTGCGCGGCGCCGCCGGCGGCGCGGTGTTGAATGCTGAGCTGCTGGCAGCGAAGGGTCTGCTCGGTTCAGGAGCCCGCGTCAGGGCTCAAAACGCATGACGATGGTGGTCCACTGGGCGATGGGCTTGCCGTCGGCGGTGGCGGGCTCGTAACGGGCCTGGCGGGCGGCGCGCAGGGCCGCCTCATCGACGCCGAAGCCGACGGGCTTGGACACCAATTCGGCCTCCCGTACCCGGCCGTCGGTACCGACCAGCACTTTGACGGTCACCGTCACCGCCTTGTTCAGGCGCCGCGCCTGGGGCGGAAAGATCGGATGCGCCCGCTCGATGACCCGCGGCGGCACGACCTGGACGCGGCGCGGCTTGGCCGGCGCCTGCGCCGCCGGCGGCGCGGGCTCGCCGGCGGT
>RFGL01000296.1 GCA_003697015.1 Acidobacteriota bacterium | reverse complement strand
GGCGATGGCCGAGGTGCGCGCCCTGCGCCAGCGGCTGGAGGAAGACCCCAACGACCGCGAGGCCCTGCGCCGGCTGGCCGGTCTCCAGTTCCAGATCAGCAACTGGTCGCGCGCCATCGAGCTCTTCGAGCGCCTGCTGGCTCTGGAGCCGAACGACGTCGTGACGATGACCGATCTCGGCGTCAGCTACCGCGGCGCCGGCCAGCTCGACCGCGCCCTGGAGCTCTTCCGTCGCGCCTACGAGACCGATCCCTCCTACTGGCAGGCGGCGTTCAACGAGGCCTACGTCCTCGGCTTCGACCGCGGCGACTGGGCGGCGGCGCAGCGGGTGGTCGACGAGCTTCAGGCGCGCCAGCCGGACAACGCCGACGTGGCGCGGCTGGCGGAGGAGATCGCCCGCCGCCGGCAGGCCGCCCCGCCGGCGGACGGGGCATCATGACCCGCTGGTTGCTGCTGCTGCTCCTCCTCCTCTTCCTCGCCCACCTGGCGCGGCGCGCCGCCGCCCGCTGGCGCCCGCCGCCGGCGGGACCGCGGCGTGCCCGGCCGCCGGTGACCGCCGCCCTCGTCCCCTGCGCCACCTGCGGCGTCCACTTCGTCGCCGCCCGCGGCCGCCGGCGAGGCGACAGCAGCTATTGCTCGGAGGCTTGCCTCAAGGCGGCTGGAGCGCCGTCCGGCGGCGCCGCGGAGGTGCCGTCGCGCACCGCCGGCGGCGGCTGAAGCGATGGCCGCGGCGCCCTACGTCGAGGTGGCGGTGCCGGTACCTCTCCCCGGCCCCCTGCTCTACGCCGTGCCGCCGGCGACCGCCGTCGCTCCCGGTTGCCGGGTGCGGGTGACGGTCGGCAAACGACGCTACGTCGGGGTGGTGACGGGGGTCGCCGAGCAGGCGCCGCCGGGACTCCGGATCAAGCCCCTGCTCGAGGTGCTCGACCGCGAGCCGGTGCTGAGCACCGAGCTGCTGGAGCTGGCGCGATTCATCGCCGACTACTACCTGGCACCGATCGGCGAGGTGACCCGGGTGATGGTGCCCGCCGACCTGCCGCCGTGGGGGGATCTGCGCGTCTCCCTCACCGACGGCGGCGCCCTCGCCGCGCCGCGCTCGGCGGCGGAAGCGGCGCTCAAGGAGGCGCTCCTGGCGCGGCCGCGCCAGCGTCTGGCGGAGCTGCAGGCGGCGCTGCCGCAGGTCGACGTCGGCGCCCTGGTCGAGCGCTGGCGCGAGCAGGGCAAGGCGAGGCTGGAGCAGCCCGGGGCGCGCGCCGGCAGGCGCTACGTCAAGGCGGTCGAGCTGATGCCGCGGCCGCTGGAAGAGTTGCTCGCCGCTTGCGGACGGGCGCCGGCGGGACGGGCGGTGGTGGAGTATCTGGCGGCGGTCGAACGGCCGGCGACCGCCGGCGAGGCGTGCGCTGCGGTGGGCTGCGGCAAGGGGGTGGTGCGACGGCTGATCGAACGCCGGGTGCTGCGCCAGTTCTCGCAGCCCGAGCGGCTCTCCCTCGGCCGCCACCGCCTGTCGAGCTCGCCGCCGCCCCCCCTCGTCCTGCGGCCCGATCAGGAGGCGGCGGTAACGGCCCTCCGCGCCGCCCTCGACGGCCGCCGCTTCGCCCCCTTCCTGCTGACCGGCATGACCGGCAGCGGCAAGACCGAGGTCTACCTGCGCCTGGTCGCCGCCGCCCTCGACCAGGGCCGCAGCGCCCTGATGCTGGTGCCGGAGATCGCCCTGGTGCCGGCCCTGGCGGAGAGCGTGCGGGCGCGCTTCGGCCGGCGCCTGGCGATCGTCCACTCGAACCTCTCGTCGAGCGAGCGGCATCAGGAGTGGGAACGGGTCCGGAGCGGCGCGGCGACGGTGGTCCTGGGGCCGCGCTCGGCGGTCTTCGCGCCGCTTCGCGACCTCGGGGTGATCGTCGTCGACGAGGAGCACGAGGCGGCCTACAAACAGGACCAGACGCCGCGCTACAACGGCCGCGACGTGGCCCTGGTGCGGGCCCGCCGCCACGGTGCGGTGGCGCTCCTGGTCTCCGCCACCCCCAGCCTGGAGAGCCGGCGCAACGTCGAGCTCGGCAAGCTGGCGCCGCTCCTGCTCACCGAACGGGTGGGGAGCGGCGAGCTGCCCGCCGGCATCCTGGTCGACCTGCGGCGCGAGGGCGGCGGCCGGCGGCCCGGGGAGGTGGTCTTCTCCGCCCCCCTGCGCCGCGAGCTCGAGCGCAGCCTCGAGGACGGCGATCAGGTCATCCTGTTGCGCAACCGGCGGGGCTACGCTCCGATCCTCCTGTGCCGCGCCTGCGGCGAGGACTTCCGCTGTCCGGACTGCGGCCTGCCCCTGACCCTGCACCGCCGCTTCACCCGTCTCGAATGCCATTACTGCGAGCACGCCCGAGCGGTGCCGGCGCGCTGCCCGAGCTGCGACGAGGAAGCGCTGGAGCCGATCGGCGCCGGTACCGAGCGGGTGGAGGAGCGCTTCAAGGAGCTCTACCCCGAGGTGGCGGTCGACGTCCTCGACGCCGACGCCGTCCGCCGGCCGGGGGGCGTGGCCGCGGTCCTCGAGCGCTTCGCCAGCGGCAGGAGCCAGGTGCTGATCGGCACCCAGATGGTGGCCAAAGGGCACCACTTCCCGCGCGTCTCCCTGGCCGCCGTGCTGGCTGCCGACACCTACCTCGGCTTCCCCGACTTTCGCGCCGTCGAGCGCACCTACGCTCTCCTGGTGCAGCTCGCCGGCCGCGCCGGCCGCGGCCGGCAGCCCGGCCGGGTGGTGATCCAGACCTACCACCCCGATCACTACGCCATCCGCGCCGCCCTGACCTATGACGACCGGGTCTTCGCCGGCGAGGAGCTGCGCTTCCGCCGCACCTTCCACTATCCGCCCTACACCCGCCTCGTCCAGCTCCTGGTGCAGCACAAGGACGAGCGCCGCGCCCGCAGCCTCTGCGACCGGCTCGCCGGCCGGCTGCTGCGCCATCCCCTGGCCCGCGGCGTGCGTTTCGCCGGCCCCGCCGCCGCTCCCCTGGCGCGCCTGCGCGGCCGCTGGCGCTACCAGCTGCTGCTGCGCGCCGCCAGCGGCAAGCGCCTGCGCCGGCTGCTGCGCGCCGCGTTGGGGGAGAAGCCGATCCCCGAGCTGATCGTCGACGTCGACCCCTACGACCTGCTCTGAGCACGGCAGGCCCGAGGATCCGGCCGGCGTGGCGGCGGTCGAAGACGCGCCGGCACGGGGGATTCGGCGCGCCGAATTGACGACTCATACGGCCTTTGCTACGGTCCCTCGCGATGAGCGCCGGCACCGCCAACACGCAGGACTTCGAGACCCCGCTGACCGAGCTGCGGCGACGCATCGAGGAGCTCGAGGGTTACCCCGAGGGCAGCGGTCACGAAGCCGAGCTGGCGCGCCTGCGCAAGAGCCTGGAAAAAGCCACCGCCGACGTCTTCGCCAAGCTCAGCCCGTGGCAGACCACCCTGGTGGCGCGCCACTTCGACCGCCCCTACAGTCTCGACTACGTCGAGCATCTGATGAGCGACTGGGTGGAGCTGCACGGCGACCGCGGCTTCGCCGACGACCCGGCGATCGTCACCGGCTTCGCCACCTTCCGCGGCCGCAGCGTGGCGGTGGTCGGCCACCAGAAGGGGCGCGGCACGCGCGAGCGCATCCGCTGCAACTTCGGCCAACCGCGCCCCGAGGGCTACCGCAAGGCGCTGCGCATCATGCGCCTGGCGGAGCGCTTCCGGCGCCCGATCGTGAGCCTGATCGACACCCCGGGAGCCTACCCCGGCATCGGCGCCGAGGAACGGGGCCAGGCCGAAGCCATCGCCCGCAACCTGATCGAGATGGCCTCCCTGACGGTACCGGTGGTGGTGGTGGTCACCGGCGAGGGGGGCAGCGGCGGCGCCCTCGCCCTGGGGGTCGGCAATCGGGTCTACATGCTGCGCTACAGCATCTACTCGGTGATCTCGCCCGAGGGCTGCGCCGCCATCCTGTGGAAGGACCAGGAGAAGAAGGCCGAGGCCGCCGCCGCCCTGCGGCTCACCGCCCCCGACCTGCTGCGCCTGGGGGTGATCGACGGCATCGTCCCCGAGCCGTCGGGCGGCGCGCACACCGATCCGGCCGCCGCCTGCAAGGCGGTGGGGGAGGTGCTGGAGCAGGCCCTGGACGAGCTCGCCGGCATGAGCCCCGACGAGCTGGTGGCGCAGCGCTACGACCGCTTCCGCGCACTCGGGGCGGTGGAGGAGAAGTGAGGCGCTGAACGAGTCCGTCGTGTGGGCGCCGGCAGCGACTCCCGCAGCGGCCGCCGAGCTGCGGCGGGCGGGATATCCCCCGTGGCTGGCGGCGCTCCTCGCCCGCCGCGGGGTGCGCGATCGGGCGGCGGCCGAGCTTTTCCTGCGCCCCGGCCTCGACCAGCTCCACGATCCCGGCGAGCTCGCCGGCATGACGGCGGCGGTCGAGCGCCTGCTGCGCGCCCGCCGCGACGGCGAGTCGGTGGCGGTGGTCGGCGACTACGACGTCGACGGGGTGAGCGGCACGGCGCTCCTCGCCGCCGTCATGCGCGCCTGCGGCCTCGAGGTGGTGACCATCCTGCCGCACCGCCTGCGCGACGGTTACGGCTTCCAGCCGGCGCACGCCGAGCGCGCCCACCGCCTGGGCTGCAAGGTGGTGGTGACGGTCGACTGCGGCACCACCTCGGCTCGCGCTGCGGCGGTCGCCGGCGAGCTGGGGCTCGACGTGGTGATCACCGACCATCACCTCCCGGGCCCCGAGCTGCCGCCGGCGGTGGTGCAGATCAATCCCCAGCAGGAAGCCTGCACCTACCCCTTCGCCGAGCTCTCCGGCGCCGGCCTGGCCTTCAAGCTGGCGCTGGCGCTGGCGGCGGCGTGCGGTCGCCGGCCGCCGGTCCGCCAGCTGCTGCGCATCGCCTGCCTCGGCACCATCGCCGACCTCGTACCCCTGACCGGGGAGAACCGGGTGATCGCCGCCATCGGCCTGGCCGAGCTCGGCCGCACCCGCTCCCCCGGCCTGCGGGCGCTGGCCGAGGTCGCCCGCCTCAAGCCGCCTTTCACCACCGACGACGTCGGCTATCGCCTCGGCCCGCGGCTCAACGCCCCCGGCCGGCTCGACGACGCCGGGAGCGCCCTCGAGCTCCTGCTGTGCGGCGATCCCCACCGCGCCCGGCAGTTGGCGGCGCAGCTCGACGCCCTGAACCGCGAGCGCCAGCAGCGTGAGCTGCGGGTGGTGGAGGAGGCGCGCGAGGTCTTCCTCGCCCGCTCCTCTCCGCCGCCGATCCTGGTCGCCTGGCGGCGCGGTTGGCATCGCGGGGTGGTGGGCATCGCCGCCGGTCGCCTGGCGCGGGAGCTCAACCGGCCAGCGATCCTCCTCGGCCTCGAAGACGACAGCGCCACCGGCTCCGGGCGCAGCGTCGCCGGGATCCATCTGCACCGCTTTCTCGCTCCCTGGCGGGCGCAGCTCGAACGCTTCGGCGGCCACGCCCAGGCCGTCGGCATGACCGTCGCCCGCCGCCGATTGGAGACCCTGCGGGCGGGGTGGGAAGAGGCCGCCGAAGCCTGGCGCGAGCACCTGGCGGTGCGGCGCTACGAGTACGAGATCGAGCTCGCCCCGGGGCGCATCGACCGCCGGCTGGTGGCCGAGCTGCAGCGTCTCGAGCCCCACGGCCAGGGCAACCCGCGGCCGCTGGTCAAGGTCTGCGGGCCGCTCGAGCTCGCCGCGCCGCCGCGCCTTTTCGGCCGCGACCACCTGGCGGCACAGGCCCGCGGCGCCGACGGCGGTAGACTACGGTTGGTGGGCTGGGGATGGGCCCGGCGCCAGGAGGTCCTGGCGGGGGGGTTCGAGGTCCTCGGCCATCTCGAGCTGGACCGGTATCATGGAGGCGTCGTGCTGCGGCTCCTCGACGGGCGGCCCTACCGCCCGCCGGAGCCGCAGGAGGCGCCGCCGGCGCCCGAAGACTGAGCGACCGAGGTCACGATGGCGAAGATCAGAGCCCGCGCCCCCCACGCCCTGCTGCGCGCCCTGCTGCTGGTGCTCGGCCTGGCGATGGTCGCCGGCCTGGCGGTCCTGCTCGCCGCCCACCGCTTCGCCGCCCGGAGCCCGGCGCCGGCGGCGGCGGCGCCGGCGCCGCCTCAAGGCCTCGAGTCGACGGCGCCGGACGAGCTCTTCCGCGGCGAGGGCTTTGAGTACACCCAGTACGGCGACGCCGGGCCGATCTTCACCATCCGCGCCAAGGGCAACCGCCAGGACCGCTCCGACACCGCCTACCTGCACGACGTCGAGCTCGTCCTCCACCGCCGGGACGGCGCCGACGTGCGGGTGACTAGCGACGACGCCGACTACAACCAGCGCTCCCATCAGGCCGAGCTGCGCGGCCACGTCAAGCTGCGCAGCGCCGAGCTCGAGCTCGACGCCCGCGCCCTGCGCCTGCTCGAAGGTCAGGTGCTGATCAGCTCGGGAGCGGTGGCCTTCCGCTATCCCCCCAACCTGGTGGGCCGCGCCTCGACCCTGCGCCTCGATCTCGAAGCCGAGCGCTACACCCTGGCCGGCGGCGTCCACCTGCGCAGCACGCCGGCGTCGCCGATCGACTTCACCCTCGACAGCCTGCGGCTCAACTACGACCGCCCGCGCGGTCTGCTGCGGGTCCTCGGCGAGGTCCGCCTGGCGCGCGGCGAGGACCTGCTCGAGACCGAGAACCTGACCATCTACTTCGACGGCGATCTGAGCCAGCTCAAGGCCCTGCGGGCCAACGTCGACGTGCGGGGCACCATGATGCTGGCCGGGGAGGACCCGGATGCGCTACGCGCCACCTTCGCCGGCAGCACCCTGCGGGCGCAGCTCGATCCGGCGACCGGCGAGCCCACCCGCCTGGAGCTGGAAGGGGATGGGGGGGAGCGGTCGAGCTTCGCCCTCGCCTCCGCCAGCGGCCTCCGCCAATCCCTCGACGGCCGCTTCCTGGTCGCCTACCTGAAGCGCGGTCGCATGCGCCTGATCGAGGCCTACGGGGACCCCCTGGAGCTGGTGGAGACGATCGACCTCGAGCCGCCTTTCCTCCTGCGCCACGCCTGCGCCGGCCGCGGCGAGGTGCGTTTCGACGACGCGGGGGAGATCGGCCGCGTGCGGCTGGAGAGCCAGGTCGAGCTCTTCGATCGCCAGCTGTTCATCGCCGGCGGCGCCGAGGCGACGATCGACTGGGCCTCCGGCACCCTCGAGGTCGGCGGGCCGGAGGTGGCGTTGCTCAGCCCGCGGGCGGAGGTGTCGGCGCCGCGTTTCGTCTACCGCCGCGACCGCGGCCTGATCCGCGCCGAGGACGGGGTCCGCGCGCTGCTGCGCGACGCCGCCACCGACGTCCTCGCCCACACCCCCCTGGCCCGCGGCGACGGGCCGATCCTGGTCGACGCCGAGCGCGCCAACTGGACCGTCGAGCCGCCGGGCTTCACCTTCCTCGGCAACGTCCGCGCCTGGCGCGGCCAGAGCCTGATCCTGGCCGATCAGCTGCGCGGCGACGAGCGCGACCAGCAGATCACCGCCAGCGGCCCGGTGAAGACCGTCTGGGTACCCGAGGTCGGAGCCGGCGCCGCCGCCGAGCCGATCGAGGTCCGCGCCGCGAGGATGAGCTACCGGCGGGCGGAACGGGCCCTGGTCTACAGCGGCGAGGTGACGGCGGAGCAGGGCGGACGGCGCCTGAGCTGCCGCGAGCTCTACGTCGAGCTCGATGCGGCCGGCCAGGCCGAACGCCTGCGCTGCCTGGGAAAGGCGCGGCTCGACGATCCCCGGACCGCCCGCCGGGTCGAGGGCGAACGCGCGGTCTACACCCTGGCCGAGCAGCGGGTCGAGGTCTTCGGCGAGCGGGTCAGCCTGCGCGAGGCCAACGGCAACTCGGTGATCGGCAAGTACCTGACCTACGACGTCGCCAGCGGCGCGATGGAGGTCCGCAGCCTGCGCCCCGACCGGCCGGCCGCCGGCGCGCCGGCCGAGCTGCCGCCGGCGGCGGGAGGGCGGCGATGAGCGAGCGCCCGATCGCCACCCTCGCCGCCCGCGGGCTGCGCAAGGTCTACCGCGGCCGGGCGGTGGTCGACGACGTCGCCATCGAGGTCAGGCGGGGGGAGATCGTCGGTCTCCTCGGCCCCAACGGGGCGGGCAAGACCACCACCTTCTACATGGTGGTCGGCATCACCGCGCCGGACCGCGGCGAAGTGCTCCTCGGCGACGTCGACGTCACCAACCTGCCGATGTACCTGCGTGCCCAGCGCGGTCTCAGCTACCTGCCTCAGGAAGCCTCGATCTTTCGTAAAATGACCGTCGAAGCCAATCTGCTGGCGGTGTTCGAAGCCCAGGACCTGCCGCGTGCGGAGCAGGCCAGGCGGACCGAGATGCTGCTCGAGGAGTTCGGTTTGACCAACGTGCGCAAGAGCCCGGGCTATGCCGTCTCCGGCGGCGAGCGCCGGCGGGTCGAGATCGCCCGCGCCCTGGCCATCGACCCCCTCTTCATCCTCCTCGACGAGCCCTTCGCCGGCATCGATCCGATCGCCGTACTCGACATCCAGAAGATCGTCCGCCACCTCAAGAAGCTCGGCATCGGCGTCCTGATCACCGACCATAACGTGCGGGAAACCTTGAAGATAACCGACCGCGCGTATATCATCAACAACGGCGAGATCCTGCGTTCCGGTTCCCCTCACGAGCTGTCGTCAGATCCCCAGGTGAGGAAGATCTACCTCGGCGACGAGTTCAGTCTTTGAGGATCACACGCGATGGCGCTCGAGCAAAAACTGTCGCTCAAGCTGGCTCAAAAGCTGGTGATGACGCCGTCTCTGCAGCAGGCGATCAAGCTGCTGCAGATGACCCGCCTGGAGCTCGAGGGGGTGCTGACCGAGGAGCTGGAGGAGAACCCGGTGCTGGAAGAGGGGGAACTGAGCACCGACGACGGCGACGGCCTCGACGACGGCGGCGAAGCCCTGGAGCTGGAAGCCGGCGAAGCCGAGGCGGAGACCGCCGAAGCGATGGACGACATCGATCTCGAGGCCTACTTCAGCGACTACGCCGAGAGCTGGGAGGGCGGCCGCCAGGCGTCGACCTACGAAGAGCGCCAGGGACCGCCGCTGGAGAATACCCTCACCCGCGAGCCCGACCTCTACGACCACCTGATGTGGCAGCTGCGGATGAGCAACGTGCCACCGCTGACGCGGGAGATCGCCGAGCTGATCATCGGCAACCTCGACGCCGACGGATTCCTGGCGGCGACGATCGAGGAGATCATGGCGATGGGCGCCGACGGCTTCGTCGAGCCGATCGCCGGCGGCAACGGTCTCGGCCGGCGCGCCGAGCCTGCTCCTGGCGCGGCGCCCCAGGAGCAGGCTGCCGCAGCCGTCCTCCCGGAGCCTGCGGCCCAGGCCGCGGAGGAGGCGGGCGGCGAGGCGGCGGCGGAGGACGGCGGGAGCGACGGCGGCGAGGCGGCGGAAGCCGATCCGCCGGGCTACCCGCGGCACGAGGTCGAAGCCGCCCTCGAGCTGGTGCGCAGCTTCGATCCCCCCGGCGTCGCCAGCCGCGACCTGCAGGAGTGCCTGCTGCGCCAGCTCGACGCCCGCGGCGAGCCCGAAGACTCCCTCGCCCGGCGCCTGATCGCCGACAAGTGGCCGGAGCTCAAGCGGCGCAAGTTCGAGGCCATCGCCCGTTCCTTCGGCGTCGCCCTCGAGGACCTGCGGCCGGCGGTCGAGCTGGTGCGCAGCCTGGAGACCCGCCCCGGCCGCGCCTACAACAACGAGCGCACCCAATACGTCGAGCCCGACGTCTACGTGGTCAAGGTCGGCGACCAGTACGTGGTGCAGCTCAACGACGACGGCCTGCCCCGGCTGCGGGTGAGCCGGGCCTACCGCCGCCTGCTCAAGGAGATGCGGCGCGAGGGCCGGCAGGCCGACGCGCAGCAGTTTCTGAAGGAGAAGATGCGTTCGGCGATGTGGCTGATCAAGAGCCTCGACCAGCGCCAGCGCACGATCTACAAGGTGACTCAGTCGATCGTCCAGCAGCAGCGTGCCTTCCTCGATCACGGCATCGAGCACCTGCGGCCGATGGTGCTGCGCGACGTGGCCGAGGACATCAACATGCACGAGTCGACGGTCAGCCGGGTGGTGTCGAATAAGTACGTCCACACCCCGCGCGGCCTGATCCCGCTGAAGTTCTTCTTCCACAGCGGCATCGACCGCGAGTACGGCGGCGACATCTCCTCCCTGACCGTCAAGCGCAAGATCCAGCAGCTGGTGCAGGAGGAAGATCCCAAGAAGCCGCTGTCGGACAGCGAGCTGATGCGCATCCTGAAGCGCGAGGGCATCCAGATCGCCCGGCGCACGGTCGCCAAGTATCGCGATGAGCTACGCATTCCGTCCTCGACCGAACGCAAACAGGTCTTCTAGCGGCGGCCTGGCCGGCGCGCCGTCGAGGTCTGCGGAGGAGGCAGGGAGACAACGATCCCCGGGGACGAGGCCGCGCCGAGGCCGTCCTGCGGGCCAACCATCAACCACAAGGAATCAGGGATGAATATCGAATACACCGGTCGGCATTTTCGCGTGCGGGACGACCTGCGTGGCTTCACCGAGAAGAAGCTGCAGAAGGTCGCCAAGTTCATCGAGGAGCCGATCGAGATCCGCGTCCTGCTCGAGGCCGACAAGCACCGGCGCATCGCCGAGATTCACGTCTCGCACCGCCACGGCGTGCTGCAGGCGACGGAGGAAGCCGAGCACATGGAGGACGCGATCAACGCCGCGGTGGACAAGGTCGAGAAGCAGGCCCGCCGCGCGCGCAAGAAGTTCATGGACGTGCGCCGGCGCGCCCAGCGGGCGGTGGAGGAGGAACAGCACTGGCCGCTCGAAGTGCTGGCGCGCGACAGCGTCTCCCCCGGCGACGGCGGACCGCGGGTGATCAAGACCACCCGCCTGCAGATCAAGCCGATGACCATCGAGGAAGCGGCGCTCCAGCTCAGCGCCTCGAAGAACGACTTCTTCGTCTTCCGCGATTCGCGCACCGACCGGGTGAGCGTCCTCTACCGGCGGCGCGACAACAACTACGGGCTGATCACCCCGGAGCCATGAGCCGATGCGTCTCGACGAGCTGACCGACCCCCAGCTGATCGTGCCGCGGCTGGCGGCGACCGACCGCCACAGCGTGCTGCGCGCGCTGGCCGAGCTGATGGCCGAACACGGGCCGATCGACGACGCCGAGGCGCTCTACGACAAGCTCGAGCAGCGCGAGAGCCTGGGCTCGACCGCCATCGGCCACGGCGTCGCCGTCCCCCACTGCAAGATGTCGCGCCTGGCGCGCATCGCCCTGGCGGTCGGCATCACCGAGCGCGGCGTCGACTTCGGCGCCGTCGACGGCGAGCCGGTGAGGCTCTTCTTCCTGGTCGTATCGCCCGAGCGCCAGCCGGCGGCCCACCTCAAGTGCCTGGCGGCGATTTCGCGTTGGGTGATGGCCGGCGACCACGTCGAGCGCATCCTCGCCCTCCAGCAGCCGCACGAGATCCACCGTCTGTTGAGCGCAGTGCCGGTCGGAGGCGCTTGATGCCGGCGGTGGCCTACGTCGAGGTCGCCGAGCTCCTGGGGGAGGAGCTGGCGGAGCTGCAGCTGCGCGTCCTGGCCGCCGGCGATCACCTCGACAACCGCATCACCCACCCGCGGGTGCAGAAGCCGGGTCTGGCCTTCGCCGGCTACTACGACTACATCCGCCCGGGCCGGGTGCAGATCATCGGCGAAAGCGAGACCGCCTACCTCAAGACCCTGCGTCGCGAGGAGCGCGCCGCCCGCTTCGCCCACATCGCCGCCATGCCGATCCCGGTGTTCGTGATCACCAAGGGCATCGAGCCGTTCCCGACCTTCCTCGCCCGCTGCCGCGAGCACGGCCTGCCGGTGCTCTCCTCCCCCGAGCTGTCGTGGCGGGTGATCCGCCTGTTGAGCTTCTTCCTCGAGGATCACCTGGTGCCGGTGGCCTACGTCCACGCCGTATTGGTCGAAATCTACGGCCTCGGGGTGCTGTTGATCGGCAAGAGCGGCGTCGGCAAGAGCGAAGCCGCCCTCGACCTGATCACCCGCGGTCACAGCCTGGTGGCCGACGATCGGGTGACCATACGTCGTTATCCCAGCGGCGAGCTGATCGGCTACTGCGAAGAGCCGGGGCGCCACCTGATGGAGCTGCGCGGTCTGGGGATCATCAACGCCAAGGATCTCTTCGGCCTGGCGGCGGTGCGCGAGCGCAAGAGCATCGACCTGGTGATCGAGCTCGAGCGCTGGGAAGAGGGCAAGGAGTACGAACGCCTGGGGCTGGACGAGACGGTCTACCCGATCCTCGACACCCGCCTGCCCTACATCCGCATGCCGGTCGCCACCGGCCGCAACGTCGCCAACCTGGTCGAGATCGCGGCCCGCAATCACGTCCTCAAGCTGCAGGGGCACGACTCGGCGCGCGCCTTCGTGCGCAAATTGGAGGCCGAGCTTGAGCGCAAACGACACGTCTGAGCGCCTGCGGCTGGTGCTGATCACCGGCCTCTCCGGCTCAGGCCGGTCGACCGTCGCCAAGGCGCTGGAGGACGTCGGCTACTTCTGCGTCGACAACCTGCCCCTGCCACTCCTGCGCACCTTCCTCGCCGACCCGCGGGCGCAGGTGGGGGAGCTGCGGCGGGTGGCGGTGGTCAGCGACGTGCGGGCGCCGGGCTTCGCCGAGCATTTGCCCAAGCTGCTCGCCGACCTGCGCCGCGAGCGCTCCTACGACCTGCTGGTGCTCTTCCTCGAGGCCAGCGAAGAAGCGCTGGTGCGGCGCTACTCCGAAACCCGGCGCAGCCATCCCCTGGGCCGCGGCGAGCGTCCCCTGGTCGAGGACATCCGCCACGAGCGCCAGCTGCTCGCCGAGCTGCGGGGCCATGCCGACCTGGTCCTCGACACCACCGACTGGTCGGTGCACGAGGTGCGGCGCGAGATCTACCGCGAGCTGGCCGACGGCGACGGCGACGGACCGGCGATGCTGGTCTCCCTGGTCAGCTTCGGCTTCAAGCACGGCATTCCCCACGGCAGCGACCTGGTCTTCGACGTCCGCTTTCTGCCCAATCCCTACTTCCTGCCCGGCTTGCGCGACAAGAGCGGCCACGAGCCCGAGGTCCTCGACTTCCTCGATCGCCAGCCCGAGTTCCGCCAGCTGCTCGATCGCCTCGAGTCCCTGCTGCTTTTCCTCTTGCCGCGTTATCGGCGCGAGAACCGCAGTTACCTCACCGTCGCCATCGGTTGCACCGGCGGCCGCCACCGCTCGGTCGCCGCGGCCGAGATCCTCGCCCAGCGCCTGGCCGACCACGGCTGGCCGGCCCGCCTCCACCACCGCGACCTCGAGCGCCCGTAAACGGTCGTCCGCGAGCCCGTCTTGCCGCCCCATTACCGCCTCGTTGCCGCCGGCGAGCCGGCGCCTGCTGCGCACCGATTGCCATCGACCTCACTTGGCGATACGATCCCTGCCGCGGCGAGCGCGGCCAGGCGCCGCCGCCGCGGGCGGGGGAATGACGCCGGAGCGGGTGGGCCCACATGACCAGCGTGTTGATTCTGACCCACGGCGGTCTCGCGGCGGAGATGCTGCGATCGGCGCGGGTGATCGCCGGCGATCTGACGGGCTTCGAGGCCCTCTGCCTCGACTGGGACGACAGCATCGATACGGCGCGGGCCAAGGTCGGCGCCGCCGTCGAGCGCCTCGACCGCGGCGACGGGGTGCTGATCCTGACCGACATCTTCGGCGGCACGCCGTCGAATGCGGCCAAGAGCTTCTATCGCGCCGGCCGGATCGAGATCGTCTCCGGCGTCAACTTGCCGATGGTGGTGCGCCTGGGCTGCGTGCTGCGCCAGCCTGCCGCCCCCCCGGTCGACGTCCTGGCGCGGCTGACGGCGGAGAAGGGGAGGGCCAGCATCCGCCGCAGCACCAGCACCCGCCCGACGACGCCGCAGCGCGCCCGCGACCGCCAGCGGGAGGACCTGGGATGATCGAGCGCGAGCTTGAGATCAAGAACCGCCTCGGGCTGCACGCCCGCGCCGCCGCCAAGCTGGTGCACAAAGCCAGCGAGTTCCGCTCCGACGTCACCCTGGTGCGCGATGGCGAGGAAGTCGACGGCAAGAGCATCCTCGGCATCCTGCTGCTCGCCGCCGAGCAGGGATCGAAGATCGTCGTGCGGGCCGACGGCGAGGACGAGAACGAGGCTCTGACCGCCATTGCCGAGCTGATCGAGAGCCGATTCGGCGAGGGTTCCTGATGAGCGAGGTGATCCAGCACGCGATGGAGACCCTGCAGGGACTGGGGGTGGCGGACGGCATCGGCATCGGCACGGCGGTGTGCATCTCCACCCGGGTCGGCGATCTCTACCAGATCCCCCTGCCGGAGGAGGGCGTGGGAGACGAGGTGGAGCGCTTCCGCCAGGCGGTCGAGCAGGCGGCGCGCGAGCTGCGCGGCCTGCGGCTGAAGGTCGGCCGCAACCTGGGGGAGGAGCTGGCGCGCATCTTCGACGCCCAGGCCCTCTTCCTCGCCGACGACGCCTTCCTCGGCCGGGTGGAAGAGCGCATCCGCAGCGAGCGGGTCAACGCCGAGTGGGCGGTCTTCGAGACCACCCGTGAGATCCAGGCCCGATTCGACGCCCTCGACGCCGCCCACATCCGCGAGCGCAGCGAGGACCTGCGCGACATCAGCCGCCACCTGCTGCGCTGCCTGCGCGGCCTGCAGCTCCACCAGCTGACCGAGCTCCAGGGCGACATCGTCATCGTCGCCGACGACCTCACCCCATCCGACGCCGTGCGGCTGGGACGCGCCAACGTCGTCGGCTTCGCCATCGAGCACGGCGGCCGCACCTCCCATTCGACGATCATCGCCCGCTCCTTGAACCTGCCGATGGTCACCGGCCTGGAGGGCATCCACCGCCGTCTCAGCGAGCGTCCCGAGGTGCCGGTGATCGTCGACGGCACCGCCGGCCTGGTGATCCTCTACCCGGAGGAGGAGGTGCTGGCCCGCTACCGCCGCCAGCAGCTCGATCTCGAGCGCCAGGCGCTGGAGCTGGTGTCGGCGGGCAAGGTCTCCGCCATCACCCGCGACGACGTCGAGGTCGCGGTGATGGCCAACATCGATCTGCCGGAGGAGATCGACGACGGGGTGCGCTTCGGCGCCGCCGGCGTCGGCCTCTACCGCAGCGAGTTCCTCTACATCGAGCGCAGCCCCGAGCTGCCGACCGAGGAGGAACACCTGGCGATCTACCGTCGGCTGCTGGAGAGCGCCGCCCCCCACCCGGCGATCATCCGCACCTACGACCTGGGGGGGCGCAAGATCGCCCGCGAGGTGATGGCGACCCATGAGGAGAATCCGGTGCTCGGCCTGCGCGGCATCCGCCTGACCCTGGCACGGCCGGAGATCTTCCGCACCCAGCTGCGGGCGCTGCTCCGCGCCAGCGTCCACGGCGATCTGTGGATCATGCTGCCCCTGGTGTCGATCGTCGACGAGGTGCGCCGTTTCCGCGCCTGCCTCGACGACGTGATGGCGGAGCTCGAGCGGGAAGGGCTGCCGTTCCGCCGCGACCTCAAGCTCGGTATCATGGTGGAAGTTCCGTCGGCGGCCCTGATCTCCGACATCCTGGCGCGCGAGGTGGACTTTTTCTCCATCGGCACCAACGACCTGATCCAATACGCCATGGCGGTCGACCGCAACAACGAGCACGTCACCGACCTCTACCAGCCGCTCCACCCGGGGATGATCCGGATGCTGCGGATGATCGTCAGGAACGCGCGCCGCGCCGGCATCGCGGTCAGCCTGTGCGGCGAGATGGCGGCCGACGAACGCATGACGCCGGTGCTCCTGGGCTGCGGCCTGCGCCGGCTGTCGGTGGCCCCGCGCCTGGTGCCGGCGATCAAGGGGCGGGTGCGCGAGCTCTCCACCCGCCAGCTGGCGCCGATCGTCGAGCACTGCGCCGACCTGCCGACGGCGCAGGAGGTCGAGGCCTATCTGCAGCGCGCCATCGGCGAGGGGTGAGGCGCCGCCTCGCCGACCGAAGAGGAGGCTTACGATGCGCAATCACCACCCGAGCTCCAGTCCATCGAGCCGCGTCGTCCGCCCGGCGGCGGCCGTCGCCATCGCGC
Organism: Acidobacteriota bacterium; assembly: GCA_003697015.1. GTDB lineage: Bacteria > Acidobacteriota > Thermoanaerobaculia > Multivoradales > J023 > J023. The sequence goes on along the minus strand of RFGL01000296.1, from coordinate 8,451 downwards.
TCGTCGCCCTCGCCGCCTGCGGCGGCGGCAAGAAAGAGCCCAAGACCCTGCCGGCGCAGACCGTCTCCCAGGTCGCCCCGGGCCTCGAAGCGCCGCCGCCGCTGCCGCCGCCGATCCGCGAGCTGCCGCCGCCGCCACGGCCGCCGGTCAAGGTGATCGACTCCGGCGACGAGGAGCCGCAACCCAAGACGCTGCTCGAGGCCTCGCAGCTGGCCAAGGCGCGCAAGGGGGAGACGCCGCCGCCGGTGGTCGAGATCACCGACGAGAACCTCAGCGAGTACGCTGAGGGGGGCAACGTGATCATCGTCGAATCCGGTCCGTCGTCGGCGCCGCCGGCCACGCCTCCGTCCACCGCGCCGCCGGCCGACAAGGCGCGCGACGAGCTCTACTGGCGCCAGCGCGGTCTCGAGCTGCGCCGCAATTGGCGCCGCACCCTGGATGAGATCGAGCGCCTGGAGCTGGAGGCGGCGTCCCTGCGCCAGCGGTTCTACGCCGAGGACGATCCCTACGTCCGCGACGCCCAGATCAAGCCCGCCTGGGACCGCGCTCTCGACCGCATCAGCGAGCTGCGGCAGGAGGCGGCGCGCTACCAGGAAGCGCTCAACCAGATGCTGGAGGAAGGCCGCCAGCTGGAGATTCCGCCCGGCTGGCTGAGCGAGGGTTGGGAGCTCGAGCCGAGCGAGGAAGAACGGCGCGAGCTGGAGCAGATCCCGATCCACCGGCCGATCGACGCCCCGGTGGCCGAGGAGCCGGCGCGCGACGTGTCGGGAGGGGGCGGTCGATGACCCTCCCCCCCGCCGGTGCTCCACCGGTCGCGGCGCCGCCGGTCGAGCGGCGGCCGCGACGCTGCTTCGTCGAGACCTGGGGCTGCCAGATGAACGAGCTCGACAGCCAGCGGATGAGCGGGCTGTTGATGGAGCAGGGGATCCTGCCGACGCGCGACCCCAAGGAGGCCGACCTCATCCTCCTCAACTCGTGCAGCGTGCGCGAGAAGGCGGCGCAGAAGGCCTACTCGCGGCTCGGCGAATACCGGCGACTGAAGCGCCGGCGGCCGGAGCTCCTGATCGGCTTCTGCGGCTGCGTCGCCCAGCAGGAGGGGGAGAAAGCCCTGTCGCGCATCCCCGACCTCGACTTCGTCCTCGGCCCGGGGAGGGTGGGGGAGCTGCCCGACATCCTCGCCGCCCGCCGGCGCGGCCAGCGGCTGGTGGCCACCGGCTTCCCCGATGCCCGCCGCCGGCGCTACGCCTTCGACTCCCTGTCGCGCCAGACCAGCTACAAGGGGATGGTGACGATCATCGAAGGCTGCAACAAGAAGTGCACCTTCTGCATCGTGCCGCAGACCCGCGGGCCGGAGCAGAGCCGGCCGCTGGCCGACGTGCTGGCCGAGGTGCGCCACCTGCTCGATTACGGCTTCGTCGAGATCGAGCTCCTGGGGCAGACGGTCAACCACTGGCGCGATCCCGAGAGCGGCGCCGACTTCGCCGTGCTGCTCGACCGGGTGGCGCGCCTCGACGGCCTGCGCCGGCTGCGCTTCGTCACCTCCTACCCGCGCGATTTCACCCCGGAGATGGTGGCCCAGATCGGCCGTCACGAGACCATCTGCCCCTACCTCCACCTGCCGGTCCAGTCGGGCTCGGACCGCATGCTCAAGCTGATGGGGCGGGGCTACGACGTCGCCACCTACCGCCGGCTGGTCGCCGAGCTGCGGGCGGCGCGGCCGGGCATCGCGGTGTCGACCGATCTGATCGTCGGTTTCCCCGGCGAACGCGACGAGGACTTCGCCGCCACCCTGCGGCTGGTGGAGGAGGTGCGCTTCGACTCGCTCTTCGCCTTCAAGTACTCCCCCCGCCCGGGCACCGCGGCGCCGCGCCTCAAGCTCCCGCCGGTCGCCGAGGCGGTGGCCAGTGAGCGCCTGCAGACCCTGCTCGCGCGGCAGAGCGCGATCCAGCACGAGATCAACCGCGGTCTGGTGGGAGCGAGCTTCGAGGTGCTGGTCACCGGCTGGGGCAAAGAGCCCGGCTCCCTGGTCGGACGCACCCCGTGCCACCGCGTCGTCCACTTCACCCCCGCCGCCGGCCGGGCGGTGGTCCCCGGGGAGATGACCCGGGTGCGCATCGAACGCGCCTTGCCCCACAGCCTCCTCGCCGCCCCCCTCGCCGCCTGAGCCCGAGAATCCGCCGCCGCGCCCCGCCGTCGCCCGCCCGCCGGCGGGCGCCTCCACCGCCGTCCACCCGCGCCGCAGCGCCGGCACCCGGATACGCCGCCGGGAGATGCGCTTGACCTTTCCTCGCCCAGCTTACAGAATGGACCCATGGCGGACGAGAGTCACAAGCGCGACGCTGCCGGTGGGGAAGGCGAGCTGGTCAAGGTGACGGTCAAGGGCCTGATCCTCGACCCGGCGTCGAATGACCCGATCGTCATCCTGCGCGAAGAGGGGGGCGAGCGCTTTCTGCCGATCTGGATCGGCATCTTCGAAGCCAACGCCATCGCCCTGCGGCTGGAGGGCGTCAATACGCCGCGGCCCCTTTCCCACGACCTGATGGCCTCGATCATCGAGGGGATGAACAGCCGCCTCGAGCGCATCGTGGTCTGCGATCTGAAGGACAGCACCTTCTTCGCCCAGCTCGTCCTGCGGGCGGATGGCCGCGAGACCGTCATCGACGCCCGCCCGAGCGACGCCATCGCCCTCGCCCTGCGCACGCAGGCGACGATCTTCGTCGAGGCGGACGTCTTCGACAAGGCGCAGCAGGTCGAGCTGTCCAACCGCATCACCGACGAAGAAAAGATCAAGAAGTGGCTCGAAGAGGTCGATCCCGAAGACCTCGGCAAGTACACCATGTAGGGGGCTTCGCCGGCCCCGTCCCGAGCTTGAACCCGGCGCCCAACGCCCTTTCCCGTCAAGCAGTTACCGCCGGCGTCGGCGCGCCGACATTCGACTGGCCGAGCCGGTCGGGCGCAGCGCGGGCGCAGCGCGGGCGAAGCGCGGGCGCAGCGCGGGCGAAGCGCGGGCGAAGCGTCTTGACCTGCCCTGGATGATGCCGTATTCTCCGCTGGCCTATGATCATCACCATCGCCAACCAAAAAGGTGGGGTGGGGAAGACCACCACCGCGATCAACCTCTCCGCAGCGCTCGCCTCCAAAGGCTTCAAGACCCTGCTGGTGGACCTCGATCCGCAGGCCAACAGCTCGATGTCCTACGTCGACGTCCACCAGCTGGAGACGGCGATGTACGAGGTGCTGACCGATGATGACGTGCACCTGCCCCAGATCATCCAGCCGGTGGAGAAGGTGCCCAATCTGGCGATCGCCCCGGCCACCATCGCGCTGGCCAAGATCGAGGCCAAGCTCCTCGGCGAGCTCGACAGCCACTTCCGGCTCAAGGACGAGCTCGACGCGGTGCACGACCGTTACGACTACGTCATCATCGACACGCCGCCGACCCTGGGCATCATCACGGTCAACGCCCTGGTGGCGGCGACCCACGTCCTGATCCCGATCCAATCGAGCTACTTCGCCCTCGAGGGAACCGACGACCTGCTGGAGACGATCGACAAGATCAAGGTCCGGGCCAACCCCAATCTGCAGATCCTCGGCGCCGTCATCACGCTCTACGACAAACGGACCATCCTGTCGCGCGACATCCGCGGCGAGATCGCCAAAGTCTTCGGCGACAAGCTGTTCAAGACCGCGATCAGCAAGAGCGTGCGGCTCGAGGAGAGTCCGGCATACAAGGAGTCCATCCTCAGCTTCGCCCCGCAGTCGAGCGGCGCCTACGAGTACTACAAGCTCTCCGAAGAGGTCGTCAGCCGTGTCTAGTACCACCGCCCGCAAACGGGGATTGCCGCAGAAGGTGAAGATGCGGCATGACAGCCACTTCGTCGAGCAGCTGACCACCCGCGGCGAGGACGAGCCCATCGGCCGGATGGTGCCGTTGTCGGCCATCGAGGCCGACGCCAACCAGCCGCGCAGCACCATGGGCGACCTCGGCGAGCTGGCGGCTTCGATCCGCGAGAAGGGGGTGCTCGAGCCGATCCTGGTACGCGAGGTGCCGGCCGGCGACAACCGCCAGGCGCGCTACGTGATCATCAGCGGCGAGCGCCGCTACCGGGCGGCCCTTCTCGCCGGCCTCACCGACGTGCCGGTGATCCCGATGGAGGTGTCGGATGAAGAGGCGCTGGAGATCGCCCTGGTCGAGAATCTCCAGCGCAAGGATCTGACGCCGTTCGAGGAAGCCGAGGGCTACCGCGCGCTGCAACAGCGCTTCTCCTACACCCAGGAGGACATCGCCAAGGCGGTGGGGAAGTCGCGCACCGTCGTCACCGAGAGCCTGGCGCTGCTGCGTATGCCGCCGCGGGTACGGGAGGCGGCCCAGGCCCTCGGCATCCACACCAAGTCCCTGCTGCTCGAGGTGCTCAAGGCCGAGGACGAGGAAGCCATGATCCGGCTGCTCGAGGACGTCGCCAAGCGCGGCCTCAGCCGCGACGACCTGCGCCGCCAGAAGCGCGCCCCGAAAGGCAGCAAGCCCGCCCGTCGCAAGCCCTACGTCTTCAGCTTCAAGCCCAAGGACAAGAGCTTCAGCCTCGCTCTGCGATTCCGCCAGAGTTCGGTGTCGAAGCAGGAACTGATCTCGACCCTCGAAACCATCCTCGCCGAGCTCCGCGCCTCGTCGTCCGCCGGCGGGGATTGATCCCTCCATCGCTCATGGGCGGGGCTCTCATCAGCCCGGGAATTCATTCCCGGGCGCGCCGGCGTGGGCGCAGGGGAGCGATTCCGTACCTTGGGGATCCCATCTGAGTTAACATAATACATCTTACCAGACGTTGGTTACGATCCTGCGACGACGGGAGGCGCGGCCGTATAATCCGGGGCGATGCGCAGGCTCGATCGCTACATCATCCGCGAGATCCTCGGGCCGCTGACCCTCGGCTTCCTGGTTTTCACCTTCATCCTCCTGCTCCAGGCGCTGTTCAAATTCGCCGAGCTGATCATCAGCCGCGGGGTGCCGGTGGAGACCGTCGGGCGGCTCTTGGCTTACTCCCTGCCGCACATCGTGGTCATGACCATCCCGATGGCGCTGCTCTTCGGCATCCTGATCGCCATCGGGCGGCTGTCGGCGGACAGCGAGTTGATCGCCCTGCGCGCGGCCGGCGTCAGCCTGTTCAGCCTCTACCGGCCGATCCTGCTGCTGTCGGCCGTGCTCGCCGCCTTCAACGCCTACCTGATGATCGAGGTCCTGCCGCGCGGCAATACCGCCCTCGAGCGGCTGCAGGCGCAGATCGTCAGCGGCGGCCTGACCGAGGAGATCGAGCCGCGCACCTTCTATCCCGGCTCCCAGGACCGGCTGCTCTACGTCTTCGAGAAGGCGCCGGAGGAAAACCGCTGGAAGGGGGCGTTCCTGGCCAAGGCCCGCCCCTTCGGCGACGACGAGGTGATCATCGCCGAGTGGGGCCAGGCGATCGCCGACGGCGATTCCTCCGCCATCACCCTCTTCTTCGAGAACGCCTACAGCCACCGCGTCAACCTGCTCGAGCCCGAGCGCTACGACGTCGCCCTCAACCGCCGGGTCAGCATGACCCTGGAGACCCCGGCGCGGAGTCGCTCGGCGATCTCCTCCGGCCGCCAGATGCGCTCCCTCCATCTGCGCGAGCTGCGCGCCAAGGCCGCCGAGACGAGCCTGCAGCCGCAGCTGCGCAACCTGGCCCGGGTCGAGATCCACAAGAAGTTCGCCATCCCCGCCGCCTGCCTGGTCTTCGGGCTCCTCGCCCTGCCCCTGGGCATCACCCGCAGCCGCGGCGGACACTCCTCCGGCTTCGCCGTCTCCATCTTCATCATCCTGATCTACTACGTCCTGCTGCACGGCGGCGAGCAGTACGCCGCCAGCGGCGACCTGCCGCCGGTGCTGGCGGTGTGGTTCTCCAATCTGGTGATGGTGGCCGCCGGCTTCTACCTCCTGGTCCAGCGCAACCGCGACCGCAGCCTGCTCCTGGCCCGCCTCGAGCCCTGGGTGCAGGGGACGCTGTGGCAGCGGCTCGAGCGGCTCAAAGGCAAGAAGGCGGCGCGACGCGCCCGGCGCCGGGCGGCGCTCGAGGCGAGGCGTACCCGGGCCGACCTGGTGCTGCGCCTGCCGCGCCTCCAGCTGCGCTTCCCCAACCGCCTCGACCGCTACGTCCTCAACGCCTTCTGCCGCATGCTGGTCCTGGCCATGTCGGCGGGGCTGGTGATCTACGTCGTCGCCGACTTCACCGGCAAGGCGGACGAGATCCTCAAGCACGGCGTGTCGCATCAGGTGGTGATCGACTACTACCTCTACAAGTCCTTCGCCATCGTCTACGAGATCGCGCCGATCATCGTCCTGGTCGCCACCCTGGTCGCCTTCGGCCTGCTGTCGCGCAACAACGAGCTGGTGGCGATCAAGGCCGCCGGCGTCAGTCTCTACCGCCTGGCGGTGCCGGTGGTCCTGGCGGCGGCGCTCTTCTCCGGCCTGGCCGGCGTCATGCAGTCCGAGGTGCTGGCGGCGTCCAATTCGCGGGTGGCGGAGCTCGAGGCCGAGATCCTCGACCGTCCGGTTCGGCCGGGGATCCGCCGCGCCGACCGCCAGTGGCTCGCCGACCGCGGCAACGTGCTCTACAACTACCTGAGCTACGATCCCGACCGCCGGCTGCTCTACCGGCTGCAGGTCTTCCGCTTCGACCGCAACCACCGGCTGACCGATCGCCTGATGGTCGAGCGCGCCACCTGGGCGGGGGACGGCTGGTGGCTGCTGGAGAACGGCTGGGCCTGGTCCTTCGACGGCAACCGCCTGGTCGACCGCCGGATCATCGACCGGCCGGTGAAGCACCGCCTGAGCCTCTCCCCGGACCTGCTCGCCGGCGAAGAGCGGCTGCCGGACGAGATGACCTACGCCGAGCTGCGCGACTACATCGCCGAGCTCGCCGCCTCCGGGCAGCGGGTGCCGCGGCTCGAGCTGGCGTTGCACAACAAGATCGCCTACCCCGCCATCTCCCTGGTCATGGCCCTGGTCGCACTCCCCTTCTCCTTCCGCCTCGGCCGCCGCGGCGCGCTCTACGGCATCGGGCTCTCCCTGATCCTCGGCATCGTCTTCATGGCGGTGCTCGCCGCCTTCACCGCCCTCGGCGAAACCGGCGTGCTGCCGCCGCTGATCGCGGTGTGGAGCCCGGGAGCGATCTTCTCCGTCTTCTCCCTCTACCTCTTCCTCGGCATCCGCACCTGAGGCTCCCCCACCGCCACCCTCACTCACCAATGCCAGGCGGCACGCAGGGTGACGAAGCCGTCGCGGGCGACGGCGGCGAGGTCGCCGGCGGGATCGGCGCGGGGGAAGAGGCGGGCCTCGAGCTCGACGACGTAGCGGCCGCCGACACGGCGGGAGGCTTCGACGAAGGCGGCGACGGAACCGTCCCCGAGGTCGATCACCGCCCCGGCCAGGAGCTGGCTGCTGGGAACGTCGTTCAAGGCCAGGCGGGCGCCGGCGAAGAGGTCGCGGTCGAAGCTCGTCGCCGGCGCCGTGGGGCCGCGGCCGTCCCACAGCAGCTCGAGCAGCAGGCCGACGTCGGCGGCGGAACCGGCGACCTGGTAGACGGTGCGCTCGAAGCCCGCCACCGCGGCGCCGAACCCCCTCCCCTGCCCCGCCCGCGCCAGGGCCTCGAGCTTGAACAGCCAGGCGCCGCGGGTGTGCTGGACGTCGATTCCCGCCTGGTCGACGACCTGGTAGAGCGGCAGGAGGCGCCGGCCGTCGGCCGCGGGCACGAGCCGCGGCCCGCGGCCGACGCCGCGGAAGAGGTAGGCCCCGACGTCCCATCCGCCTGTGGCGTGGCTGTAGCGCAGGGCCCAGTCGAGGCGATCCGCTCCCGCGCCGGAGGCGAAGCGCGCGCGCCGGTCGACCGGCAGGGGCGGCCGCAGCCGGCCTTCTTCGCCCGGCAAGGTGCGCCGGCGGAAACCGAGGAGGGCGTAGAGCTCGAGCCGGCCCCAGGGGCGGCCCCAGGCCAGGCGCACCATCGGCTGGCCGAGCTTGTCCTCCTCGTCGACGTCCTCCACCGCGTCGGTCTGGTTGATCACGTCGACCAGATGGCGCGACTCGGTCACCCCCCAGAAGACCCGGCTGATCCCGGCCAGCAGCTCGACGGAATCGCCGACGTAGCGGTAGGAGGCCTCGCGCAGATCGAGGTGGCGGCGCTCGCCGTCGCGCCCGTCCCAGCGGCCGAAAGCCGCGACGTCGAGGCGGTGCCGGCGGCCGGCGCTCCGCCAGCGCCACTCCGGCGCCAGGGCGACGGACGGCTGGACGCCGTCGACTTGCCCGGCGAAGGCCGGCTGCTGGGGGAAGTACCGCAGCTCCAGGGCGAGGGATCCGGCGAAGGTCCAGCTGCCGGCGCCGGCTCCGGCGGCCTGCGGCGCCGCCGCCGCGGCGACGACGAGGAGGCCGGCGGCGAGGGCGCG
>RFGL01000295.1 GCA_003697015.1 Acidobacteriota bacterium | reverse complement strand
TCGCCGCCGGCGCCGGCGAAGGCCGCCGCCAGGCGCCGGTGGCAACGCCGGCGCACCGTCTCGTCGAGAGAGCGGTAGAGCACCTCGCCGATGCGGTTGTGGTAGGGCTCGACCAGCCGGCCGCCGGCGCTGGTGCTGAGGCGGACGAGGCTCTCGGCGCGCAGTCGGGCGATGATCTCCGGCGTCTCGTCGCCGAGCTCCGCCGCCGCCAGCGCCACCGCCAGGGGCAGGGGCCGGCCGGCGGACGCCACCAGCGCCAGGAATCGCGCCGCATCCGCTTCGAGGCCGGCGATGCGGGCCTGGATCAGGCCCTCGAAGGTGGCCTCGACGCTGCCCTCGGCGCGCAGGTCGAAGGTGTTGCCGTCGAGGGCCTGGTCGTGGGCCAGGCGCACCAGCTGATCGACGAAGAAGGGGTTGCCGCCGGACTCGCGGGCGATCGCCCGGGCCAGGGGCAGGGTGCGGGGGCTGCGGTCGCCGAGCAGGTGGACGGCGAGCTCGACCGCCTGCTCCTGCGGCAGCGGCCCGAGGGCGAGCCGCTGCACGCCGGAGGGCTCGAGCAAGCCGCCCTCGAGCAGCCGCCCGAGGGCCGGATTGCGCTCCGCCTCCTCGTCGCGGTAGGTGACGGCGAGCAAGAGGGGCGGCGCCTGCGGCGGCCGCAGGACGCCGGCCAACAGCTCGACGCTGTCGGCGTCGCCCCAGTGCAGGTCGTCGATGGCGACGACCAGGCCCCGGCCGCGCTCGCCCGATCCGCGATCCGCCCCTGCCGGCGGCGCGCTCCCAGCCAGGTTGGCCAGCAGCTGGCGCAGGGCGGCGCGCGCCTTGCGCCGCTGCTCGCCGCGGTCCGCCGCCGCCGGTTGCTGGCGGGCGGTCCACGCCACCTGCTCGACCCGTTCGAGCACCGGAAAGAGGCGCAGAAGGGCGCGCAGATCCGGGGGCAGGAGGGGCTCGAGCTGCTCGCGGGGGAGCTGGCGCAGATGGCGGCTCAAGGCATCGATCACCGCGTCGAGGGCCTTGAAGGGCACCGACTCGCGCTCGAAGCAGCGCCCTTGCAGCACCAGCGCCCGGTGGTGGGCGCGCTCGACGAAGCGCTGCAGCAGGCGGCTCTTGCCCATCCCCGAGCCGCCGTGGATGAGCACCGCCCGAGGCTCGCCGCGCGAGCTCTCGGCCAGCGCCCGCTCGAGCAGCTCCAGCTCCTGCCGGCGGCCGACGAAGGGCTGCGAGACGGCGCTCTGCTCGACCGCCAGCTGTCCGGAGATGCGCCGGCCGGTCAGCCGGCGCAGGATCTCGCCGCCGTGCGGACGCCTCTCCGGCCGCCGGGAGAGCAGCCTCGTCGCCAGGCGGTCGAGATCCGGCGGGACGCCCGGCGCCCTCGCCCGCGGCGGAGGTGGGTCGACCCGGCGCTTGGCGACCAGCACGCCGCGCGGGTCGTCGCGGTGGGGGGGCACGCCGGTCAGGGCTTCATAGAGCAGCACGCCGACCGCATACCAGTCGCTGGCCGGGGTCAGCGGCTCCCCCGCCACCTGCTCGGGGGACATGTAGGTCGGGGTGCCCGCCAGGTCGAGCTGCACGCTGCGGTCGGCGGGCAGGGCGGCGAGGTGCTGCACCAGGCCGAAGTCGAGCAGCACCACCCGCCCGCCGGCGGTGACGCGGATGTTGGTCGGCTTGATGTCGCAGTGCAGTTTGCCCGCCTGATGGACGGCGCAGAGGCCGCGGCAGAGCTGGGCCAGGGCGTCGCGCAGACGGCCTTCGTCGCCCGGCGGTGCGGCGGCGAAGGCCGGCCTCCCGCAGCGCATCTCCTCCCGCAACCGCTGGCGGGTGATCTCCCCCATGGTCATCGTCGGCAGGTCGCCGCGGGTCGCCTCGTCCGCCGCCGGCATCGCCCGTACCCAGGAGAGGAAATCCAGGCCGTCGACCAGCTCCATGGTGAAGAACCAGTGCCGGCCCTCGCTCTGCAGCTCGTAGAGGCGGACCAGGTTGGGGTGGGTGAGGTCGGCCAGGGCGCGGAACTCTTTCTTCAGGCGATAGACCGTCGCCGCGTCCGCCCGCTGCAGGGTCTTGAGCGCCACCACGTGACCGTAGCGCCGGTCGAAGACCCGATACACCTCCCCGCTCGCCCCCTGGCCGAGCCGCCCCCGCACCTCGAAACGATCGGTGCCGGGGAAGGCCCAGCCTTGGGCGTGGACGGACATGGGAGCGACGGCGAGAGTCAGCCGCCATTATACGCCGCCGTCCCTGCGGCCCGCGCCCCGCGGCGTCGCGCCTACTCCCGGCTGAGGGGGAAGAGGGTCTCGAGCAGGCGGTCGGCGTGGGCGGCCCAGCTCCACCATTCGGGGGTGCCGTCGACTTCTTGGCCGGGCAGCGGGCGGAGGTGGCGCTCGAGGGTGGCGGCGAGCTTCCGATTGAGGTCGGGACGGCGGTCGAAGGGGGTCCAGTCGAGGTAGAGGCGACGCGGCCCGGCGTCTCCTGCGGCGGCGATGGCGTCGGCCAGAGCCTGGGCCTGATCGGCGCCGGCCAGGAGGCTCTGGGCGGCGGCGCCGCCGTAGACGCCGGGGGTCTTGTAGGCGGCGTAGAGGGCGGCGAAGCCGCCGTCGGCGACGCCGGCGATGGCGCGCTCGGCGGCGCCGGGGCGCAGGCGGTAGCGCTGCTCGAGGGCGGGGATGAGCTCGGCGGCGAGGAAGCGGGCGTAGGCGCCGACGCTGTCGTCGCGGTACTCGCGGCGCGACGCCGGGGGCACGAAGGCGGCGATCAGGGGCTCGATGCGCCGGCCGATCAGATTGTCGAGGGCGCGGTCGAGATGGCCTTCGGCCAGGGCGCGGTCGCCGTGGTTGACGATCAGCAGGGGATAGCGCTCCGCGCCCTCGGCGCGGTAGCCCGGCGGCAGGTAGACGTGGACCTCGCGGCCGCCGAGCTCCAGCGGCTCGAGCCGGCCGCGTTCGCCCTCGGGCTCGGCGAGGTGGGCGGGCGGACGCCAGCCGGGCATGCGCAGCTCGGAGTAGGCGCTCTCGCCCTCGCCGCCGCGGTGGGGGTTGCCGGGGTCGGGGAGGGTCTCGCGGCCGAAGTCGAGGGTCAGGCGGTAGCGCCGGTAGGCGGTGGGGTCGAGACGCACGCTGCGCACCCAGACGTCGGTGCCGTCGATGCGCGTCATGGCGAGCTCGAAGCTGCCCGGCTCGAGGCCGACGCCGACCACCGCCGCATCCTCCGCCGGCCCGCGGTAGACGAAGTGCACCAGGCCGCCGTCTTCGATCAGCGGCAGCTCTTGGCCCTCGAGGTGGGCGGCGAGGGCGGCGGCGGCGTCGTCGCGGCCGGCGAGGCCGCGGAGGAACTCGCCGAAGGCGCCGGGAACCTCCGGTCCGCCGGCGCGGCGGGGGGCGGGGGAGTCGGTGACGCGCACCGCCGCCAGCTGGCGCAGGTTGCGGGCGAAGAAGATGCCGCCGGCGTAGCTCGGGGCGGTGTAGGAGCCCTCCCCCAGGGCGCGGATGCGCGCCGTCTCGCGGTAGCCCTCGGGGCTGGCGGCGGCCAGCACCAGATCGCCCTTGGGGTCGATCATCGCCAGCTGGTCGCCGACCAGGATCAGCCCGCGGCCGCCGGGCGGACGGGATTTCCACACCTCTTCGCCGGTCGCGGCGTCGACGCAGGTCAAAAAGCGGCTGGTGAAGCCGTAGAGGTGGCCCTGATAGAGCACCGGCAGAGCCCAGGTGCGGGTCAGGGAGCGGCTGCGCCACAGCTCTTCGGCATTCCAGACGCCGTCGTTCCGGTGCACGGCGTAGGCCACCGCTTCGCGCAGGCCGTTGACCAGCACCCGGGAGTCCCCCAGGTCGAGGGGCAGGGCGTGACCGCCGCCGAGACCGTGCTCCCGCTGCCACAGGACCTCGCCGGTGGCCGGCTCGAGACCGAGGAAGAGCTCGTCGTTGACCGCCATCACCAGGGTGCGATCGCCGTGCTCGAAGGCGAGAGGGGACTGGTAGTCGACCGGGTCGTCGGCGTAGGACCAGCGGCGCTCGCCGGTGGCCGGGTCGAAGCCGCTGATCGAGTGGCCGGACGGGCCGCCGGTCTGCACCACCAGGACGCCGCCGGCGAGGACCGGCGCGGTGGTGAAACCGAAACGCGGCTTGACCGCCTCGCCCTCGCCGAAGCTCTTGGCCCACAGCTCGGAGCCGTCCTTGAGGCGGACGGCGAAGAGGCGGCCCCAGGGGCCGAGGCCGTAGACCACCCCATCCGCCACCAGGGGCGTCGACAGGGGGCCGTCGCTGGAGCCGCCGACGGCCGGGAACTTCTTGTCGACCCGGTAGCGCCAGAGCTCGGCGCCGTCGCTGGCGGCGAAGGCGGCGAGGACGTCGTCGTCGCCGTCGGTGAACATGGTCAGCACCTTGCCGTCAGCAACCACGATGCCCGAGAAGCCCGATCCCAAGGGCCGCTTCCAGATCAGCTCGAGGCCGATCGAGTCGGCGGGGGGGAGCTCGTCGCCGGGCGCCTTGCCGTCCTGCGCCCCGCCGCGGTACTGGGGCCAGTCGCGTGGCCTGACCTCGGCGGCGACGAGGGCGCTGGTGGCGAGCAGGACGAGGGCGAGATACAAGGCTGGGGCATGGGGTCGGCGCATGGTCGGCTCCTCTGGCGGTCACGGGCTGATGGATGGGTCTATCGTACGGCATCGCCACCGGCGGACCGCGGCCGGCGGGTAAAGAATCGGTAAATCAGGCCCGCGGCGGGTTTCCCGCGGCGGACGTGAGCCCGCGGGCGAGGCGGGCGGGGGCGCGGTAGGCTCGGCCCATGCGCGTGGCGCTGGTCAACTACGGCCACCCGGCTTCGGTGGCGGGGGCGGAGGAGCTGCTGCCGGCGGTGCGCTCGCTCACCGGTTGGGCCGAGGCCCTGGCGCGGGCGGGGGCGGAGGTGAGCGTCTTCCAGGGTTTTCGCGAGGACGCGAGCTTCCGCCGCCGCGGCGTCGACTGGCATCTGGTGGCGGGGCCCTACGCCCCCTATCTCTGGCCCTGGCGACTGCCCGCCGGCATGCACCGGCGCATCGCTGCGGCGCGGCCCGAGGTGGTGCACGTCAACAGCCTGCTCTACGCCCTCCAGGTCCGCGACCTGCGGCGGCGCCTGGGAGGCGCTCCGGTGCTGGTGGTGCAGCACCACGGCGAGGGGCCGCGCCCGTCCCGCCTGGGACGGATCCTCCAGCGCCGCCTGCTCGCCGCCGCCGACGGCTTCTTCTTCAACGGTCCGGACACCGCCGAGCCGTGGCGCGCCGCCGGCGTCCTCGGCCGCCGGAGCGTGGTCGCCGTCGCCGAGGGCTCGAGCGAGCTCGAGCCCCTGGGGCGCGACGAAGCGCGCCGCCGGAGCGGCGTGCGCGGCGAGCCCGCCATCCTGTGGCTGGGCAATCTCGACCGCAACAAGGATCCGCTCACCGTCCTCGACGGCCTCGAGCCGGTGCTCGCCCGGCGGCCGGCGGCGCGCCTCTACCTGGCCTACCGCCGCGCCGCCCTGCTCGCCGAGGTGGGGCGGAGGGTGGCGTCGAGCGAGGTCCTGCGCCGCGCCGTCACCCTCCTCGGCCGGGTGCCCTACGCCGAGCTGGCGCCGCTGGCGTCGAGCGCCGACCTGCTGGTCCAGGGCAGCCACCGCGAGGGCTCGGGCTACGCCGTCCTCGACGCCCTGGCCTGCGGCGTGGTGCCGGTGGTCACCGACATCCCCCCGTTTCGTTTCCTCACCGGCGGCGGCCGCGCCGGGGTCCTCTGGCCGCCGGGGGACGCGGCGGCCCTCACCGCCGCCGTCGAGGCCCTGCTGGCCGAACCCCTGGCGCCGCGCCGGCGGGCGGCGCGGGAGCATTTCGACGCCCACCTGAGCTACGACGCCCTCGCCCGCCAGGCCCTGGCGGCCTACGCCGAGCTCGGCGCCGCGCGCCGGCGTCCTCTGGCCGGCGAAGGTGGGATGGGCTAGGATCCGTCGGACACGCTGGGACGACGCCGGTGCCCGCGACCGAGGAGGCGGGGCGCCACCGCGACGACGCCTTTGGGGGACGAGACCATGAAGCTCGGAGACGTGCTGCGCAAGGAACGCGAGAAGGTCGGCCTGTCCGCCGCCGAGATGGCCGCCAAGCTCGAGCTGACGCCGGAGGAGTACTCGCAGATGGAGGCCGGCGCCTCGGCGGCCGAGACCTGGGGGCCTCACCTGGCGCAGATCGCCATCACCCTGGAGACCCCGACCTCGCGCCTGCTGGCCGACTCGGGCCGCGCCGCCGACTGCCGCCCGGGGCAGGCCGGCATCTTGATCGCCAAGCATCGCGAGCGCCGCGGCAAGTCGCCGGAGGAGGTGGCCGAGGCCCTCGGCATCGCGGTCGAGGAGTATCGCAAGATCGAGGCCGGGGAGTCGCCCCTCGAGCGCATGGGCCCGCTCCTGCTGCGCTTCGCCGAGGTCATCGAGCAACCGGTATTCAACCTCTTCTACCCCTGCGGCCTGCCCTTCCAGGAGCTCGACGACTATCCCTGAGGAGCGCCGGCCGGCAGCAGGCGGGCGGCGTAGAGGGCGATGCCCAGGAGGCGCGGATCGCCGGCGCTGGCGGCGGCGTCCGGCAGCTCCAGCACCAGCTCGGCCGGCTGGGCCGGCCGGCCGGCGGGCAGCGGGCAGCGCACCTCCTCCACCCCCTCGCCGTGCAGCTGGTGGCGGCAGAGGACGCTCCGCTCGAGGCGCACGCTCAGGCGCTGGCGGCCGAAGCCGGCGGCCCGCAGCACCAGCTCGGCGGCGGATGACGCCGGCTCGCGGGGCGGCAGCAGCAGACGCGCGCGGTGGCCGTCGCTCCACCGCCAGCCGTCCTCGGCGGTGCTCCAGCCGGAGAGGAAGAAGAGGTCGTCGGCGTAGGTGATGGCGCCCTTCCAGGGCGGCAGCGGGTCGATGCTCAGGGCGTGGAAGGAGAGGCCGAGCAGGCGCGGGTCGCGCGCCGCCGGGCGGGCGCCGGGCAGGCCGAGATCGAGGACGCGCTCACCGGGCGCGGCGAGCCAGGAGCCGGGGATGAGGAAGCGCTCGGTCCGCGGGGCGAAGCCGGCGAAGCGGCGGCGGCCGAGGGGGCGGCCGTCGAGGGCGGGGATCAGCCATTGTTCCCCCAGCGCGCCGGCACGCAGGCTCAGGAGGTACCGGGCGCCGGCGTCGATGCCGGCCGGCCGGAAGCGGATCGCCGGCCGTCGCGTCGCCGACCAGCGCCAGTCGCCTTCCGGCGGCCACCAACCGACGAAGATGCCGCGGCGGCCGGCCGGGAGGAGGACGTCGCCCGGCCGCAGGGGCTCGAGGTGGGCGCGTTGCCAGTCGATCTGGCGCTGGCGCAGGCGGGCCGTCGAGGCGAGGAATTGGGGGTAGCGCCAGGCGAAGATCATCTCCGGGTGGCGGTCGACGTCCGGGTGCTGATTCCATCGCTGGGTGGCCTCGTTGAACAAGCCCTGGCCGCTGTGGACGGCGATCGCCGGCAGGCTGAGGAGCAGGTAGGCGGCGGCGAGCGGGCGGCGGCCGGGCACTGCGGCCCGCGCCACCAGGGCGGTGAGGAGAAAGGCGGGCAGCATCAGCTCGGCCATCAGCCGCGGGCCGTAGGAATGGCCCCCCCACCACATCCCCTTGGTGCTGGCGAAGAGCAGGTGGCAGGCGGCCCACACGGCGGCCATCAGCACCAGCCGGCGGTGCTCGAGACGGCGCCGGCCGGCGACGGCGCCGGCGAGGACCGGCAGCAGGAAGGGGCTCCAGATCAGCAGGCCGCGGGAAGGGCTGAGCAGGTGGCCGAAGAGCCCCAGGCCGAGGGGGGTCTGCCAGCTGATCAGGCGGCTGGGGGAGTAGTAGCGCGGCAGGGGCAGGAGGCCCTCCGGCAGCAGGGCGAGGACGAGCAGCAGAAGGCCGGCCGCGGCGGCGGCGGCGACGGCCCGTCGCCGGGGCAGACGGCGGCGCGTAAGGGCGTAGGCCGTCAGGCCGAGGAGGAGAAAGGCGGCGGTCGGACGGCAGAGGAAGGCGGCGGCGGCGAGCAGGCCGAGGCAGGCCCAGCACGGCCGGCGGAGCTGGCCGAGCTCCCAGCGCACGACGTGGACCAGTGCCGCCAGCATCAGGGGCGCGGCGTAGTCGAGGCTCCACAGGCCGGTGGCCATGGTGCTGATCAGGCTGCTGCCGAGGAGGGTGACGAGGGCGGTGACCAGGGCCGGCCGCGGCGGCAGCAGGAGCAGGCCGAGGCGGACGAGGAGGAGGAAGACGGCGGCGCAGGCGAGCGCCGAGAGGAGCTCCTGCAACGCCTGCTCGTCCTCCTGGCGGCGCATGTCGAGGCCGGCGAGGCGGGCTGCGGCCACCGCCGGAACCGACAGGATCGGCACCCCGAGGTTGTTGTAGTAGGTGCCCCCGTCGCCGCGGCGGCGCAGGCGGTAGTCGTGGTCGAGGTCGTAGGCCAGGCCGTCCTGATGGCGGTAGACCTCGAGGTCGAGGGTGCGGTGCTCGAGCAGGGCCTGGGCGGCGAGGAGGGCGATGGCGCCGTCGCTGTCGGTGGCCGACGTCGGCTGCAGATAGGCCAGGGCGAAGACGCCCGCGGCGAGGGCGAGGGCGAGGACGGCGAGGCGCACGGTGGGGGAGCGATACGGCATCGATTCCGTCCCGGTGTCTATCATGCAGGCGTCCGACGCGGTATCCTGATGCGGCCGCAATGCCTGACGTGTTGACCAAGAAAGCCGAGTCGCGGGCCCCGCAACGGGCCCTGCCGCACAGCGAGGAGGCGGAGCGCGCGGTCCTCGCCGGGGTGCTGCTCAAGCCCGACCTGCTGCCCCTGGTCTCCGGCCGGCTGGTGGCGGAGGACTTCTACCTCGAGCGCCATCAGCTGCTCTACCGCGCCCTGCTCGAGCTGGCGGCGGAGAACGTCGCCGTCGACCTGCGCACGGTGCAGGCGCGGCTCGAGCAAGCCGGCCTGCTGGAGGCGGCCGGCGGGCTGGCCTACCTCGTCGGCCTCGATCTCGACCTCCCGGACCTCGGTCGCCTCGAGGCCTACGCCGAGATCGTCAAGGAGCGCTCCCTGCGCCGGCGGCTGATCCTCGCCAGCATCGAGATCACCAACGACTGCTTCGACGGCGGCCTCGAGGCCCGGGAGGCCCTGGCCAAGGCCGAGCAGAGCATCCTCAGCATCGGCGAGGAGGCGATCCACAAGGGCTTTACGCCGCTCAAGGAGGTCTACGAGGCCACCCTCGCCCACCTCGAGGAACGGGCTTCGGGGGAGATGGTGGGGCTCTCGACCGGTTTCCACGATTGGGACGCCCGTTCCCAGGGGCTGGCGGACGGCAACCTGATCATCATCGCCGGCCGGCCGGGGATGGGCAAGACCAGCCTGGCGCTCAACGTCGCCCAGCACGTCGCCATCCGCCAGCACCAGGCGGTGGGGATGTTCTCCCTCGAGATGAGCGAGACCGAGCTCTCCCAGCGGGTGCTGGCGTCGGAGGCCAACCTGCCCTTCGCCCAGGTGCGCGCCGGGCGCTTGTCGGAGAAGCAGTGGGCGCGGCTCTACGACGTGGTGCGCGAGACCTCGGCGGCGCCGCTCTACATCGACGACTCGCCCAATCCGTCGCTGCTCGAGCTGGCCTCGAAGGCGCGCCGTCTGAAGCGGGAGAAGGACCTGAAGCTCTTGATCGTCGACTATCTGCAGCTGATGCAGGCGGGGGGCAGGTTCGAGAGCCGGCAGCTGGAGATCGCCGCCATCAGCCGCGGCCTGAAGCAGTTGGCCAAGGAGCTGTCGATCCCGATCATCGCCCTCTCCCAGCTGTCGCGTCAGCCCGAGCGCCGCAGCGGCGACCACCGGCCGCAGCTCGCCGACCTGCGCGAGTCGGGCTCCCTCGAGCAGGACGCCGACATGGTCTGCTTCGTCTACCGCGACGAGCTCTACAATAAGGACGACCCGGAGAATAAGGGCCTCGCGGAGCTGATCATGGCCAAGCACCGCCACGGCGAGACCGGCACCATCGAGCTGGTCTTCCTCGGCGAGATCACCAGCTTCAAGAACCTCGACCGCCGGCACGCCGGCCAGGAGCCGCCCCCCGACCTGCCGCAACGGGATCCCGGAGTGCCGTTCTGAGCCTCAGCGCTCGGCGGCGTGGGCGTGGGCGAGGGCGGGGATGAGGAGGTCGCGCAGGGGCAGGTTCAGAGCGCTCGTCTCCCGCGCCGGCGGCGGGCCGAAGGCGATCTCGACGGTGGTGGTTTCGCCGTCCTTGACCTCGACCTCCAGGTCGCGGGTCTTGAGCACTTCCTGCCACGCCTGCAGGGTGTAGGTGCCCGCCGGCACGCCCTCGATGCGGAAGCTGCCGTCGTCGCCGGTGACGGCGAAGTAGGGGTTCTTCTTCACCCCGAGGTAGCCGGTCATCCACGGGTGGACGTCGCACTTGAGGCGCAGCATGACCTCTTCGCCGCGCAGCACGTGCTCGTACTCCATGCCGGCCATCGGCTGGCCGATGTTGAAGGAATTGCCGGCCTCGCTCTGGGTGTGGATGTTGTGCAGGGTGGAGTCGGCGTTGATCACCTTCAGCACCTGGCCGCTGACCGCCCCGGCGATCCGCGGGTGGTAGATGCAGCCCCGCTGCTCGATCACCACCGGCTCGGCGGGAGGACCGCCGTCGTAGGGCACGTCGCCCAGCAGGTGGACGAAGACGTTGCCGATCGCCTTGTCCGGGCTGAGCTTGACCAGTTCCTGGACCGTCCTCTTGCCGGCGTTGATCTGCAGGCAGTTGGGGTCGGCGCCCATCTGGATCAGGGGATTGCGCCGCGGCTGGCCGGTGAAGATCACCGTGCCCTCGATGGTGCCCCCCTGGGCGCTGGCCTGGGCCGGCCCCAGCAGCCCGGCGAGGCCGGCGGCGAGCAGGATTACGGTGGCGGTGGATCGCATGCGGATCTCCTCAGGGTCGGCGGCCGGCGCCGCCGGCGTGCAAGGTGCCGTGAGCGCGCTCGCGCACGTACTGGTAGATGGCGTCGATCTGCTGCCGCTCGAGGGAGCCGCGGAAGCCGGGCATGCCGTTCTGCGAGCGGCCGTTCAACACGATGTAGAGGAAGCCGGGGTAGCTGAAGCGCGGCAGGGAGACCAGGAGGTCGACCGGCGCCAGGGCGTCGGTCGACGCCACCGCCTCCGGGCCGTGGCAGCGGGCGCAGTGCTGGGCGTAGAGCGCCGCGCCGGCCCGCGCCGCCTCGAGGTCGCGCGGCGGCGCTTCGAGATGCAACAGGTCGCGGATGTCGATCGGCACCAGTTTCTCCGCCGGCAGCACGCCGTAGCCCTCGAGGAATCCCCGGATCGCGTCGGCGCAGGGCGGGACGTCCGCCGCCGTCACCGCCGCCTGCAGCGCCGCCGGCGGTGGCGACGGCAGGCCGACGGTGCGCAGGCTGAGCTGGTAGTCGAAGTCCAGCTCCTGCACCAGGAGCCCGGCCAGCGGCGCCCACAGGAGCGCCGCGTCGAGCTCACCGGAGAGTACGTCCGCCACCAGTCGGGTGGCTTGCTGGGGATCGAAGGGCAGGAGGTCGACCGGCCGGAAGAGGGCGCCTTCGGCGATGGCGGCGGCGGGGCTGCCGTCGTAGGCCGCGATGCGCAGCTCGGCGAGCTCGGCCGGCACCAGGTCCTGGAAGATCTGGCGCAGCCGGTCGCGGTAGACCAGGACGTAGGTATTGCCGTATTTGGGCACGGCGGCGAGGAGCTCGGGCAGGGCGTCGGGGTGGTCGAGGGCGCCGGCGCAGGGCGCCTCCTCCCCCCACTCCTGGGCGGCGATCGGCGCGCCGGCGCCGGCGACGGCGACGGCCAGCGCCAGCAGCCAGGCGGTGCGCTCGCCGGCCCGCGACGCCGCCCGCCGGCACCCTCGGCGCATCCGCTCGCTCCGTCGTCCGCCGTCCATGGTCATGGCCGCCATTTGAGCTTCAGATTCCAAATCTCGAGCTCGAAGTCGTCGAAGAGGGTACCCATCAGCAGCGCGCCGTTGAAGGCGCCGCCGGCGGTGACCGGCACCAGACGGAAACCGTCGAGGTTGAAGTCGTCGACGTCGTAGACCTCCCGCAGATAGGCGACGGCGAGGCTCAGGTGCTCGCCGAGGCGGTATTCGAGCTGCGGGTTGAGGTGGTAGTAGATCACGTCGTCGACGTTGGTGAAGGGCGCCGGCACGAAGGGGTTGAGGTCGTCGGCCGGGGTGCCGAGGGGGCTGGCGAAGCGCAGCTCGCCGTCGGTCTCGGCGCGGCTCCAGGCGAGCTCGAAACGCAGGCGGTCGGGGATGAGGGTGGCGTCGAGGCCGGCGCTCCAGGTATCGATGTTGTCGGTGCTCGCCGCCGTCCAGTTGCTGTTGGAGGCGAAGCCGGTCTCGTTGCGGAAGGGATCGCTGGGGCCGAAAGGGAACCACTGGCGGCCGCGCATGGAGACGTCGTAGCGCTCGCGGCCGTAGGCGGCGAAGAGGCTCAGGCGGTCGCTGGCGGTCCACGCCAGGTCGAGCTGGTAGATCGCGTGCTCGTCGTCGAGCACGCCGAATTGGGACTCGGGGTAGTCGTCCTCGCCGGCGATCAGCTGGGCGCCGAGGACCAGGTCGCCGGTGGGGTAGAAGCTGGCCATCAGCTGCAGCCGGTCGCGGTCGCGCGACGCCTGGTCGAATTTGCGCAGGAAGGGCAGCACCGGCAGCTCGGCGATGCCCTGGTTGCGGAAGAACTGGGCGACGTCGTAGTCGCCGGCGTCGCGATCGGCGACGAGGTAGGACAGGCGCAGGTCGACCCAGGACGCCGGCCGCGCGTCGAGGGACACCGTGGTGCGCGACTCGTCGCTGGTCGCCACTTCGCGGAAGTCGCGCTCGAGGCGCTCGTCTTCGTAGCTCAGGGTGAGGGTGGTGGCCGCCGCCAGGCGCAGGGCGAGCTCGAGGCCGGCGGTGCGGCGGGCGAAGGCGATCGGCAGGTTGGTGAAGCCGCCGGTGGTGGAGGTGCTCCTCCGGAAGGTGGTGTCCTCGAGCACGAAGCCGGGGATGGTGATGCGGGCGGTCTCGTTGTCGAGCTCGTAGTCGCGCAGGGTGGCCTTGATCCGGAGCCGCGGGGTGAGCTGGCTGCTCAGCCGCAGGTGGAGGAGGCGGGTGTCCAGGCGCGCGCCGGCGCGCGCCGCCGGCCGGTTGGCCGGGTCGGAGGCGTCGAAGGGGGGATTGCCCGCGGCGCCGGGAACGACCGCGGCGTTGGTGGTGAAGGGCAGGAGCGGGTCGTCCTGCTCCAGCCGGCCGGCGGTGACGGTGGCTTGGATCTGGGTTTTCTTCGGCAGGCCGCGCTTGACCAGGTTGAAGGTCAGCTCCTGTTGCTGGTTGTCGGGGTAGAGGTCGATCAGCCCCTGGGCCGGGCCGCTGGCGAAGGTGGAGACGATGGCGATCGGCAGGCTGGAGTCGGCGATGCGGAAGGGGTTGTCGAAGAGCACCGTGCCGGCGTTGTTGTCGAAGTCGGCGATGCGGTAGGTGCCGTCGACGAAGAGGCCGGCGCCGGCGTACTCGGCACGCAGGCGCACGTCGGAGGCGTCGTAGTCCACCGGCCAGGGGATCTCGACCAGGTTGCCCAGGCCGAAGGAGGCGCTCCACGGCCGCACCCCCCGGCGCGATTCGTGGTTGACCAGCACCTCGACGGCGACGGGGTCGAAGGCGGTCCAATCGAAGGCCAGTCCCAGGCGGTCGCGGCGCAGGCTCAAGTCGTGCCGGCCGGCGCCGTCGACGAAGCCCTGCAGCCGGCGGGCGGCGTCGGCGGCGTCGCGCGAGGCCTGCAGGTCGGCCTGGATGGCGTCGTCGATCAGCAGCGCGTCGCTGCCGATGCCGGCGTAGAGGGAACGGGCGTCGAAGGCGAAGTTGTGGGGGATCTGGTTGTAGAAGAGCTCCGCCTTGAGCTGGCCGTAGCGCCGCAGCTCGAGGCGCGCGTCCTGGTCCTCGCGCCCCAGGTGGCGGCCGGTCAGCCGCAGGGAGCTGGTGGCGCCGCGTCGCTCGAGGTCGAGGCCGGCGACCGGCCCGTCCTCGAGGTCGCGGAATTCCTGCGCCTTGGCCGAGCGCTCGCCGCTGGCGGCCTGAAGATCGAGCTCGAGGGCGAGGGCGACTTGCGGCCCCGGCGGCCGCTCGAGATCGAGGAAGTCGAGGGTCAGGGGCGAGAACAACGGCTGCAAGGGCGGCAGACGCAGGCCGACGTCGCCCCGCAGGCGGTAGCCCACCCGGCGGTGGGGGTAGAGGCGGAACTGGTAGCGCGTCGCCGCGCCGCCGGCGCCGGTGCCGGCGGTGAGCGCCTGCTCGCCCGCGCCGGCGGCCCGCTCGTCCGCCGCCGTCGCGTCGTCCTCCTGCGCCGCCAGCGGCCCGGCGGC
>RFGL01000294.1 GCA_003697015.1 Acidobacteriota bacterium | reverse complement strand
TGGCGGCTGGCGGCGGCCGCGGCCCGGCTCGAGGGCGGGCGGCGGACCGCCGGATCGGACCTGCGTCTTCACCTCCCTCCCCTCGCGGTCGAGCTGACCGCGCCGCGGCTGGCGCCGCTCGCCGCCTCCCTGGAAGCTGCGGCGCGGATCGATAGGGCCGGGGGGCTGCTCGTCGATCGCGCGGTACTCGACGCCGGCGACCTCGGCCGCGCCTCCCTGAACGGCCGACTGGCGCCGGCGACCCGCGCCTCCCTGAGCTTCGCCGGCGGCGCGCTGGCGGCCTGGCTCGACCTGCTCGGGCCCCTCGCGGGAACGCCGCCGGCGGGCTACGACGTCGCGGGCGACCTCGCCGCCGAGCTCGCCCTGCGCCGCGACGACGGCGAACCGTGGCGCGCCACCGGCCGCATCGCCGTCGCCGGCGGCGGCCTGCGCTCGGCCGACGGCAGCCGGGTGGTCGAGGGCCTGGCGGCGGGCGGCACGCTCGAGCTCACCGCCGGCGACGGCGCGCTGGGGCTGGCGCTGCGGGGCCAGGGGGGCGGCTTCGTCCTGCTGTGGGACACCCTCTTCGCCGACTACTCCGATCGTCACGCCGGCTTCGAGCTCGCCGTCGAGCGGCCGGCGGGCCGGCCC
This sequence comes from Acidobacteriota bacterium, assembly GCA_003697015.1. Classification (GTDB taxonomy): domain Bacteria; phylum Acidobacteriota; class Thermoanaerobaculia; order Multivoradales; family J023; genus J023. The sequence goes on along the minus strand of RFGL01000294.1, from coordinate 6,340 downwards.
TGGCAGGCCGGGGCGCGCCTCACCTCCCCCGCCGGCGCGGTCCTCGACGCCAGCCTCGCGGGCGGCGACGACGGCGCCGCCGCCTACCGGCTCGCCTTGCGCCTCGACGACCTCGCGGCGGTGCTCGACGAGGACCTGCGCGCGCCACTCCAGGGCTCGGTCCCCGCCGTCGACCAGCTGCTCGTCCGCGGCCGGCTCGAGGCCGAGCTGGCCGGCAGCTGGAGCGCCGGCGCCGGCAGCGCCCGCGGCCTGCTGCGCCTCAGCGACGCCGGCGCCGCCTTCGCCGAGCTCGACGCCGCCGGCCTGGCGCTGGAGCTGCCGCTCGACCTCACCTGGCGCAAGGGCCCCGGCGACGCCATCCTGCTCGCCGGCGACGAGCGCCGCGGCAGTCTGCGCTTCGCCCGGCTGCGCGCCGCCGGCGTCGCCTTCGCGCCCCTGGCCGGCGAGCTCGTCGTCGCCGGCGACGCCATCCGACTCGAAGACGACGTCGAAGCGCCGCTCCTCGGCGGCACCATCGGGCTCGAACGGCTGGCGCTGCTCGACCTGCTGCGGCCCACGCGCCGGCTGGTCGCCGGCCTGCGCCTCGCCGCCATCGACCTGCGGCAGCTCACCGGGGCGCTCGGTCTGCCGCCGCTGGCCGGCCGCATCGACGGCCACTTCCCCGCCATCCGCGTCGAGGGCCGGCCCTTCGGCGCCCGCTTCGTCGTCGACGGCGACGGCGAGCTGGCGGTCTTCGGCGGCCGGGTGCGGCTCTTCGACATCTCCGGCCGCGACCTCCTCAGCCGCTACCCTCGTCTGCGCTTCTCCGCCGACCTCCAAGGCCTCGATCTAGAGCAGCTCACCCAGACCGTCGCCTTCGGCGAGATGAAGGGGCTGGTCGACGGCCGCCTGCGCGACTGCGAGCTGTTCCGCAACCTGCCGGTGGCCTGCGCCGGCCGCCTGACCTCGCGGGCCGGGAAGGGGGTGCGGCGCACCATCGATCTGCGCGCGGTGAACAATCTGTCGATCCTCGGCACCGGCGGCGCCGTCGGCGGCGGTCCGCTGCGCCGTTTCCTGCCTCACTTCACCTATGACAAGCTGGGCGTGGAGGTGCGGATCGCCGGCGACCACGTCCTGCTGCGGGGCCTGGAGCGGCGCGGTGGGAAGGAGCTCTTCCTGCGCGGCCGCCTGCCCTTCCCCATCGACGTGGTCAACGCCCAACCGGGGCGCACCCTCTCCTTCCGCGCCCTGCTGGAGCGGCTCGACCAGCTGGAGATCTCGCGCCGCCCGCGCCGCCAAGGCGCGGCGCCCAAGCCACAGGAGCACAGGCCATGAGCAACCAAGGATTCCGCCGGCCCGCCGTCGCCGCCCTCGCCTTCGCCGTGGGCTGCATCACCATCAACGTCTACTTCCCCGAGGCGGAGATCAAAGAGCTGTCGGAGCGCATCGAAGAGGCGATCCAACAGCGGGCGGCGGAGGGCGCCGGCGGCGCTCGAGCGGCACGTCCCGCCGCCGCGCCCGCTCGGAGGGCCGGCCTCCTGCCCGCCCTCCTGCGCCTCACCGCCGCGCCGGTGCTGGCCCAATCGGCGGAGGAGAAGGTGGCGCCTCCCGAGGTCACCAGCCCGGCGATCCGCAAGATCATCGAATCCCGCGCCCGCCGGCTGGCGGAGCTCAACCGGCTCAAGGGCCTGGGGGTGGTCGGCGAGTCGAAGGACGCCCTGGTGGTGATCCGCAACCTCGACGCGCTTCCGGACCTGCGCGCCCGTGCCGCCGCTCAGCGCCTGGTCAAGGAGGAGAACGCCGACCGCGAGGCCCTGTTCAAGGAGATCGCCGCGGTCAAGAACGTCGATCTCTCCCAGCTGCCGCGCATCCGCGAGACCTATGCCGTCACCCTGCGCCAGAAGGCGCGCAAGGGCGACTGGATCCAGCTCCCGGACGGCACCTGGCAGCAGAAGAAGTGAGGCCGCCCGGCGGCCCGCCAGCCCCCCGGCACCGCCGGCGGGATCCTCAGGCGCCGCTGCTCCAACCGCAGGTACGGCCGGCGTTCTGCTCCTCGAGCCAGTCGAGCAGAGGCCGGAAGTAGTCGACGATGGCGGTGGCGTCCATCTCGCGCTGGCCGGTCAAGGCCTCGAGGGCCTCCGGCCAAGGGCGCGACAACCCCATGGCGAGCATCGCCTGCAAGCGCTTGCCGGCCTCTTCGCTGCCGTAGATCGAGCAGCGGTGGAGCGGCCCGTCGTAGCCCGCCGCCCGGCACAGGGCGCGGTGGAATTGAAACTGCAGGATGTGGGCCAGGAAGTAGCGCGAGTAGGGCGTGCCGCTCGGCACGTGGTACTTGGCCCCGGGGTCGAAGTCCGCCGCCGCGCGCGGGATCGGCGCGTCGACGCCCTGGTACTTGCGGCGCAGCTGCCACCAGCCGTCGTTGTACTGCGCCGGCGTCAGCTCACCGGAGAAGACCTTCCAGCGCCATTGATCGACCAGCAGGCCGAAGGGCAGGAAGGCGATCTTGTCGAGGGCCATGCGCAGCAGGTAGCCGAGGTCCGAGTCCGGCGGCGGCTCGCGGTCGAGCAGGCCGATCTGCACCAGGTACGACGGGGTCACCGACAGGGCGATGGTGTCCCCCACCGCCTCGTGGAAGCCGTCGTTGGCGCTGTCGCGGTAGAGCGGCGGCTGGTGGTTGTAGGCCCGCTGGTAGAAGTTGTGGCCGAGCTCGTGGTGGATGGTCGAGAAGTCCTCGGCGTTGATCTCGATGCACATCTTGATGCGCAGATCTTCGACGTTGTCGATGTCCCAGGCGCTGGCGTGGCAGACCACCTCGCGATCGCGCGGTTTCTTGAATAGGGACCGCTGCCAGAAGGTCTCGGGCAAGGGGTCGAAGCCCAGGGAGGTGAAGAAGCGCTCGCCGTAGCGCACCATCTCCACCTCGTCGAGGCCCTTCTTCCGCAGCAGCTCGGTCAGGTCGTAGCCCGCGCCCCCCTCCGCCGGTGCGACCAGGTCGTAGACGTTGGCCCAGGTCTGGGCCCACATGTTGCCCAACAGATGGGCCGGGATCGGGCCGGCGGGGTCGACCACCTCGTCGCCGTAACGCCGGTTGAGCTCGGCCCGTACGTGGCAGTGGAGGGCTTCGTAGAGCGGCGCCACCTGTTGCCACAGGCGGTCGAGCTCGGCGGCGAAGGCGTCGGGCTCCATGTCGTACTTCGAACGCCACATCTCCCCCAGGTCGGCGAAGCCGAGCTCCCGCGCCCCCTTGTTGCCGAGCTCGACGTAGCGCTCGTAGAGCGGTTTCATCGCCGGCGAGACGGTCCGCCAGCCGCGCCAGGCCTCGAGCAGCTCGGCGGGGTTGCGGCTCTCCGCCATGGTGCGGCTGAGCTCCGTCAGATCGCGGCACCCGCCGCCCTCGGGGCAGTACTTGCCGCTGCCGTACATGCTCTGCAGCTGGGCGGCGACCTGCGCCAGCTCGGCGCTCTCCGCCTCATTCGACGGCGCCGGCAGGGTGAGCGCGAGCTTCAGCAGCTTGAGCTTGCGCGCCTCGTCGTAAGGCAGCTCGAGGCCGTCGAAGCGGCGGGCGGCGGTCGCCAGCTCGACCCCCAGATCGGTGTGCACCCGGCTGGCCTCCGCGGCGATGATCTCGGTGTCGTAGGTGATGTAGGTGGCCTGCACCCAGCCGGCACGTTCGGCCTTGACCTGGGCCTGCGAGAGATCCGCTTCGGCCCGGTCGAGAAAGGCGCTGGCCTCGGCGGCGGTGGCCTTGCCGCCGCGCTCGGCGGCGGGGGCGGCACAGCCGGCGAGGAGCAGCAGGGGGAGAAGGGCCGACAGCATCTGCGGAATGGGGACGTGGCGCGTCATGAGCATCCTCCAACAGGTCTTGCGGGTGGATCGCGAGCCGCGTGCTCGCCTGGCCGGGACGACCGCGGACCATTCTACTCCCATCCGCCAGCCCCGCCCCACCCGGCGATCAGCCCAAGGCCACGTCGAGCACCATCATCACGGTAAAGCCGAAGAGGGTGCTGACCGTCGCCAGGTCGCTGTTGCCGGCGCGCTGGGACTCGGGGATCAGCTCTTCGACCACGACGAAGATCATGGCGCCGGCGGCGAAGGCCAGGGCGTAGGGCAGGAGCGGCCGCGCCACCAGCACCGCGGCGGCGCCGGCGACGCCGGCGAGAGGCTCGACGATGGCGGACAGCTGGCCGTAGTAGAAGCTCCGCGCGCGGCTCATTCCGGCGGCGCGCAAGGGCATGGCGACGGCGGTTCCCTCGGGGAAGTTCTGCAGGCCGATGCCGAGGGCCAGGGCCACCGCCCCGGCCAGGGTCGCTGCCGGCAGGCCGGCGGCGGCGGCGCCGAAGGCCACCCCCACCGCCAGCCCCTCGGGGATGTTGTGCAGGGTGATCGCCAGCACCAGGAGGACGCTGCGCCGCCAGTGGGTGGGCAGCCCCTCGGCCTGGTTGGCGGGGAGGTCCGGGTGGAGGTGGGGAAGCAGCTTGTCCGCCACCCACAGGAAGCCGCAGCCGAGGAGGAAGCCGACGGTCGGCGGCAGCCAGGCGGGCAGCGAGCTCTCGGCCGACAGCTCGATCGCCGGCGCCAGCAGCGACCAGTAACTCGCCGCCAGCATGACGCCGGCGGCGAAGCCGTTCATGGCGTCGAGCAGACGCTGGTTGACGGTGCGGGTGGCGAAGACCAGAGCGGCGCCCAGGGCGGTCACCCCCCAGGTGAAGGCGGTGGCGATCAGCGCCTGGAGCACGGGATGGAGCTCGGCGAACACGGCTCACCTCAGTTGAAGACGAACACCAGCTGGGCGACGCCGGCGGCGAAGCCGAGCGCGGCGCCGACCAGGATCAGCTTCAGCTCGTCCTCCTGGAAGCAGGGGCGCAGGAGGTCCTGGAACTGGTCCGGCGGCAGGTTCTCCATGCGCTGGCGGATCACCTTCTCGACCACCGCCGCGCGCTCCTCGACGAAGGCCGGATCGGCGAAGGCGTCCTGGGAGACGTGGAGCGCCTTCTCCCCCACCGACGCCTTGATCCGCTCCAGGCTCCGCTCGCCCACCGCCAGCCGCGCCAGGGGCTTGAGCGGCCCGAGAGCGCGGTCGACCACCGGCCCCAGGCGCTCCTTGATCAGCGCGCGGGTACGCGCCGAGCGCGGGCCGTAGAGCAGGGCGCGGGCGATGTTCTCCACCGTGATGATCTCGCGCGTCACCAGCCGGCACCAGGCCGCCGCCACCTCCTTCTGCCGCCGCAGGAAGAGCCCCTGGACGACGAACGGCCCGATGCGCCGCGGATAGAGCGGCCGGAAGATGACGTTCAGGGCGATCCAATTGGTCGCCCAGCCGACCAGCAGGCCGAAGACCGGCAGCACCCACCAGGCGCGGTAAAAGGCCCACACCCCCAGCTGCACCAGGCCGAAGAGGAAACCGAAGTAGAGCCCGGATCGGACGATGAAACGAAACTCCGCCGCTCCCGCCTCCTGGAACAATCGGTTGAGCAGCGATCGATCGCGCTCCAGCTGGCCGACGATCATCGCCTTGAAGTCCATCAGCTCCTCGACCCTGTCGCCGATCTCCGCCAGCAGGCCGGCGATCAGTTGCGGCATCTCGCGCCGCACCGCGTCGTAGACCTGCTGGCGCATCGCCCGCGGCAGCCGCTGCCAGAGCACCCCCTGACTCCGCAGCACCACCTCGTCGGTGTACTGCTCGAGACGCGGCTCCATCACCTCGGCGATGCGCCGGGCGATGACTTCGGGCTCCATCTCGGCGAAGACCTCGGCCAGGCGGCCGAGGCGCACCATGGTGGTGTCGACGAAGATCGTCGCCATCTTGGTCGCCTTGGCCGGAATGATCCCCTGCCAGCCGAAGATGGGCCGGATGCCGACGAACTCGACCGGGTAGAAGGTCATTTCGATCGCCACCCAATTGGTCGACCAGCCGACGAGGCCGGCGACAAAGGGGATGCTCAGGAGCTTCCAGAATTCCGGATGCTCGAGCATGGCGGTCAGGTCGGGCATGGTCGATCCGCCTCGGCGTCCCGGTCACTCAGCGCGCCACGACGCGGATCAGCAGGCCGCCGGCGATTTCCTCGATCCGCGGCTCGAGGTCGCCCCGGTGCAGGTCGAGCACCACCCGGGTGACCGGCGGCCGGCGGGTGAACTGCGCCACCCTCACCCGTTCGACCAGCTCGCCGCCGGCGGGCAGGCTGGACTGCGCGACCCGGTTGATCACCCCTCTCAGGTCGACGGCGAAACGCGGCGGATCGACGAGGCTGAGGTGGCTGTAGAGCAGCTGGCCGTCGGCGACCAGCCGCACCTCCACCCACCCCTCCCCCGACGCCACCACGACGTCGAGCAAGGCGCCGGCCGGCGGCGGAGGGGAGGCCGG
>RFGL01000293.1 GCA_003697015.1 Acidobacteriota bacterium | reverse complement strand
GGGGTGGGGTAGGGGGGGCGCCCGGCGGCGCTCAGGCGCGGTGCACCATCAGCCAGAGACCGGCGTAGGTGCGCATCATGCGCATCTTGAGGACGGTCAGCGCGCGGGCCTCGGTGACGTCGCCGTCGAGCAGGGCCTCCGACACCAGGTGCTCGAAGCGGCGCAGGAAGAGGTCGCCCATGCGCGCCGTCTCCCGCGCCTTGACGTAGAGCGGTCCCTCGCGGTCGATCGAGCTGTCGTCGAGCTGGCTGCGGATCGCCTCCACCTCCTCGACGATGCGCACCCGCAGGGCGGCGGCGCGCAGCATCAGGGTCTCGTGCTCCCGGTTGCAGGGCGCGTCGCCGTGCAGCCGGCGGTAGGCGATGACCTCCCGCGGCTCCAGGCCGAGCTCGAAGACCACCGGATCGAGGGTGACCTTCTTCGGATCGTGGGACGGGTTGGTCTCCTCCAGCGCCCGGCACAGGCGCTGATACTGCTCCTCGACGTAGGCGTACTCCGGCCGTGCCTCGGCCGCCACCGGCGCCTCCGGCGGCGGCGCCGCCGCGACCACCATCGAGCCGGTGTCGTCGCCCGCCGCCGCCTTCAGGCGCGGCTGCAGCTGGCGGATCTGCTGGCGCAGGGTCGCCAGGTCGTCGAGGCGGACGTTGGCCCCTTCGAGCTGCGATTCGAAACGCTCCACCGCAGCGCGGAACTGCTTGAGCTCGTGGCGCAGGCGCTCGCCGTGGGGCACGTCGCGCTCGAGGTCGAAGATCTCCTGGTATTCGGCGATGATGCGCTGCTCTTCCTTGCGGTAGAGCTCCTGCACCCGGTTCTTGGTCACCAGGTTGACCTCGACGATGGCCGGCAGCAGGCGGGGATGGAAGAAACCGGTGCCGAAGCTGTGCTTGATCTCGCGGAAGCGCTGCACCAGGCCGAGCTGGTTCAGGCGGTCGATCGAGTCCACCGCCCGCAGCTCGCGGCCGAGGGCCTCGATCTCGGCGCGGGAGGAGGAGATCTCGCCGTCGCTCAGCTCGCCGCGTCCGAGGGCGCCCCACAGCCCTTCCGCCACCTCCCGCAGGCGGGAGCGCTCGCGCAGCACGAAGAGCTCGCGCCGGTCGTCGTACTCTTCGCACAGCTTGGTGATCAGGAAGTCGGTCTTGTCGAGGCGGTCGATCGACCAGCCGCCCTCGCCGTCGTGGGTGTAGATGTAGAACTTGACCAGCTGGGTTAGAATCCCGTCGTCGTAGCTCTTGACCCGCTGGAAGAACTGGCGGAGTTGGCCGGGGGAGATCTGACTGTCGGCGGCGAGCAGCCGGGCGTGGAGCACCAGCAGCCGTTCCTCCACCTCGTCCAGTTGCGCACCGGCGTTCTCGGCGCCGATCTCATTCAGGTTCTGCGAGATTTCCTTGAGCCGCTTGTAGAGCGATTGAAAGTCCGCCTCGTAGGGCTCGGGGCCATCGTCGGGGAAGACCTTGCGCAGGCCCTCGACGAACTGGTGGAATGTCCACGCCGAGCGGAAGGCGTCGGAAATTCGGACGTAGCGCTGGTGTACGCGGCTCAGCTCCTGCACGGCTCCAAGCTCCCTCCTGGCCCTCTCACCGCGCAGCGCGCGCCGGCGGGCTGGACGTAGAGAGGACATTCTAGACGATGGCAGACGACGTAGCGAATCCCGACCTCCGGGTGCTGATCCCGGCCGATGCCCTGCAGGCCCGCATCGCCGAGCTGGCCGCGGCGATCAACCGCGATTATGCCGCCAGCGAACGGCTGATCGCCATCGGCGTGCTCAAGGGCTCGGTGTTCTTCCTCGTCGACCTGCTCAAGCACCTGACGGTGCCGCTCAAGGTCGACTTCTTCCAGACCTCGAGCTACGGCAACGCCACCGAGCCGGGGGAGGTGCGGATCAAGAAGGACGTCGATCTCTCGGTGCGCGGCGCCGACGTCCTCCTGGTCGAGGACATCGTCGACACCGGCTACACCCTGCGCACCATCCTGAGCCTGCTCAAGTTCCGCCAGGCGAAGAGCGTCCGCCTGTGCGCCCTGCTCGACAAGAAGGCGCGGCGCGAGGTGGAGGTGCCGATCGATTACAAGGGGTTCGAGATCGAGGACGTCTTCGTCGTCGGCTACGGCCTCGACCACGCCGAGCGCTATCGCAACCTGCCCTTCATCGGCTACCTGCAATGATGCCGGAGGATCCGTCCATGAGCGTCCACCACAGCGCCGACGCCCCCGCCGCCATCGGCCCCTATTCCCAGGCCTTCTCCGCCGGCGGCTTCCTCTTCACCTCCGGCCAGATCGGCCTCGATCCGGCGACCGGCGAGCTGGCGCAAGGCTTCGCCGCCCAGGCGCGCCGGGTGCTGGCCAATCTGGGCGCCGTCCTCGCCGCCGCCGGCTGCGGCTTCGACGACGTGGTCAAGACGACGATCTACGTCACCGACCTGGGCAACTTCGCCCTCTTGAACGAGCTCTACGCCGAGGCCATGGGGGAGCACCGCCCGGCGCGCTCGACGGTCGAGGTCGCCGCTCTGCCCAAGGGCGCCCTGGTGGAGATCGACCTGATCGCCCGCCTGCCGCCGGCCTGAGCCGCGGGAAGACGGCCGCCCGGCGGCCGGGCTAGCCTTCCAGGGTCAGGGTTCCGGTGCGGTAGGCGCGGCCGTCCTCGATCTCGGCGTGGGTGCCGCGGAAGAGGCCGCCTTCGACCGTGCCCTGGAAGGTGAAGGTGCGCCGCCGGTTCTCGTTCTTCACCGTGCCCTCGAGGGGGCCGTCGTCGAGGCTGCCCTCGGCGGTGCCGCTGTAGGTGTGCGGCCGGCCGCGGAAGGTGAAGTGGAACGACACCTCCCAGGTGCCGTCGCCGGTCGGGGTGAAGACCGCTTCGAGCGCCCCGCCCCGGCCGGTCTGGTCCCAGACGTACTCGCCGGTCAGGGTGCGGTTCGCATCCGCGCCCGCTGCGGCGAAGGCGAGGCTCGACAAGACGATCGCGACGAGGGCGAGAGAGAGGGCCGTTTTCTTCATGATCGCTCCTTCGGCGTACGCTCCGGCCGTCCCACCCCCGCGGTAGGCCCAATCTACTCCAGATCTCCCACCCGGCGGCCGGCGTTCCATCCCGCCCCGGGGATGATCAATCCCTGCTCCGGGCGGCGTCGATGGGGATCGCCTAGCCCATCTGCTGGCGCAGGTAGAGCTCTTCGATCGCTTTGGTGGAGTCGGCTTCGGGGGCGCTCTTGTCGGGGCGGAGGGCGACGAGCTTGGGGTCGCGCAGGCTGAGCTTGCCGCTCACCGGGTCGCGGATGACGCCGGCGAAGCGCACGGTGACGACGACGTAGGGCACCAGCTCGAAACCGGGGCGGGCGCCGCTGATGCCGCGGCGCTCGATGCGGTGGCCGTTGAGCAAGCCTTCGCGCATGATCAGCTGCTGGATCTCGGCGTCGCGCAGGCGGTCGACGCCGGCGACGTCGCCGACGTCCTCGTAGCCGCCCTCCGGATTGCGGGCACCGATGACGTAGGAGCCGAACATCCCCGCCTTCTCTTTCGTCGTCACCGCCAGCACCGCGCCGAGGAGCACCAGGTCGAGGGTGACGGCGGGCTTCTTCTTGCGCCAGCTCGGATCGCGGCTGGCGAGCAGGTAGGGGCCGTCGAGGTCCTTGGTGATCACCCCCTCGTAGCCCTGGGCGCGGAAGTGCTGGTAGAGGCGCTTGACGTCCCCCGGCCCCTGGGCCAGCTGGCCCTCGGCGAGGCTCAGGGGCAGGGGCAGGGGCAGGCCGGCGAGGGGCGCGACCAGGGCGCTCAGGCGCTGGCGGCGCTGGCTGAGGGGCAGGCCGGTGAGGTCCTGGCCGTCGAGGTAGATCAGGTCGAAGGCGGCGTAGCGCAGCTGCACCGGCTTGCTCAGGTCCCCCTGCAGATTGGAGAACACCTCGTAGACCGTCGCCGGACGCACCCCGCCGGCGCTCGCCCGCGTGCCGTGGAGCTCGCCGTCGACGATGGCGTCGCGGGCGGGGAGCAGGCGGATCAGGGTGGCGAGAGCGGGCAGCAGCTCGAGGTAGTCCTTGCGGTTGCGGCTGTAGGCGCCGCACAGCACCGAGCCCAGGGGATCGGTGGCCTTGTGCAGCATCAGGCGGATGCCGTCGTACTTGCGTTCCACCCACGCCGGGAAGCGTTTGAGGGTGTCGGTGGTGCCGCCGGCGAGGGCCGGGCGCACCGGCACCAAGGGCTGGAGCTGGATCCGTTTCAGCCCTTCTTCGCCCTGCCGCACCAGCAGGCGGACGATCTCGAAGACGTCGGACAGGGCCATGGCGTGGCTGATCTGCTCCGCCTCGACGCCGAAATGCTCGCCGATCAGCCGCGCCATCAGCTCCCCTTCGTAGCGCAGGCCGATGGTGCGCAGGATCAGCTTGGCGAGGAAGTACGCCTCGACCTTGCCGCAGCGCCCGAGCAGGGAGCGCAGCAGGTCGAATTGCAGATTGCGGCGTTCGCCGGGCAGGAGGCGCAGCACCTGCAGCACCTCGGCCGCGGTCAGCGGCGGCTCGCCGCGGAGCCGGCGGCGGCCGTCGGCGAAGAGCACCGCCACGTCGCCGACCACCGCCAGGCGGTCGAGCAGCTGGCGGCGGGTGACCAGGGTCTGGGAGGTGAGCAGGCGCAGCAGGCTCTCGCGCCGCAGGCGGCTGGGACCGCCCTCGAAGGGATCGCCGACCAGGCAGGCGACCTTCTGCAACGGGCTGAGGCCGACCTCCGCGGCGAGGAAACGGCGGAAGAGCTCCTGCCGCACTTCGCCGCCGGGGAGCGGTTCGGTCTTGAGGCCGAAGAGCTGGGCGGCCTTCTCCGGCGTGATCGACGCCAGCGGCATCAGGAGGCCGCGGCAAAGGCTGTAGAAGGGGATCGACTCGAGCACGTCGCCGCCGTGCTCGAGGTCCTCGCCGGCCAGCCGGCGGGCGAGGAAGCTCAGGTGGAGCGGCACCCCGAGCTCGTGCTCCAGGAGCTCCGGGTCGACCAGGCGCTTGCCGACGCCGCGCGCCAAGAGGCCCAGGTGCGGCGACTCGCCGAACCAGGCGAGCAGTTGCTCAGAGGTGACGAACCGCATGCGCTAGCGCTCCGGCTCGAAGGTCATTTCGCCGCCGGCAGGGCGTAGATCTCGGGCTGGGCCGGGTGGGGGACCATGACGCCGGTGGCGGCGTCGCGCTCGATGCGCACCGGATGGGGGAAGATCGGCGTGGTGACGCTCTTGACCGCGCGGATGACCGTGATCTTGTCGCGGTACGAGCCGCCCCACATCTCCGCCATGTCCTTCGAGGTCAGGCTCATCGATTCGATCAGGAAGACCGCGTCGGCGGTGTGCTGCAGGGCCTCGCCGCCGACCGGCGAGCCGGTGTCGCGGATTTGGCCGATGCACAGGCAGGTGACGCCGTGCTCGTGGTTGTAGGTCTTGAGCGCCGCCAGGTTGTCGGCGGTGCGGTTTTTCGTCGGGTCGAGCATGTTGAGGGAATCGATGATCACGAAATCGATCTCCTCTTTCTCCACCAGGTAGCGGTACCGCTGGATGAAGTCGTCCCAGGTCTGGCCCTTGTGGTACTGGCTCTCCAGCACCCAGACGTTGCCCAGGGCCTCCTTCTCAAGCTTCTTCTCGCTCAGTCCCGTGACCTTCATGCCGAGCTTGACCAGCCGCGAGCAGAGATCGTCGCGGCCTTCGTTCCGATCGGTGTGGAAGCCCTCCTCGGCGACGACGAAGGCCGCCTTGTGGCCGCTGCGGGCGACCTGGATCAGGCCGACCAGGGCGGTGCGGGTCTTGCCCGAGCCAGGGGGCCCGGCGAGGGCCATGGTGCAGCCCTTGGGCACCCCTCCCAAGGCGGCCTGGCCGTCGTCCCGCAAGCAGAGGAGATCGAGCACCGAGCCCAGGGGCACGCCCTCCTGGGTCTTCACCCGATTGTCGAGCAACGCCGGGCGGATGACGTCGGCGTCGAGGCCGGGGTCGCCGTCCTCCACCAGCTGCGGGGCGGCGAAGGGCACCGCCGCCGGATCCATCGCCGGCGCCGGCATCATGCCGCCTCCCATGGCCTGCATCATCTGCATCATCTGCATCATCTGCATCATCGCATTGCCCGCCATCTGGGGCATCTGCCCGGGCTGCATCGGCGGCATCTGCGTCATCGGTTGGTCGGGAGCTGATGGCTTTTCCTTCTTGGGCACGGGCGATCTCCGGCGGTGGTCGGGCTCGTTTGGCGATTCGGCGACATGCTACCACCGGGGTGCGGGCGCGGGCGGCCGGGATAGCATGCGGGCGACGGCGTTCCGAGCGAAGGGTGAATAGGCGGCTCGCGCCCGCCGTAGGATGCGGCTACGACCGGTGCGGAGAGCGCCGTCACCCACCGAGCGTCGCCAACCTTGGAGGAGAGTCCGCGATGAATCCAAAGCCCCATCCCCGTCCCCTCGTGCCCGCCGTGCTGCTCGTCGCCCTCGCCCTGGCTGCCGTGCCCCTCGCCGCCGGGGAGGCGGCGGTCGCCGACGGTCACTGGCAGGGGGCGATCGAAGTCCCCGGCACCCCCCTGGAGCTCGACGTCGACCTCACGACCGCGGCCGACGGCACCCTCTCCGGCGACGTCTCGATCCCCATCCAGGGAATCCGCGATCTGGCCCTGGTCGACCTCGCGGTCGACGGCCGGACGGTGCGCTTCGCCATCCCCGGCATCCCCGGCGAGCCGCGCTTCGAGGGCACCCTGTCGGAGGACGGCGAGACCCTGGCCGGGACCTTCAGGCAGGGCGGTGCCAGCCTGCCGTTCACCCTCCGCCGCGGCGCCGACCGGGCCGAGCAGGCGCGCGCCGCCCTCGCCGGCTTCGACGACTTCGTCGCCAAGGCGGTCGAGGAATGGAACGTCCCCGGCGCCGGCATGGCGGTGGTGCGCGGCGGCGAGGTGGTCTTCGCCGGCGGCTTCGGCCACCGCGACCTCGAGAGCGACCTGCCGGTGACCGCCGACACCCTCTTCGCCATCGGCTCCACCACCAAAGCCTTCACCGCCACCCTCCTCGGCATGCTGGTCGACGAGGGCGAGCTCGATTGGGACCAGCCCCTGCGCGAGCTCCTGCCGCGCTTCCGGCTGCAGGACCCGCTGGCCAGCGCCCTGATCACCCCGCGCGATCTGCTCACCCACCGCTCCGGCCTGCCGCGCCATGACCTGGTCTGGTACAACAACAACGACCTCAGCCGGGCCGAGTTGGTGGCGCGCCTCGCCCACCTCCAACCCAGCGAGTCCCTGCGCGCCAAGTTCCAGTACAACAACCTGATGTTCCTCACCGCCGGCCACCTGGCGGAGGTGCTGGCGGAGGACAGCTGGGAGAACCTGATCGCAAGCCGCATCCTCGAGCCCCTCGGCATGGCGCGCACCACCTTCGACGTCGCCGACTCGCAGCGCGACGGCGACGTCGCCCTGCCGTACCGCGAGACCGACGAGGGCACCCTCCACCGCATCCCCTTCCGCCCCATCCAGCTGATCGGACCGGCGGGATCGATCAACTCGAGCGCCAACGAGATGAGCCGCTGGCTGCTGTTCAACCTCGCCGGCGGCAAGGCGGGGGAGAGGCAGCTGATCAACCCCACCACCCTGGCCGAGATCCACACCCCGCAGATGACCACCGGCGCGGCCTCGAACCGGCCGCAGATCTCCGCTGCCGACTATGCGATGGGCTGGATGGTCGACGTCTATCGCGGCCACCGCCGCCTGCACCACGGCGGCGGCATCGACGGCTTCACCACCTCGGTGATGCTCTTCCCCGACGACGACCTGGGGCTGGTCTCGTTCACCAACCGCAGCTCCGCCCTGCCGCCGATCCTCAACCAGCACGCCGCCGACCGGGTGCTCGAGCTGGAGCCGATGGACTGGTACGGCGAGGGGCTCAAGCAGCGCCTCCAGGGCCGCCAGCTGGGCGAGGAGGGGGAGAAGAAGAAGGACGTCCTGCGCCGGCCGGATACCCGTCCGTCCCACCCCCTGGGGGAGTACGCCGGCCGCTACCATCATCCCGGCTACGGCGATCTGACCGTCGCCGAAGGGGACGGCGACGATGCCCTGACGGTGACCTACAACCGCATCACCGCCCCCCTCGAGCACTGGCACTTCGACGTCTGGAACGGCGCCGAAACCGACCGCGACCCCACCTTCGTGGACATGAAGTTCCTCTTCCAGAGCGACGAGAACGGCGACGTCACGGCGGTGGCGGCGCGCTTCGAACCGGCGGTCGAGCCGATCGTCTTCACCAAGCAGGCCGATCCGCGGCTCGCGGATCCGGCCTACCTGGCGCGCTACGCCGGCGACTACCTTCTCGCCGGCCAGACCGTGACCATCGCCCTCAGCGGCAACGCCCTGAAGGTCCACCTGCCGGGCCAGCCGACCTACACCCTGGTGCCCCAGGCCAGCGGCCGGTTCCAGCTCGAGGAGGCGAAGGTGGTCACCGTCGGCTTCAGCGAGGACGACGGCGTGGTCACCGCCCTCACCTTCTACCAGCCGAACGGGGTCTTCGAGGCGCAACGGGTCAAGGAATGAGCGACAAGGCGATCCTCACCTGCGCGCTGACCGGGGTGCTCACCGACCCGGCGCGCCATCCGGTGCCGGTCACCCCGGAGCAGATGGCGGCGTCGGCGAAGGAGGCGTATGACGCCGGCGCGGCGATCGTCCACGTCCACTTCCGGCGCCAGGAACCGGGGCGAGGCCACCTGCCGAGCTGGCAGCCGGAGGTGGCGGCGGCGATCGCCGGCGCCATCCGCGACGCCTGCCCGGGGGTGATCGTCAACCAGTCGACCGGCGTGCTCGGCCCGGACGTCTCCGGCCCCCTGGCCTGCGCCGAACGCATCCGGCCGGAGATCGCCGCCCTCAATGCGGGCAGCCTGAACTACCTCAAGGTGACCCGCGACGGCCGCTGGGCCTGGCCGCCGATCCTCTTCGACAATCCGGTGGAGAAGATCGAGCGCATGATCGCCGGCCTGTCGGCGGCCGGCGCCCGGCCGGAGTGCGAATGCTTCGACCTCGGCATCGTGCGCTCGGTGGGCCTCTACGTCGACGTCGGCCTGCTCGACCGGCCGCACTACAACTTCGTCATGGGGGTGGCCTCGGGCATGCCCGCCGACCCCCAGCTCCTGCCGCTCATCCTGCGCTACGCCAGGTCCGGCGCGCCGTGGCAGGTCACCGCCATCGGCCGGCGGGAGGTGTGGGAGCTGCACCGGCGCGCCGCCGAGCTCGGCGGCATGCTGCGCAGCGGCCTGGAGGATACCTTCTACCTCCCCGACGGCCGCCGTGCCGGCGGCAACGGCGCGCTGATCGAGGCCCTCGCCCGCTGCGCCCGCGACGCCGGCCGCGACGTCGCCTCGCCGGCCGAGGCGCGGGCGATCCTGGGGCTCAGAGCGTGAAGCGCAGGCTGGCGCCGAGAGTGATGGCGTCGACGTCGGGGTCGTCGAGCTCGTTGAAGGCGTCGGCGCGCCAGTTGGCGTTGACGTCGAGGGTCATCCGCGGCAGGATCTTGAGGTTGAAGCCCAAGCGGGCGGCGAAGAAGGGATCGGAGACGCTGCCGCCGAAGTCGCTCGAGATCGTCACCCCCACCCCCAGGCCGGCGTAGAGCCCCTTGCCGAAGAGGAGGTAGGCCACCGGCGCGGCGGCGAAACTCTCGGCGCCGCCGGTGCCGTCGGGGTAGAGCTCGAGGTCGAGCTCGAAGGCGAAGAGGCCGCCGGGACGGTACTGGTAGGACAGCACGCCGGCGACGCTCGCGTCGTCGAGGCGCATGCCGTCGCGCACCACGTCGCCGGTGGCGTCGGCGTAGAGGATGCCGATGCCGAATCGCTGGTCGGCGGCGCCGGCCGGCGCTGCCAGGGCCGTCGCCCAGAGGACGGCGAGGGGGAGAAGGGCGCGGCGGATGGGGGATCTCGGGGCGGCGTTCATCGGCGTCCTCCGGCGGTACGTTGCACAGAAACGTGTGCAGATGGCGGCAGCGTAACGCGAACCGCCGGCGTCCGCAAGCCGGGAACGGCGAATGCGCCGCCGCGGCCGATCGTAGGGGATAGGATCGGAGGAGCCGGTTCTCCGGAGATCGACATGGCAAAGCTGCTCGGCGCCGTTTCCCTCGCCCTCCTCGGACTCGCCATGCTGCTCGGCTTCCTGCGCGCCGAGCCCGACGCCGGGCCGCTGGCGATCGCCCTCGCCTTCGCCATCGTCGTCGTCCTGCCCCTCGGCGCCGGCTCCTGGCTGGCCTACGCCTGGCTCGCCGAGCGCCGCGGCCGCCGGGCGCGGCGCCAGCGCCTGCGGCGCCAGACCTTGGAGTCCGAGCTGGTGCGCCTGGCCCGCCTCCACCACGGCAAGCTGACGGTGGTCGAGGCGGTGGCCGCCACCGGCCTCGACGCCGCCACCGTCGAGGGGGCGCTCCAGTCGCTCCACAACCAGGGGCTGGTGGAGATCGAGCTCGGCGACTCGGGGACGCTGGTCTACGCCTTCCCCGACGTGCAGCACCTGGAAGAGAAGGCCACCGCCAGAAGGGTCCTCGATGCCTGAGGGCGGGCTCGAGACGCGCTACCCCTGCCCGGTCTGTCCCGGCCTGCGGCTGGAGAAGCTCGACCTCGGCAGCGCACCGGGCGACGGCGCCCTGATGCTCGACTTCTGCCCGCGCTGCCGCGGTCTGTGGCTCGATCGGGGCGAGGCCGCCCGCCTGCGCCGCCGGCCCCCCAAAGTCCTGCCGCGGCGCCTCGAGCCGCCGGCCGAGGTCTACCGCATGAGCTGCCACGACTGCGGCATCCCGATGCCGCGCGATGCCGCCGCCTGCCCGGCCTGCGGCCGGCGGAACGAGCTCCCCTGCCCGCGCTGCGAGCGCACCATGGGGCGGATCCACCACGACGGCCTGATCATCGACATCTGCCGCCACTGTTCCGGGACCTGGCTCGATCCGATCGAGGTGGCGGCGATCTGGAACCGCCAGCTCGTCGCCCGCCTCGGCCGCCGCCGCAGCTCGTCTCTGGCGACGGCCGGCGACGTCGCCGAGTGCCTGGTCCACTCGCCGGACGTCGCGGTCGACGCCGCCCGCGTGGCGGTGCACGGCGCCACCGTCACCGGCCGGGCGGCAGGCCGCGCCGTGTCGGCGGTCTCCGTCGACGGGGCGGCGGAGGTGGCCAGCACCGCGGCCGACGGGCTGGGCGACTTCGCCGGCGGCGTCTTCGAGGCCATCGCCTCGATCTTCGAGGCCCTGACCTGACCGCGCGCTAGCGGAGCGCCAGCCACACCCCGACGAGCATCAGGGCGACGGCCGCCAGGCGCTGGGGCGGGACCTCTTCGCCGAGCAGCAGACGGCCGTAGACCAGGGCCATCACCGCGCCGGCGCCGCGTTTGACGGTCTCCACCAAGCCGACCCAGACCCGCTGGATGGCCACCAGCTGGAGGCCGAGAGCGAGCATGCCGACCAGCCCGGTGGCGGCGAGCAGGAGGACGGCGTCGCGTTGCGGCACGAGCTCCCGGGCGCGGCCGGTGGCGGCGAGCCACAGGCCGAGGGCGAGGGTGATGCCGGTCACCTGCAGGAAGGCGTGCATCGGCAGGCTGGCGTGGTGCAGGGCGAGCTTCTCGAACAGCGGCACCGCCGCCCACAGCAGGGCGACCAGGGCCATGTAGGGGCCGCCGCGCTGGTCGAAGAGCGCCCGCAGCAGAGCGGTGGGGGAGAAGCCGCGCCGCGGGTCGCTGTTCAAGATCAGGGCGCCGGCCACCACCAGGACGATGCCGGCCGCCGGCCGCGGCCCCGGCATCTCCCCCAAGAGCGGCACCCCCAGGAGGGTGGTGAAGGCCGGGGTCAGCGACAGCAGCGGCAGGGTGGTGCTCAGGGGCGAGAGGGCGACCGAGCGCATGTAGGCGAGGTTGGCCACCAGGTTCAAAGCGAGGGCGACGAGCCCCGGCCGCCAGTAGCCCGGGCCCACCGCCAGGCCGCCGTCCCACAGCAGCCAGACGGCGGTCGGCGGCAGGTGGGCGGCGACCACCAGCAGGGTGAGGGGCACCGTCCGGCCGTGCGCCGCCAGCCGCTTGCGCAGCAGGTCGAGCACCGTCCAGGCCAGCGGGCAGGCGGCGAGGACGAAGAGGGTGAAAGACGACATGGCGGCGAAATCCGGTAGACTGAACCGTTCGATCGGACCGGGCGAAGGCAAGGCGATCCTGCGGCGGAGGCCCGGAGCCCGGCGGGCGGCGAAAGGCGACGGCGATGCACCTCACCCCCGAGTTTCTCGCGGACGTCCTGGTCCGGCAAGGCGTGCTCAGCGAAGCCCAGGGCCTGGACGTCAAGAAAGAAGCGCGCATGATGCCGAAGACCCTGCGTTCGGCGCGCGCCTACGGCCAGCGTTCGGTGGCCTACGAGCTGATCCTGCGCCTCGGTTTCACGCCGCAGAACGGCCACCCCTCCCTGTCCGAGCACGTGATCGCCGAGGCGGTGGCGAAGGAAGCCCAGCTCGAGCACGTGCGCATCGATCCGCTCAAGCTCGACGCCGACCTGATCGAGTCGCAGATCTCCCGTCCCTTCGCCCGCCGCCACCGGATGATCCCGATCAGCCTCGACAACGGCGTGCTCAAGGTGGCGTGCGCCAACCCCTTCAACCTCGAGGGGATCGACGCCTTCCGCCGCATCGCCGGGCGGCAGATCGAGCTGGTGGTGGCCTCCGAGCCCGAGATCTTGAAGGCCCTGACCGAGTTCTACGGCCTGCGTCACTCGGTGAAGAAGGCCGAGCGCGACCTCGGCGGCGGCATCGACCTGGGCAACCTCGAACAGCTCGTGCGGATGAAGAACGCCGCCGAGATCGAGTCCAGCGATCAGCACATCGTCAACGCCGTCGAGTACATGCTGCAGCACGCCTACGATTCGCGGGCGTCGGACGTCCACATCGAGCCCAAGCGCGACGACAGCCTGATCCGCTTCCGCATCGACGGCGTGCTGCACGACATCCAGCGCATCCCCAAGGTGGTCCACCGGGCCATCGTCAGCCGCATCAAGACCATGTCGCGGCTCGACATCGCCGAGAAGCGCCGGCCGCAGGACGGGCGGGTGAAGACCTTGCGCGGCGACCGCGAGATCGAGCTCCGGGTGTCGACCCTGCCGATCGCCTTCGGCGAGAAGGTGGTGATGCGCATCTTCGATCCGGACGTGCTGGTGCAGGATCTCACCGGCCTCGGTTTCTACCCCGAGGAGCTGGAGATCTTCTCCGACTTCATCATCCGCCCCCACGGCATCGTCCTGGTCACCGGCCCGACCGGCAGCGGCAAGACCACCACCCTCTACTCGGCGCTCAAGACCATCGCCAACCAGGAGCAGAACATCACCACCATCGAAGATCCGATCGAGATGGTCTACGAGGCCTTCAACCAGACCGCCGTCAACCCCAAGATCGGCATCACCTTCGGCGCCGCCCTGCGCCACATCCTGCGCCAGGATCCGGACATCATCATGGTCGGCGAGATCCGCGATCAGGAGACCGCCGACTACGCCATCCAGGCCGCTCTCACCGGCCATCTGGTGTTCTCGACCCTGCACACCAACGACGCCGCGTCGTCGATCTCGCGCCTCGCCGACCTCGGGGTCGAGCGCTTCCTGATCGCCTCCACCCTGATCGGCACCATGGCCCAGCGCCTGGTGCGGCGGATCTGCCAGCACTGCATCACCGAACGCTACCTGACCCCGGACGAGGCCGAGGCCTTGCACCTCTCGGTGCCCGCCGGCAAGCGGGTCAAGATCTACGAAGGGCAGGGCTGCTTCGAATGCCGCAACACCGGCTACCGCGGGCGCTCGGGCATCTTCGAGATCCTGCGCATCGACGACAAGATCAAGGAGCTGATCGTCGAGGGAGCGGACGCCCAGCACATCAAGCGCGAGGCCATGCGCCTGGGGATGAAGACCCTGCGCCAGTCGGCGTTGCGCAAGCTGGCCGACGGCGTCACCACCTTCGAGGAGGTGATCCGCGTCACCGCCCTGTGAGCCGGGCCGGCGGCCGCAGCGGCGAAGGGCCGCAGCGGCGAAGGGGCCGGCGGCGGGGTCGCGGGCGGTTTGACAGCCGCCGGGGGCGCTGACATCATCCCGGCAGACCTCGGTTGACGCCATGAGCGCACACCTGCCCTACCGGCCTCGCCTGCGCACCGCTCTCGCCGTGGCCGACGCCGGTGCCATGGGGATAGCCGCCTGGGCGGCGCACCTGGTGCGCTTCCAGCCCGGCGAGCGCATCGCCAAGCTCGAGCAGCTCCTGAGCAGCCCCGGCTTCCTGCTCTGGGCGCTGGCCTCCGGCTGGCTGCTGGCCACCGCCGCCGAGCTCTACGAAGCGGAGGTGCTGCACCGCCGGCGGGAGGTCATCCTGCGGGTGCTGGCGGCGGTCGTCGCCTGGTCGATGGCCCTGATCCTCGCCACCTACGCCAATCCCTCCTGGGCCTTCGGCCGCGGCCTGCTGATCCTCACCAGCGCCGTCTGGGCGCTGCTGCTGGTCGCCGTCCGCTGGCTCTTCGCCAGCCAGCAGCGGCGGCGGCGCTGGCGCTTCCCGGCGCTGGTGGTCGGCGAGCCGGCGGCGGTGCGGCGATTCTGCGACGAGCTCGCCTCGCGCCTCTCCGCCCCCTGGCGGCCGATCGACGGCGCGGCGGTGGCGCTCGAGGACATCCCGGCCGAGATCGCCCGCAGCGGCGCCAGCATCGTCATCCTCGCCGGCGGCCGCGACGGCCGCGACGAGATCGTGCCGGCGCTCAATGCGCTGCATTTCTCCGGCGTGCCGGTGGTCGCCGCGTCGGAGATCTGGGCCTGGCTGGAGGAGCGCCTGCCCCTCGAGGCCCTCTCCCCCGACCTCTTCCTCCACCAGCCGGGCTTCGGCGCCGTCCACTGGACCCTCTTCAACCGACTGACCCGCGTCGCCGACGTGGTGTTGTCGCTGCTGATCCTGCTCGCCAGCTCGCCCCTGCTGCTGGTGGCGGCGGCGAGCGTCCTGCTCGCCGACGGCCGGCCGGTGCTCTACCGCCAGACCCGGGTCGGCCAGTACGGCCGGCGTTTCACCATGCTCAAGCTGCGCACCATGCGCCGCGACGCCGAGGACCGGGGCCCGGTCTTCGCCGCCGCCGACGACCCGCGGGTGATCCCCCTCGGCGGCCTCTGGCGCCGCTTCCGGATCGACGAGCTGCCGCAGCTGTGGAACGTGCTGCGGGGGGAGATGTCCCTGGTCGGCCCGCGGCCGGAGCGGCCGGAATTCGTCGCCGAGCTCGCCGCCCGGCTGCCCTACTACTCCTTCCGCCTGGCGGTGCCGCCGGGCCTGACCGGCTGGGCACAGGTCAACGTGCCCTACGCCAGCAGCCTGGAGGAGCACCGGCGCAAGCTGGAGTTCGACCTCTACTTCATCCGCGAGCGCTCCCTGCGCCTCTACCTCCTCACCTTGCTGCGCACCGTCAGCACCTCCCTCGCCGGCGTGCGACGGCGGGCGCGGGCGGCGACGCCGGCCGCGCCGGCGCGGGGCTCCGCCGGGGGTCCCGCCGGGCTCAAGGACCGGCGAGCGCTTCCCTGAGCACCGCCTCGAAACGCGACGCCACCAGCCGCGGCTCGTGGTGGGCGCGCAGCCAGGCGCCGGCCCGCGTCGCCTGCGCCCGCGCCGCCGCGCCGTCGCGCAGCAGACGGACCACGGCGGCGGCGAAGTCCGCCGGCTCTTCGGCCAGGGCCAGCTCGCCCCCCGCCAGGCCGTCGAGGCCGGACGCTGCGGCCGGGGTGGCGATCACCGGCAGGCCCGCGGCCAGTGCCTCGAGCACCTTGACCGGCACGCCCGAGCCGGCGCGCAGCGGCGCGATCGCCAGCCGTGCCCGGCGGCGGATCGCCTCCAGATCGTCGGGTTCGGCGATGAGCTCGATGCCGTCGCGGCCGGCCAGCCGGCGCAGCGCGGCGGCGGGCCGGGCGCCGGCCAGGAGCCAGCGCGCCGCCGCCACCTCGCGGCGCACCCGCGGCCACACCCGGCGGGCGAACCACAGGGCGCCGTCGACGGTGGGG
>RFGL01000292.1 GCA_003697015.1 Acidobacteriota bacterium | reverse complement strand
CGGCGGAGACGGGATCGGACCTGCTCTTGATCCTCGACGCCTCGGGCTCGATGTGGGGGCAGATCGAGGGGGAAAACAAGATCGTCATCGCCCGCCGGGTGCTGAAGGAGCTCGTCGGCGGCCTGGCGGACGACGCCGAGGTCGGCCTGGTCGCCTACGGCCACCGCCGGGAGGGCGACTGCCAGGACGTGGAGACCGTGGTGCCGCTCGCCCGCCTCGACCGCGCCGCCCTCGGCGGGGTGATCGACGGCTTGAACCCCAAGGGCAAGACGCCGATCACCCGCGCCGTCGAGCAGGCCATCGAGGTGGTGCGCGGGCGCGGCCGGCCGGCCACCGTCATCCTGGTCAGCGACGGCCTCGAGACCTGCGGCGGCGATCCCTGCGCGGCGGTGAAGGCGGCGCGGCAGGCGGGGGTGGACTTCATCATGCACGTCGTCGGCTTCGACGTCGGCGAGGTCGACGTCGCCCAGCTGGAGTGCGCCGCCCAGGCGGGGGGCGGGCTCTACCGGAGCGCGCGGAGCGCCGGCGAGCTCGCCGGTGCCCTGGAGCAGGCGGTGGCCTTGCCCGCCGACGAGCCGCCGGGCACCCTGTCGGTGAAGGTGATCGCCGACGGCGCGCTGCAGGACGCCACGGTCAACGCCACCGTCGCCGGCAGCGGCGAGCAGGCCGCCGGGGGGCGCACCTACGCCAGCCCGGAGACCAATCCCCGCGTCCTGCCCCTGGCCGACGGCACCTACGACGTGACGGTCAAGGCGGTGGGCATGAAGGGGGAGGTCGAGCGCCGCTTCGCCGGGATCGAGATCCGCGGCGGCGACAGACGCGAGCTGGTGGTCGACTTCAGCTCCGGCGAGCTGGCGATCGGGGTGACCAAGAACGGCGGCACCCTCTCCGACGCCTCCGTGCGGGTGCTCTTCGCCGGCAGCGGCCGGCAGGCCGCCGCCGGACGCACCTACGCCTCGGCCAACACCAACCCCAAAGTCTTCCGCCTGACCGCCGGCGACTACGACGTGGTCGTCCGCTCGGTGGAGATCGCCGGCAAGCCCGAGCAGCGCTTCGAGGGCTTGACCGTCGAGCCCGGAGGGCGCCTGGAGCGCAGCCACGAGTTCACCAGCGGCAAGCTGGCGGTGAAGGTGGTCGAGGGGGAGGAGCTGGTCGACGCGGTGGTGCGGGTCGTCGACGCGGCGAGCGGCAAGGCGATCGCCCAGGGCCGCACCTATACCGCCGCCAACAGCAACCCCAAGCGCTTCGAGGTGCCCCCCGGCCGCTACCGCCTCGAGGCCCGGGCGGTGGGCCTCGAAGGCCGTCCGTCGCGCCGGCTGGAGGTGACGGTCGAGACCGGCGGCGAGGTCGAGCACCTCGTCGACTTCGCCGGCGGCGGCTAGCGCGCCCGCTAGAGATAGCCCAGGGCCCGCAGCTGCTCGAGGCGCTCCTGCTCCACCGCCGGATCGAGCAGCTGCTGCGGTCGCTCCGCCAGCCAGCGGCGGCTGTCGTGGGTCGCGACGTAGGCCGGTGGGTGGCGCTGGAGGAAGCCGGGGGCGAGGAGGGTGCGCAGGATCTCCCCCTTCATGTCGCGGCCGATCGGCAGCTCGAGGAGGGCGAGCACGGTCGGCGTCAGATCGAGGACGCTGCCGGCGACCGGCGGCCGGCCGGCGGCGGGGAGCGGGCGCTGGGCCAGATCCGCCCCGGCGGCGAAGATCACCCCCGGCGGCGCGTCCTGGTGGTTGCCGGAGTTGACGTCGGCGGGCGGCCGGTCGCGGTCGAAGCGCTGGTCGACGTTGACCGCGTGCATGCCGTGGTCGGAAACCACGATCACCCGCGCCCGGGGATCGAGACGCGAGACGAGGTCGCCGATGAGGCGGTCGACGTAGCGGTAGTAGTCGGGGATGACGCGGGCGAAGTTGGCCAGCTCTTCGGCGCTCGGGCGGTGGGCGAAGAGCTCGGGCCGATAGTAGCGCCAGAAACGGTGGCCGACCACGTCCGGGCCGCCGAAGTAGACCATCAGCAGCTCGCACTCCGTGCCCTGATCGAGCAGTCGGCGGGCGATGGCGGCGTAGATCGCGTCGGCGCGGAAGGTCCAGCGGGTGTTGTCCCACAGGCGGCGCTCGAGCTCGCGCAGGGGATGGGGGAAGACGCCGAAGACGTCCTCCATCCGGCGGTCGAGGTCGCTCTCGACCGCCGCCGCCACGGCCATGATCTCGTCCTGGCGTTGCGGCGGGTAGACCTGACCGGGAAGGCCGCGCACCAGCCGCCCTTTCCAGATCGCCCGCCCGTAGGCGACGGCGAGCTGGCGGAGGGTATTGGTCTGCGCCACCATCACCCCGTCGATGCGCTCGGCGGGGAAGGTCATCCACCAGCCGATGACGCAGGAGCTGCGCCCGGCGTCGGTGGCGACGTTCCACAACGCCTTGGTCCGGCGGTCGCGGTTGGTCAGCAGGCGCAGGCGCTCGCCTTCCAACGCCGCGAAGTTGACGATGCCGTGCTCCTGCGGCGGCTTGCCGGTGGCGATGGTGGTCCAGATGGCGGGGGAGAGGGTGGGCTCGAGGGTGCTCAACAGCCCGGCGCTGCCGCGCGCCGCCAGATCCGCCAGAGCGGGCAGCTCCCCCGCCGCCAGCAGCGGCTCGAGCACCTGCCACTCCAGGCCGTCGACGCCGATCAACACCACCGGCGGCGGCGCGGGGGAACCGCCGCAGGCGGCGAGGGGGAGGAGGG
>RFGL01000291.1 GCA_003697015.1 Acidobacteriota bacterium | reverse complement strand
CCTGAGATTACGCTACCAGGCGCCTCAATGCCAGAACGAGTCGATCTCCCTTCGCGTCGGGATCGAGACGTTGATGTCTTTGCCTTGCTCCCACGTCTCCTGCGAGACGTCCTTGTGCTTCTTGAGCCAGACCAGCTCGCGATTCGGCCCCTCGCCGAGGATCTTGCCCTGGCGCAGGACGTCGAAGACCTGGACCATGTAGCCGTAGGGTGCTTGCGGATCCGGCTTGATGATCACCGGCTTCTTGGGATTGGCCTCGAGCTTGGGAGCGAGGTACTCGAGGATGGCGTCGCCCAGCTCCATCGGCTTCTGGTCGACCATCAGCTGACCCGAGGGCAGGATCTCGATCAGCACCGACTCTTCGGGCTCGATCTCCGGCGGCCGGTCGTCGTCCTTGGGCAGGGAGAAGTCGAGGCCGCGGGTGGCGGCGAAGGTGGTGGTCAACATGAAGTAGACGATCAGCAGGAAGGCGATGTCCGCCATCGACGAGGTCGGGATCTCGGCGTCGCTCTTGGGCCTGGAGAGCTTCACGCTCCACCTCCTGTGTCATCGACGGTCTTCTGCTCGGAGAGCAGGTAGATCAGCTCGACCTTGGCCTGCTTGAGCGCGTCGAGGACCTTGTCGACTTTCTCGTATTCGACCGCCGAGTCGGCCTTGATGACGATCGGCCGGCCGGGGAATTGGGAGACCACGTTGGCGGCGAACGACACCACGTCCTCGACCGCGATGGGGGTGGACATCTCCTCGCCCGAGGTCGCCCGGATGATGCCGTTCTCGGTGATCGAGATGTAGGCCGCCTCTTTGGGGATCTCGAAGCGCAGGTCGGTCTTGGGCAAGAGGACCTGGGTCTTGTCCTTCTCGAAGGTCGCCGTCACCATGAAGAAGACGATCAGCAGGAAGGCGATGTCCGCCATCGACGCCGTCGGAATGGCCGGCTGGGCCGTGTGTCGAGCTCGTATGCGCATGTGCTACCCCGTGTCGAGTGTGGCCTCAGGCACCGCTCTTCTTCGCGCCGGCCGTCGCTCCGCTGGCCGCGGCGGCGCTGCTGCCGCTGGAATGATCCGGCGCGATGCCGCTGCGCTGCATCTCGCCGAAGGTCTCGAGCAGCATGTTGGTCGAGGTCTCGATGTCGCGCACCGATTTGTTGATCTGGCTGGTGAAGTAGTTGTAGGCCAGCTGCACCGGAATGGCGACGGCGAGACCGGAGGCGGTGGTGATCAGGGCCTCGGAGATGCCGGCGGCGACCAGGCCGGGATTCGACAGGCCGGCCTCGGCCAGGGCGTCGAAGGAACGGATCATGCCCGTCACCGTACCGAAGAAGCCGAGCAGCGGGGCCACGTTGGCGACGCTGGCGAGCACCGCCAGGCGCCGCTCGAGCCGGCTCATCTCGTACATCGCGGCGGTCTCGATGGTCTTCTCGATGTCCTCTTTGGGTTGGCCGTACTTGAGCAGCCCGGCCTTCATGATCGAGGCCACCGGACCGCGGTACTGCTCGCAGACCTTGATCGCGTCGCGGATCGACTTGTTGACGATCAGCGCCTTGCGCACCTTGGCGAGGAACGCGTTGACGTTGATCTTGGCCTTGCGCAGCACCCACCAGCGTTCGATGATCACGGCCAGTGCCGCGATGGACAATAGGAGGAGGGGCCACATAATCGGGCCACCCTTGATCATGTACTCCATGAACCTGCCTTGAATGTCCAAGCTTCGTCCTCCTCTAGCCGTTGGACCCGCTACCTGCCGGTCCGGTTCCCGGTTTGTTTGCGCCGACCCGCCCTGGCGGCAGATCGGCCTGGGCACTCCCGCCACCGAATCCGGTGGGCCATTGTAGCGCCCGCATCCTTCTCATGGCGCCGGCTTTCAACCCGTCACTCGCGCCGCTCCGCCCCGGTACCAGGAGTCCCCAGAGAATCAGACCTGCGAACGGCCGGCAGCTATCTTCGGGTCTGGGAATCTCGGAAGGCACGCTTGGCGGCGATAGTAGCACAGCAAAAAATCGCCGGTCAAGACGCGCAGGATTCCGCTTAATTCCTTTGGTCGCAGTACGTTACACCACCTCGTCAGGGCTTGCGCAAGCGCTCCATGCGAAGACGCTGAGCGTAGCAGATTGCGGCCGCCAATGCATCCGTCGTGTCGGCGGCCAGCGGCCGGTCGTCGAGTCCCAGCACCAGGCGCACCATGCGGGCGACCTGGATCTTGCCGGCGCGGCCGTTGCCGGTGAGAGCGGTCTTGACCTCCGCCGGCGAGTACTCGGCGATCTCCACCTCCTCGAGCGCCAGGGTCGAGATCAGCGCGCCGCGGGCCTGGGCCAGGACGATCAAGGAGCGCGGATTGACCCCGTGATAGAGCGCCTCGAGCACCGCCGCGTCGGGCTGGTACCGGCGCACCAGGAGCACCAGCTCACGGCACAGGTAGGCCAGGCGCGCGGCCAACGACGGCTGGCGCCGGCAGTCGATCAGCCCGTCGGCCACGGCGCGCAGGCGGGAGCCCGCCTTGTCGACGATGCCGTAGCCGGTGCGGCGGCTGCCGGGGTCGAGCCCCAGAATGCGGATCGACCCCGGCGCTCGCCCGGCATCGCCCGGCCGAGCCACTAGCCTTCCTGGCTGGCCAGGGCCTGGTCGTCGGCGTCGAAGTTGGCCCACACGTTCTGCACGTCGTCGAGGTCCTCGAGGGCTTCGAGCAGCCGCAGCAGCTGGCGCAGTTTATCCCCCTCGACCCTGACCGTCGACTGGGGGATCATCGACAGCTGGCCGACGGCGACCGGGATGCCGCGCTCGGCCAGCGCTTCCTTGGTGGCGTTGTAGTCCGCCGGCGAGGTGAAGAGCTCGTAGAGGTCGTCGCCGGTGGCGAGATCCTCCACGCCGAGCTCCAGGGCCAGCTCGACGAAGGCCTCTTCGTCCATCGCCTCGGGCTCGATCGCGAAGTAGCCGCGCTGATCGAACATCCAGGCGACGCAGCCGTTCTCCCCCAGGTTGCCGCCGTACTTGTTGAAGACGTGGCGCACTTCGGAGACGGTGCGGTTGCGGTTGTCGGTCATCGCCTCGACCAGAACCGCCACCCCCCCGGGACCATACCCCTCGTAGGTCACCTCCTCGAGGGAAACGCCTTCGAGCTCGCCGGTACCCTTGGCGATCGCCCGCTCGATGTTGTCGTTGGGCACGTTGTTGGCGCGCGCGTCCTGCACCGCCGCCCGCAGCCGCGGGTTGGCAGCGACGTCGCCGCCCCCCAGCCGCGCAGCGACGGTGACCTCGCGCAGCAGCTTGGTGAAGACCTTGCCGCGCTTGGCGTCGGCCGCCGCCTTCTTGCGCTTGATCGTGCTCCACTTGCTGTGACCTGACATGATCGCTCCTCGTCGTCGCCGGCGGGCTCCCGTCCGCCGCGGCCGGCTGGCGGGGCCGGCGCCGGGCACATTCTATGGGATCTCGTGCGCGATCGAGCGAAGTGCCGACTCCCGCTGGCTAAGCTGTTCGGCGTCAAGCCTTTACGAGAATTGACTCCGGGCGGTTGCGGATGCTAGAACTGTAGACCCGTTACGTCCCTGGAGCGGCGTCGTGCTGAGCGGAGAAAGACCATGTCGATGATCCTGGTGGTCGAGCCGGACCCGGCGTTCGCCGAGCGGATCACCACCGCCCTCGAGCCGCACGGCCTGTCGATCTCGGTGGTCGGCGATCGCGGGGCGGCCCTCGAGGGGGCCGCCGCCCGCCCGCCGCGGTTGGTGCTGGTCGACAGCGGCTTGCCGGAAGCGGAGGAGCTGCTGGCGGCCTTCGCCGCCCGCGGCGGCGGCCCGGGGGCGATCGCCCTGGTGCCGGCGTGGGCCGGCTCGCGCGCTGCGGCCGACTACCAGGCCGACGCCATCGTCACCAAGCCGTTCTCCGACGACGACCTGCGCGCCACCGTCACCCGTCTGCTGGAGCAGGGCCCGGCGACGGGCGGCACGGCGTCGCCGCCGGCGTGGATGG
>RFGL01000290.1 GCA_003697015.1 Acidobacteriota bacterium | reverse complement strand
CGACCGAACGTCCTCCGCGAGTCGCCGGCGGCCCGCGGTGGGCCTAGGGTGGGGCGTGCCCACTCCAAGCGATCGCGGGGCGATAACGGTAGTTCTACCGAAGCGGGCGGCGCCCGCACGGCGCGGGTGCGCGACCTGCGAGGAAGGAGTGTACCTATGCGTACCCGTCGGTTACTGATCATTGCGTCCCTCTTCTTGTCGTGCTTCTTGTTCAGCATTGCTGCACAAGCGCATATCGAAAGCGGGCCCCGTGGGCAGGGTTTTCATGGCCTGATCGATCCAAATGGTTGACCCCTAGCCGATCTGTAATAAGGTTGGAGCCGGCCACCACCGCTGTGACCGGCTCACCTTCTCATGGGCTGCACGCGCGGTGCGAAGGACCGTCGTGCTGAGGCGGTCAAGCCGCATCGCGCAAACCACGTCTTCGATCCGCGCGCGGAGCGCTTTCCACTGCTTCATTTGTTGGGAATACGGCGCTAGAGCGTCGGCCACTCGGGATGCGTCGGAATGGAGCTCATTCTTGACGCATAGGAGCAGC
Organism: Acidobacteriota bacterium; assembly: GCA_003697015.1. Taxonomy (GTDB): domain Bacteria; phylum Acidobacteriota; class Thermoanaerobaculia; order Multivoradales; family J023; genus J023. The sequence continues at coordinate 10,316 of RFGL01000290.1, read as the reverse complement.
CAATCAAGCAGCAGCCCGACTTCCTTGAAGGGGGCTGGAATGGACTTCAGAAGTCGATAACTTTCGCGGTAAGCCTCCGAAGCTTCCTCCGCCAACGACATTTCTCTGGCGATGTTGGCATAGAGCCAGAGAATCATGCTGTGCGTTAGGGCGTCTCCGCTGGCCGCCATTGTGCGGGCTTGCTCGGCGTGGGCCAGCGCGCTCTTGTACTTACCCTGGAAGAGGCGGACCATGGCCAGACCCTGAAGGGCGGCGAGGCGATGTGGCATCTCATCCTCCGGAAGTGAGGCCAACGCCTTTTCGTACGCAGCGCTCGCTTTGGCGAATGACCTACTTAAGAAGTAGCAGATTCCCTCGTCTATGAGAGCCTTACCTTCCCAGATTTTGAGGCCAGCTTGCCTGAACAGATCTTGGCCTTCGCAGACCAGGTCTTGGGCAAGACGGGTTCTACCGCTCAGCAGAAAGACTGTTTTCGCGCGCAACGCCAGGCGTGCGAGCAGTTCACGGAACGAATAGCGCAGTCCCAGGCGAATGGCGAGTGAGAAGATTTTGTGCGCCAATTCGACGTTACCCAACAGCTGGTGCGCTGAGCCCAAGGTCGCGAGGGTCTTTGATATGGCAAGGGCGCGATCGCATCCGGCTAGATCTGCGGCAAGTTGCGGCAGGAGTTCCGTTGCCTGCGCCGCTACTTGCTGAGGTGTGGTGAATCGTTTCGCGTCGAGCGCGTCAAGTTGGCGGAGAACGTCTTCCGGAACGGCCGGAGACCACTCACGACCCGCCAAGTTGTCTATTTCATGAAGCTCCCGATAGTCATTGACGATGTTCGACTGGCGGGCATCCATGAAAGGTTCCAGTCCGGCCTGACTCACAGCCTGCTGAAGTTGGCCGGGTAATCGTACCAGGTGTAGGTTTGCCTCCCTCGCGAATCGCCATAGAGGGCTGGTTGAATACGGATGAACCGCCACGAAGTAGAAGAAGCGCAGGTCGATCTCGAGATAGTCCAGGATGGCGAGCACGACTTCTTCGCTCAACCGCTGTTCTTGTCGCATAATGCAGAGAAAGTTACGGTGCCGACCTACGCATCGGGCCAGGTCTTTCACCTTGAGACCTCGACTCCGTGCGAGACGAACTTGGTAATCGACTTCCATGGCGATGCGCCTGTTCCGTTCCCGGACGTCCATCACTGTACCTCGCGCAAAACGAGCCGCCGCAAATGCTCCTGGTTCTCTGAGATGCAAGAGCACGATGCTATGGCCGGCCATAGGTTCGCGATGCTGGCTATGGCACACCTCGAGGTGCGCTAGCTTTCGCTGGCGCCCTGGCCGGGTGAATTGAGGGCGTTGCTGAGGCTACATGAGTGGGCTCCGCGACGCAACGCCGGTCAGGGCGCGCAATGTCCGTTCGGGGCGTGCAGGGGCCGCAGGTGGCGAAAAGGTTGAGGGTTCCGGGGGTGGTGTCGGTGCGCGCTTGTCGACGGTTGGTGATGCGTTAGGACCCGTCGGTTGTGACTGGAAGAATGCGTCGTTCGTCGCAGCGAAGGGACCGCCGGGGCACTAAGCGAACTCGCGCAAGCGATCCTCCCCGACCCGGCGGTCTCTCCTGACGAAGCCCGGCGGGTCGTCGATTGCCGGCGACCCGCCGGGCGCCTCCTTGGGGGGGAGGATGACGAGGATGGACGAGGCGAAGGAGGAGCGCCTGCATCGGATGGCGGATCCGCTAGCGTTTCCTTGGCCGGTGGCGTCGTCCGGGGCCAGAGTCGGCCCGCCGGCGGGGCCCTGGCGTAGAATTCGCCAATGCGCTATCGCGGTCGATTCCTGGCGCTCTTCGCCGTCGTGCTGGCGGTGATCCTGGTGAGCAGCTGGCTCTACATGCTCGGCATGGCCCATCTGGAGGGCAAGCCGCGCGATTTCTGGACCTCGTTCGGCTTCGCGGCCGAGACCATCACCACCACCGGCTATGGGGGGGACTCCCACTGGAACAGCCCGGTGATGGTGATCTTCATCGTCATCCTGCAGCTCTTCGGGGTGATGCTGATCTACATGGTGGTGCCGCTCTTCCTCATCCCCGCCCTCGAAGAGCGCTTCGAATCGCGGTTGCCGCGTCGCGCCAGGCAGCTCGACGGTCAGGTGCTGATCTACCGCTACGGCCCGGCGGTGGAATCCGCCCTGGCGGAGCTCGACCGGGCCGGCGTTCCGGTGCTGGTGCTGGAGACGGACGCCGACGTCGCCCGCAGCCTGCGCGCCGAACGCCGGCGGGTGGTCTACGGCAAGAGCGCGATCGAGATCCTGGAGAACATCGAGCTCGCCGGCGCCCGCGCCCTGATCGCCAACGGCAGCGACGAAGAAAACGCCGGCCTGGTGCTCTCCGCCCGCCAGGCCGGTTTCGACGGCGAGATCCTGGCCCTGGTCGAGGAGCCCTTCCACCGCACTCCGCTCCAGCTGGCCGGCGCCAGCGCCGTCTTCAATCCGCGGGTGATGCTGGCGGCGTTGTTGGCCGCCCGCGCCAGCCATCGTCTCGAGCCGCGGGTGCGGGGGTTGCAGCACATCGGCGATCGGGTGCTGGTGGCGGAGCTGCGCCTCGACGCCAAGAGCCCGCTCGCCGGCCGCACGCTGGTCGAGTCGCGCATCGGCGAGCGCACCGGCACCACCGTCATCGGCCAGTGGCGCGGCGGCACGCTGATCCGTCTTCCTCCCCCCGACAGCCGCCTGCAGCCGCACGACATCCTGATCGCCGTCGGCGGGGCGGAAGGGATCCAGCAGCTGGCCGAGCTGACCGGCGACCGCGCCGCTCTGGACCGGCGCCGGGGGCCCTTCATCGTCGCCGGCTACGGCGAGGTCGGCCGCCGGGTGGTCAACCTGCTGCAGGAGGTCAGCGAGGAGGTGGTGGTGATCGACCGCCGGCCGGCCGACGACCGGCGGGTGGACCACGTCGGCGACGTGCGCGACCACGCCCTGCTCGACGCCATCGGCCTGGAGCGGGTGCGGGCGGCGGTGCTGGCCCTGGACAGCGACAGCGCCACCCTCTTCGCCACCGTCATCATCCGCGATCGGGCGCCGGAGCTGCCGATCATCGCCCGGGTGAACGAGGTGGAGAACGTCGAGCGCATCCACCGCGCCGGCGCCGACTTCGCCCTGTCCATCAGCCAGGTGGCAGGGCAGATGCTGGCCAAGCGGCTGCTCGGCCGCCAGGAGGTGGTGATCGAGCCCGAGCTGACCCTCACCCGCATTCCGGCCGGCGGTCTCGCCGGGCGCCATCCGGCCGAGCTGCGCTTGCGCCAGCGCACCGGCTGCTCGGTGGTGGCGGTGGAGCGCGGCGACGACGTGCTGGTGCGCTTCGGGCCGGACTTCCGATTCCAGCCGGACGACGCGGTCTTCGTCTGCGGCAGCGGTGAGGCGCGGGAGCGGTTCATCGCCCTGGCGGATGCGGCGGCCGCCGGCTGATCGTCACCGTCCGTTCCGAGTCCGCCGCGCCGGCGCAGCGCAGCTTTTCCCGCCGGCCGGCGTAGAATGCACAGAGAATTGGGCATTCCGTTTGATGCCCGGGGCACGAAATGCTAGAGTCATCAGTAGCATAGCGCAACTATCTTCAAGCAAAGGTTGACGTTACGGATCCCATCCGGCCGCCGCCGCACCCCAGCCGATCGACATGACCACCACCGCCGCTTCCAAGGTCCGCAAGAAGAACCTGCCCGGGCTCGGCGTGTCGCCGGATCACGGCAACGAGATCCTCGGTCTGTTGCTGCTGGCCTCGGTGCTGTTGTTGAGCGGCAGCCTGTTGAGCTACCACCCCGACGACCCGAGCCTGATCACCCAGACCAGCGACGGCGGCGCGGTGCGAAACCTGATCGGGCCGTTCGGCGCCAATCTGGCCGCCGTCAGTTTCGCCATCCTCGGGCTGGTCGCCTTCGCCGTGCCGGTGGTGCTGGCGGTCTACGGCTGGCGCCGCTTCGCCGGCCGGTCGCGCCGGGGCGGCCCCCTGGCCCGCGGCCTCGGCCTGCTGCTGATGCTCCTCTCCTTGCCGGCGTTATGCGACCTCGGCCTGGGCGAGATCGCCTGGCGCGGCGGCGAGATGGCCGCCGGCGGTCTGGTCGGCTACCTGGTGGAGGACGTGCTCGCCACCTACCTGGGCCGCGGCGGCGCTCTGGTGGTGCTGCTGGCGCTGGCCCTGGTCGGCATCAGCCTGGCGCTGGAGGCGACCTTCAGCGGTGCGGCGGCAGCCCTGCGCCGGCGGCTGGCCCGACTCCGCGACGGCATCGCCCTGCGCCGCAGCCAGCGCCGGCAGCGGCGCAGCAAGAGCGAGACCCGGCAGCGGGTGCTGGCGCGTCACCTGCAGCATGCCGGTCGCGATGCGGCGGTCAAGCGGGCGGCCGAGCCGCCGCCCGAGCTGCCGCCGGCGCGGGTCCGGACGGTGGCCGGGGAAGGCCACTTCTCGGTCCGCCGCGTGCCCCTGGCGGAGCTCGCGCCCGCCCCGCAGCCGCCGCCGAAGGCAGCGCCGCGCACCCCCGGTCGGGTCTACCGCTCGTCCGCCCCGGCCGACCCGCCGCCGGCCACCACCCAGCCGCCGGTACAGAAGAGCCTGGGCTTTCAGCCCGGCGAGCTCAAGCCCAAGGCGCTCCCGCCGCTCGGCCTGCTCGATCTCGGCAAGCAGGCGGCGGTGCGCGACGAGCGCGCCCTGGTGCGCCGCGGCGAGGTGATCGAGCGCGCCTGCCGCGAGTTCGGCGTCGAGGGCACCATCGAAGGCATCGCGCCGGGGCCGGTGATCACCGTCTTCGAGCTGCAGCCGGCGCCGGGGGTCAAGGTCAGCCGCATCGTCAACCTGCAGGACGACCTGGCGCTGGCGCTGAAGGCCGAGTCGGTGCGCATCGACCGCATCCCCGGCCGCTCGACCCTCGGCATCGAGGTGCCGAACAAGGAGCGCAGCGTCATCCACCTCGGCCGGCTGCTGGCCGACGAGGGCTTCAAACGCGCGCCGTCGCCGCTCACGCTGGCGATCGGCGTCGACCTCCACGGCCGGCCGTACTACGCCGACCTCGCCGGCATGCCCCACCTGCTGGTCGCCGGCGCCACCGGGGCCGGCAAGAGCGTCGGCCTGCAGTCGATGATCACCTCGATCCTCTACAAGGCGACCCGCGACCAGGTGCAGTTCATCTTCATCGACCCCAAGCGCATCGAGCTCGGGGTCTACGCCGACATCCCCCACCTCAAGACCGAGGTGGTGATCGAGCCCAAGAAGGCGGCCAACGCCCTGCGCTGGGCGGTGGCGGAGATGGAGCGCCGCTACCGCCTGCTGGCGGAGGTGCACGTGCGCTCGATCGCCTTTTACAACGAGGCCATCCGCGACCCCAAGACGCGCCAGCGCCTGGCCTTGACCGACGGCGACGCGACGCTCGCCGACGACGACGTCAAGCCCCTGCCCTACTACGTGATCGTGATCGACGAGCTGGCGGATCTGATGATGGTCGCCGCCGCCGAGGTCGAGACCTCGATCGCCCGGCTGGCGCAGATGGCGCGGGCGGTCGGCATCCACCTGATCATCGCCACCCAGCGGCCGTCGGTCGACGTGCTGACCGGCACCATCAAGGCCAACTTCCCCTGCCGCCTGTCCTACGCCACCGCCACCCGCCACGACTCGCGCACCATCCTCGACCGGATCGGGGCGGAGAAGCTCCTCGGCAAGGGCGACGCCCTCTTCATGCCGCCGGGCACCTCGCGCCTGATGCGCCTGCACGGCGCCTACGTCAGCGAGCAGGAGACCGCCGCCCTGGTGCGCTGGCTCAAGCGCCAGGGCAAGCCCGATCTCGACCCCGAGGTGGTCAAGCCGCGCGACGGCAAGACCGGCGATGGCGGCGGCGACGGCGACCACGACGACGAGCTCTACGACGAGGCCGCCCGCCTGGTGGTCGCCGAGCGCCAGGCGTCGGCCAGCTTTCTCCAGCGGCGCATGCGGGTCGGCTTCTCGCGCGCCGCCCGCCTGATCGACCTGATGGAGCAGGACGGGCTGGTCGGCCCCAGCCAGGGGTCGAAGCCGCGGGAGGTGCTGGTCAAGCCCGACTTCTTCGAGGAGATCGACCGGGCGCGGGAGGAGTGAGCTCTGAAGACGGTCTTCTTCGGTACCCCCGACTTCGCCGTCCCGACCCTCGAGGCGCTGGCCGCCGGAGCCTTCCGGCCGCAGCTCGTCGTCACCCAGCCGCCGCGGCCGGCGGGCCGCGGCCGGCGGCCCCGCGAGTCGCCGGTGGCGCAGCGGGCGCGCCGGCTCGGTCTCGAGCTGACGGCGCCGGCATCGGTGCGCGACGGCGCCTTTCTCGCCCGCCTCGAAGAGCTGGCGCCGGACGTGGCGGTGGTGGTCGCCTTCGGCCAGATCTTCCGCCGCCGCCTGCTCGCCCTGCCGCGCCACGGCTGCATCAATCTGCACGCCTCCCTGCTGCCGCGGTGGCGTGGCGCGGCGCCGATCCAGGCGGCGATCGCCCACGGCGACGAGCGCACCGGCGTCACCACCATGCGGATGACCGCCGGCCTCGACAGCGGTCCGATCCTGCTCCAGGAGGCGGTGGACGTCGGCCCGCACGAGACCGCGCCGGAGCTCGCCGCCCGTCTGGCGGCCCTCGGCGCGCGGCTGATGGTCCGCACCCTGGAGCTGCTTGAGGCCGGCGCTCTGGTGCCGCGGCCGCAGGACGAGCGGCTGGTCACCCTGGCACCGCGTCTGAGCCGGGAGGACGGGGCGGTGACGTGGACGCTGAGCGCCACCGTGCTCTACAATCGCTGGCGCGCCTACACGCCCTGGCCGGGGCTGGTGGCCGAGGTGGGCGGCGCGCCGCTCAAGCTCCTCGCCGTGCGGCCGGCGCCCGCGGCAGCGGCCGGCGCCGCCCCGGGGACCGTCCTGGACGTGGCGGGGGACGCCGTCGTCGTGGCGTGTGGCGAGCGCAGCGCCCTCGCCCTCGAGCGGGTGCAGCGGCCGGGTCGCCGGCCCCTCGCCGCCTCCGCCTGGCTGCGCGGCGAGCGCCTCCGCCCCGGCGACGTCCTAAGGACTCCGTCGCCGGATCCCGCGAACGCTTCTCCATGAGCCGAGCCGTCATGAGCCTGCGCCGCGCCAGCCCAGCTGCCGGGGGCAAACCCTTCCGCGGCCGGCGTGCCTCGCGGCCCCACACCCACGAGGACACGGTGCGCTCCGCCGCCGCCTGGGTGGTCGAGCGCACCCTGGCCAGCCTGGCGCCGTCGTCGGTGTACCTGGAGAGCGCGCTCCAGCAGTGCGAGCCGCGCGACCACGGCCTGCTGCGCGAGCTCGCCCTCGGCACCCTGCGCTGGCTGCGGCGCCTCGACCACGTCATCGCCTGCGCCAGCCACCGGCCGTTCGACGACATCGAGCCCCGCCTGCACGCGCCGCTGCGGGTCGCCGCCTACCAGCTGCTGTTCCTCGATCGGGTGCCGGCCCATGCGGTGGTCAACGAGGCCGTCGAGCAGGCGCGGGGGGTGACCCACCGCGGCGGCGTCAGCTTCACCAACGCGGTGCTGCGTCGCATCGCCCGCCAGCCGCGGTTGCGCGACTGGCCGGTGACGAGCGACGATAAGATCACCCGCCTGGCGATCGAGACCAGCCATCCGGACTTTCTCGTCCGGCGTTGGCTGGAGCGCTTCGGCCGGGCCCGCACCCGCGCGCTGCTCGAGGCCAACAACCAGCCCAAGGCGCTGCACCTCTTGACCTTCCGCGATCGCGGCGGCAGTGCGCCGCTGGCCGAGGCGCTGATCGATCGGGGACTGACCGTCGAGCCCTCGGACCTCGCTCCCCTGGGGCTGGTGGTGCGCCGCGGCAACCCCCTGCGCTCGCCGGCTTACCGCCGCGGAGACTTCTACCTCCAGGACGAAGCCAGCCAGGCGGCGGCGCTGATCCCGCCGCCGCAGCCGGGGGAGCGGGTGCTCGACGCCGCCGCCGCGCCCGGCGGCAAGAGCTTCGCCCTGCTGGCGGTCGAGCCGTCGCTCGAGCCGTTCCTCGCCGACGTCTCGCCGTCGCGCATCGGTACTCTGCGGGCCAACCTCAAGCGGCTCGGCCGGCGCCTGCCGCTGGTGGTGGCCGACGCCGGCCAGCCGGCCTTCCGGGGCCGCTTCGACCGCGTCGTCCTCGATCTGCCGTGCACCGGCACCGGCACCCTGCGCAAGCATCCGGAGCTCAAATGGCGGATCAGCGAGAGCGAGATCGGCCGCCTGGCCCGCCAGTCCCTGCGGCTGCTCGAAGGGGTGGCGCCGCTGGTGCGGCCGGGGGGGCTGCTGGTGGCCATCACCTGCTCCCTCGAGCGGGAGGAGAACGAGGACGTGGTGGCGCGCTTCCGCCGCCGTCACCCCGAGCTCGTGCCCCTCGAGCTCGCCGGGCGGCTGAGCTACCCGCACGAGCGCTGGATCGTCGGCCCCGGCCTGTGGCAGGTGCTGCCGGCCGGCGACCACGACGGCTTCACGGTCCACGTCCTGGAGCATCGCCGATAGCCCGGATGGGCGAAAAACCGCGCTTCTCCGCGCTTCTGAGTATTGACAGGCTTCTATGCATTGCCGTATGTTCAGCGGCATCAGGGCGCCTCGACCAGGGTTTCCCTGACGGGAACCGCAGGCAGACGTCGAGCAGGACGTCGAGAGGTAGGGCTCGATTTCGAGAAAATCCACGCCGAGCAAAGGAGGACTGATGGCTGGCAAAGCGGACATTGTGGATCACGTGGCAGGTACGGTCGAAGGCCTGACCAAGAAGCAGGTGGCGGAGGTCTTCGACGCCATCTTCGAATGCATCGGCAACTCGTTGGCAGCGAAGGATCGGGTCCAGATCGCGGGCTTCGGCAGCTTCTTCACCAGCGAGCGCAAGGCGCGCAAGGGCCTGAATCCCGCCACCCGAGAAGTCATCGACATCCCGGCGAGCACCGCGGTCCGATTCAAACCGGGCAAGGAGCTGAAAGAAAAAGTCAACTAGGCGCGATCCGAAGAGCATTATCGGAGCTCCGCCGGCCACCGGCCGCGGAGCTCCCGCCGTTTCAGGGGGGGTGTAAGGGTTCTCCTGAGGCTCAGCGGATCTGGCGGTAGAGACGGGCCAGGCGGTGGGGTGAGACGCCGGCGAAGTAGAGCAGCCAGATCAGGTAGTTGAGGCCGACGGTGCGGGCGATGCCCTGGTCGTGGAAGCGGCGGGCGGCGGTGATCACCGGCGGCTCGAGCAGCACGGTGCGGCCGTAGCGTTTGAGGCGGCGGATGAAGTCGAGGTCCTCGAGCAGCGGCCAGTCGCGGAAGCCGCCGACGGCGTCGAAGGCGGCGCGGCTGGCGAATTGCGCCTGATCGCCGAGGGGGCAGCCGGTCAGCCGGCTGCGCAGATTGGCCAGCCGGCCGCCGAGCACCAGGATGCCGCGCTCGACGTCGAAGCGCAGGCGGAAGCCGCCGCCGGCGGCGCCGCCGGCCAGGGCCTCGCAGGCCAGAGGACCGGCGCCGTCGGGCAACCTCGTATCGGCGTGGAGGAAGAGCAGGGCCTCGGCGGTGGTGGCACGGACGCCGAGATTGAGCTGCCGGCCGCGTCCCGGTGGGCCGGCGACCACCCGCGCGCCGAGCTCGGCGGCGCGCTGCGCCGTGCCGTCGCTGCTGCCGCCGTCGGCCACCACTACCTCGTCGGCCGCCGCCAGGGCCTGGGCCACCACCGCGTCGACGTGGGGGCGTTCGTTGAGGGTGGGGATGACGATGGCGAGTCGCATGGTGGGCTGCTCGGCCGGGGGCGGGATGCTAGCATAGCGGCTCCGAGCGATCCGTCGATGAGCGACCAGCCGCAGAGCTCCCCGCCCGCCTTCAGTCACCTCGACGCCGAGGGCCGGGCGCGCATGGTCGACGTATCGCAGAAGGCCGTCAGCCGCCGCGTCGCCGGGGCTTCCTGCCGCGTTCTCATGGCGTCCGAGACCGCCGCGCGGCTCGCCGCCATGCCCAAGGGGGACGCCCTGGCGGTGGCCCGCATCGCCGGCATCCAGGCGGCGAAGCGAGCCGACGAGCTGATCCCCCTGGCCCACACCCTGCCCCTCGAGCACGTCGAGGTGCGTTTCGAGCCGGACGACGGCGGCGTGCGCATTGCGAGCGAGGTGGTGGTCAGCGCCAAGACCGGCGCCGAGCTCGAGGCCTTGACCGCCTGCGCCGCCGCCGCCCTGGCGCTCTACGACATGATCAAGGCGGTGGAGAAGGGGGCGGTGATCACCGATCTCAAGCTGGAGCACAAGGCGGGGGGCAGGAGCGGCGACTACCGGCGGGGAGGGGAACGCTGAGCCGCCAGCCGCCAGCGCCGGGGCCGGGAGCAGCGATCGCGGGCGGGCCGGCGAT
>RFGL01000289.1 GCA_003697015.1 Acidobacteriota bacterium | reverse complement strand
GGCTCTCGCCGGCGGAGAGCACCAGCCGCAGGTGGGGCAGGCGCCGGCCGCGTTCTTCCGCCACCGCCAGCAGCTGCTCGAGCAGCGCCGGCACCACGCTCGGCACGACGCTCACCCGCTCGCCCTCGAGGGCCGCCACCAGCGCCGCCGGATCGCGCGCCGCCGCGCGGTCGGGGAGCACCACCCGGGCGCCGGCGGCGAGGGGGGCGAAGAGGTCGCGCAGGGCGCCGTCGAAGGTCGGTCGCGCCAGCTGCAGGGCGACGTCGTGCGGGCCGAGCGCGAAGCGCTCGACGATCGAGCGCAGGTAGGCGACGATGCCGCGGTGAGAGCCCAGCACCCCCTTGGGGCGGCCGCTCGATCCCGAGGTGAAGACCACGTAGGCCAGATTCTCCGGCGTCACCGCCGCCGCCGGCGGTCCCGGGTCGTCGCCGGGCGGATCGTCGCCGTCGATCTCGACCGTCGCCGGCCGCGGCGTGTCGGCCGCCGGCTCGCCGGCGGCCGCGGGCTCGCGCACCACCACCGCGACGCCGGCGTCGGCCAGCAGGCGGCGGCGGCGGGCGGGGGGATCGTCCGGGTCGAGGACGACGAAGGCGCCGCCCGCCTTGAGCACCCCGAGGAGCGCCACCGGCAACGTCAGGCCGCGCTCGAGCAGCACGCCGACCACCGACTCCGGGCCGACGCCGCGGCGGCGCAGGCGGTGGGCGAGGTGATTGGCGCGGCGCTCGAGCCGGCGGTAGGTGAGGGTCTCGTTACCCCAGCAGAGGGCGACGGCGTCGGGGGTGCGCTCGACCTGGGCCGCGATCAGCTGGTGCAGGGTCGCGGCGGGGGAAGGTGCTGCCAGGGCTACTCCTCCTGCTCCTCTTGGCCCCAGGGGTCGAGCCTGATCTCCCACACCCCCTGGGCGTAGGTGCCGGCGCGCAGGCGGGCCTCGCCGCTCCGGGGATTGCGGTAGATCTCGAGATCGTTGACGATCAGCGGCGGCGCCATGAAGGGCAGCCAGACGCTGCGCCGGTCGTCGCGCGGATCGTCAACCCGGCGGTAGACGCCGATGTCGGTGCCGGCGTAGAGCGGATTGCGGCCTCCCGGATCGTGCAGCAGGGTGCGGACCGGCAGATTGGGCAGGCCCGCCGACACGTTCCGCCACGAGAAGCCGTAGTCGCTGGTCTCGTAGACCTTGACCTTTTCCCGGTAGCCGCCGAAGCTGATCCAGGCGCGGCCGGGGTCGCGGCCGTCGATGGCGACGTCGGTGATCGACGGCGGCGGCACCGGCAGGGGCGGGGTGCGGACCGTCCAGCTGGTCCCGCCGTCGCGGCTCCAGTAGAGCTCGTGCTCCTTGGCGACGTAGATCACCCGCGGGTCGGAGGGCGCCACCGCCACCTGCACGCACTTCTTGCTGCCCAGGTCGCCGTCGGTCAGGTTCTGCCAGCGGGCGCCGCGGTCGTGGCTGACGAAGAGGTCCTCGAAGCAGGTGAAGAGCACCTCCGGCCGCTGCGGGTGCATCACCAGGGGGGTGATGTAGGCGGCGTTGGCGTTGGTGCCGCGCGGCGGGGTGATCGAGACGAACGTCTTGCCACCGTCGCTCGACTTGGTGAACCGGCCCTGCTGCTGGCTGAGGTAGCGATAGCGCGAATCCTGGTAGTCGATCAGGCACACCCCGCCGTCGCTGTTGGCAGCCGGGTAGGCGACCTGATCGGGGCCGAGGCGGCTCGAGCCGTTGTCCTGGGCGCCGAAGTAGATCAGCTCCGGATCCTGCGGCGTGCCGCAGATCTTGAAGATCTGGGTGATGCGCAGGCCGTGGGAGACGTCGTGCCAGTGCTCGCCGCCGTCGTCGGACCAGGAGATGCCGCCGTCGTTGGTGCTGAAGATCTCGCTCCGCCCGGTCGGGCCCCGCCTGGTCGGGTGGTAGGCGAGGGCGTGGATGTCGGCGTGGACGTAGGGGTAGAGCGGCACCACCTCCTCCTCGCCCTTCCCCCCGCCGACGCGCTCGTAGTAGCGCTGCCAGTAGCCGCTCAAGGTAAAGCTCCGGCCGCCGTCGGTCGACTTCCAGATGCTCACCCCGCCGACCAGGACCTCGTCGACGTCGTGCGGCGAGACGCCGATCGACAGGGCGTAGAAGGCCACGGCGGAATCGCCGGTGCCCTTGTCGTCGTAGCCCAGGACGTTGGGGGCGTTCGAGCGCAGCTCGAAGTCGCCGCCGCAGTCGTCCGAGCGGTAGACCCCGGTGAGGCCGTTGTCGCTGCCGGCGACGGCGTAGACCGTCGACGGCGCCTTGGGGGTCACCCCGAGGGCGATGCGGCGGTTCATCGGCTTGTCGTTGGCCGACCAGTCGGGCTCGAAGATCGGCGTCCAGGTATCGCCGCCGTCGGAGGTGCGGTAGACGGCGCTGACGGTGGCGGCGTAGCCCACGCAGCAGCTGCCGGGCATGAAGACGACGTCGCGGAAGCTGCCTTGCTGCACCACCTCCCAGGTCCAGCCGTCCGCCGCCCTCGTGCCGCGGTAGAGACCTTCGGTGGTGGCGGCGAAGAGGACGTCCGAGCTGCCCGGAGCGAGCACCAGGGCGAAACCGAAGATCAGGGTCTCCGAGGCGATCCAGCTGCTGCCGGCGAAGCGCCAGGTGTTGCCGCCGTCGCGCGACTCGAGGACGCCGATCGAAGGCAGGGCGGGATGCCACAGGGTCCAGCCGTTGCCGTCGCCGGTCAGCAGGTAGAGGTGCTGGGAATCCCGCGGATCGACGGCGATGCCGGAGACCGCCAGGGTGCGCGGGTCGATCGACGGCGTTTCCCAGCTTCGGCCGCCGTCGTTCGAGCGCCAGAAGCCGCCGGCGCCGGCGCCGACGTAGATCTTCTTGGGATCTTCGGGATCGAAGGCCAGGGTGTTCAGGCGGCCGAGGGCGTTGATGTTGTTGTCCGGCTCGGTGCCGGGCGCCACCCGGACCGGCCCCAGCGGCCGCCACAGGGGAAGGATCAGGTGGCGATCCTTGAGCTGCTGCTGTTGCTCCAGCCAGGCGCGATAGATGGCGGCGTTGGGATTGGTCTCGCCGGAGGTGGCCCCGCGCAAGGCAGCGAGGCCGGAACCGCGGGCGAAGAGCTTGCTCAACCGGCCGCCGGCGAGGGGCGCCGGCCGGGTGCCGGAGGCGACGCCGCGGGCGTCGTCGTCGTCCGCCAGGGAGGAGGTCCGCTCGAGGGGGCACGCCCTGCGATCGGCCGGCGACGGGCACGCTCCGCCGTCACAGTCCCGGGCGCGGAGGCCGGAGGGGATGGCGAGCGCGGCGAGGACGGCGGCGGCGAAACACCGAGCGGAGCGGGGATGGGTCATAGGCGATCCGCCCCCCGTTCCCCCGGCGTCGCGGGGGAACGGGGCGGTCGGGCTAGAAGTTGATGCGCAGGTCGGCGCTGATCTTGCGGCTGATCAGGTCGCCGAAGACGTGCTGCTGGACGTCTTCGTCGAAGATGTTCGAGCCGTTGAGGGTGATGGTGTAGCGGTCGTCGGCGAAGCGCCAGCCGAGGGCCAGGTTGACCTGGGTGAAGCTGTCGGTCGGGCCGTGGAAGCGGGCGTCGAGGACGTCGGTCCAGAAGGCGTCGTCGACGAAGTTGAGGTTGCCGTTGATGAAGAAGTGCGGCCCGTTGTAGGAGGCGCCGAGGTTGAAGCGGTTCTCCGGCGGGGTGTTGACCTCGCTGCGGGCGATGCCGCGGACGTCCGGGTCGTCCTGGAAGGTGTAGTTGAGGAAGATGTGCCACTCGGGCCGCGGCCGCAGGTTGAGGGAGAACTCGACCCCCTGGTTGTCGATCTCGCCGATGTTGCGGTAGCTCAAGAAGGAGGGGAAGACCCCCGGGGGCACCACCGGGAAGGGGGTGCCGCGGAGGAAGACCGGCCAGCCCGGCGGCGGGCTGAAGGAGTCGTAGGTCTGGGCGGTGAAGAAGTCGATCGAGTCGGTGAGCTCGTTCTTGTACAGCGCCAGGTCGACCGTCGCCTTGCCGTTGGCGAAGGTGCCCACCCAGCCGATCTCGAAGGCGTCGAGGGATTCCTCGTCCAGCCCCGGATTGCCGATCGCCGCCGAGGGGAAGAAGAAGCCGAAGGGGGTGCAGGTCGAGAGCACGAACTCGCACGGGATGCCCGGGGCCACGGCGGCGGCGATCAGCCGCGGATCGACGAAGGCGGCGTTGATGATGGTGATGTCGAGGAAGTTGTTGATCAGCGAAGGCGCGCGATAGGCCTGGTTGAACGACACCCGGAAGGTGTGGCGCGGGGTGGGCGAGATCAGCAGGCTGGTGCGCGGCGACACCACCGAGTCGACCGGGTCGATGTCGTCGAAGCGGGCGCCGATCAGCCAGCGCACGTGGTCGCCGAAGAGGATCTCGTCCTGGATGAAGACGCCGAATTCGTCGCGATCGTCGCCCGCCGGAGCGATCGACAGGTCGAATTGGTTGTTGCGCACCCGGGCGCCGTAGGTGAGGATGTGCTGCTCTTTGAAGACCTTGGTGTCGCTGAATTCGAGGTTGTAGGTCTGGGATTCGAAGGCGAGGAGCAGCGGCCGTCCGTCGGCGCCGACGGTCAGCAGATTGGCGGCGTCGCCGTCGAGAAAGTTGGCGAAGAAGCTGGCCTGCATCGAACCCTTGGTCCAGGCGGTCTTGAAGTAGCCGAGAAAGGAGCCGCTGTCGATGTCGAAGGGGCCGATGCCGGTATGCATGATGCCGTCGGTGCCGGCGAAGCCGCCGGAGAAGGACCAGACGGTCGACGGGCTCGAGTCGTAGTCGAAGCGCAGGTCGAGCTTGGGCTGCTCGGTGCCGCTGTTGGGGAAGTCGGGGTAGGGGGTGCCGAAGGGCGGATTGACCGCTTCGGTGCCGGGGATGATGCCGGTCGGCCGGTCATACGGATCCTGCTCGTAGTAGCCCGCCGACACCTTGTAGCCCAGCTTGGGGCCGGCGCCGGCGTGGGTGACGCTGGCGTAGGCGGTGCCGATCTCGCCGCCGCCGAAGACCAGGCCGGTCCCCTGCATCTCGCGCGGCGACTTGGTGATGACGTTGACCACCCCGGTCATGGCGTTGGCGCCCCACACCGCGCTCCCCGGGCCGCGCACCACCTCGATCTGCTTCACCTCGCGGGTGTTGACCGGCAGGAAGTCCCACATCACGAAGCCGAAGAAGTCGAGGTAGATGGTGCGCCCGTCGAGCATCACCAACTGGTCGGTGGCCAGGGTCGAGGTCGCCTGGCGCGAGGAGATCTGGATGTCGCGCGCCGACACCTGGGACACCGACAGGCCGGGGACGTTGCGCAGCAGATCGCCGTAATCGTCCGCCGGCGCGGTCTCCAGCTGCTCGGAGGTGATGACGGTGAAGGCGGCGGGCACCTCGTGCGCCGACTGCTCGGTACGCCCGGCGGTGACGATGATCACGTCTTCGATCACGTCCTCCGGCGCCGGCTCGGCCGCCTCTTCGGACGACCCCTGTTCGTCGGTGGCGGCGTCCTGGGCCGACGTCGCCGGCACCAGCAGGAGCACCAACAGAAACGCGAGCAACGATCTCGATAGCGCGGCCATTCCCACTCTTCCTTTCTGCACGGCGGGTAGCGGTCTTGCCGGCGTCGCGCCGCAGAGTCCACGTCCCGGCCACCCGCCCAGCAACGTGTTTGAACCTACGCCGGCATCCTACCACAGTCGACGCGGCGGAGCTCAAGCCCCCGCACCGCCGGGACGGGGGGCGGGCGGCGGCAGCAGCCGCCGCAGCAGGAGGTGGGTGGGCAGCACCACCAGCAGCGGGTCGATCGCCATCCGCAGGAGGAGGAAGAGGGCCGGCGGCATCAGGGTCTGCTCGAGACCGAAGACCCGGTGCAGCCAGTTGAGGTTGCGCGCCGGGTCGGCGAGGAAGGAGAGGGGCAGGAGGATCCAGATCACCAGGGTCTGGAGCTTCCACGCCCGGCGGTCGTAGCCCAGGCGCCTCACCCCCCAGACGAGCAGCAGGGGCATCCAGACGTGGAACAGCGACAGCAGGCGGGCGAGGAGCGGGCGCTGCGGGTCGAACATGTACTCGGTGCCGCCGATCGGATGCCAGCCGGCGAGCAGGGCGGTGCCGAAGTCGACCACCCACAGCAGTTGCAGGAGCAGCACGCCGGCGGCCTGCGACGACAGCAGCAGGGCGCTCTTCCGCCACAGGGCGAGGCCGACGGCGAAGTTGGCGAAGTCGCAGTACCAGAGGAAGTTGGCCAGGCCGTTGTGGCGCCAGTAGACCGGGATCCACAGGGCGAGGAAGGCGGCGTAGCCGAGCCCCAACCAGCGCGGCACCTCGGGTCGCGGAGAGCGCGGGGCGACGCCCTCACCCTCCCCCCCGGCCGGCGGGCCGGGGCGGGCTCGGGGCACGGCGACGTGACGCGGCGGCCGGCGGCTCATGGCGGGCCGACTATGGCATAAGGTCGCCGCCGCGACGTGATGCCCGGGCAGGGTAGGAGGCGGGGGAGAAAGCGCGCTAGACTGGCCGCGACGCACGCGACCCGAATCCGATGTCCGACCAACGCCAGCGCGGCACCTCTCGCTTCGCCAGCCTCGAGCGGCGCCTGTGGGCGCCGGTCGACGCCGCGTCGCTGGTCTTCTTCCGCCTCGGCTTCGGTCTGTTGATGGTGTGGGATCTCCTCCACTACGTCCTCGACGGGCGGCTGGAGCGCCTCTACGCCCAGCCGCTGGTGCACTTCACGTTCTACGGTTTCGACTGGGTGAAGGTGGCGCCGGACGGCATCCTGCGCCTGATCTTCTGGCTCCTGGTGGGGCTGGCGGCGGCGATCGCCGCCGGCCTGTGGTACCGCCTGGCGGCGGCGCTCTTCGCCGTCGGCTACGGCTACGTTCTGCTGCTCGACGCCGCCGCCTACAACAACCACAACTACCTCATCCTGCTGCTCGCCATTCTCCTGATCTTCGTCCCCGCCCATCGCGCCGGTTCCCTCGACGCCCTGCGGCGTCGCGACCTGCGCTCGCCGGTGGTGCCGGCCTGGGCCCTCTGGCTGCTGCGCTTCCAGGTCGGGGTGCCGTACTTCTTCGGCGGGGTGGCGAAGCTCAATTACGACTGGTTGGTGGCGGCGCAGCCGATGCGCATGTGGCTCGAGACCGACAACCTCGGCGGCAGCCTGCGGCTGGCGTTCTTCGACCGCCCGTGGTTCGCCGCCTTCATGAGCTGGGGCGGGGCGCTCTTCGATTTGGCGGTGGTGCCCCTCCTGCTGTGGCGCCGTACCCGCCTGGCCGCTTTTCTGCTGGCCAGCGCCTTCCACGTCGCCAACTCCCACCTCTTCAACATCGGCGTCTTCCCCTGGCTGATGATCTGCGCCACGACCCTCTATTTCGCTCCCGACTGGCCGCGTCGCAGCGGCCTGATCGGCCGCCCTCCGGGCCGCCGCGCCCGGCCGGCGAAGGCGATCGCCGGCCGCCGCCGCCGGCTGAGCCTCGCCCTGCTCGGCGCCTGGGTGGCGATCCAGGTGCTGATGCCCCTGCGCCACTGGCTCTATCCCGGCAACGTCGACTGGACCGACGAGGCGCACCGATTCTCCTGGCGCATGAAGGTGCGCGACAAACAGGGGGAGGTGCGCTTCATGCTGGTCGACCACCGGACCCGCAAGGCGACCCTGCTGAACGGTGCCGAAGCCGTCCTCACCCCGCGCCAGCGGCGCATGATGACCCAGGACCCGGAGATGATCCGCCAGTTCGCCCACTACCTGGCGGCGCGGCTGGCCGAGCGCGGCGTCGAGGGCGGGGAGATCCACGCTCTCACCCGCATCTCGTTGAACGGCCGGCCGCCCCAGGCGCTGATCGATCCCGAGGTCGACCTCGCCGCCGAGCCCCCCAGTCTGCTGCCGCGGCGCTGGATCGTGCCCCTCGAGCCGCGCCGCTAAGCGCCGTCAGGCGCCGGCGCCTCGTCGACCGCCGACTCGGCGCGGCGCTCCGCCAGGCGCTGATCGCGCAGGCGGATGGCCTCGGCGCGGAGATCGGCGACGTGGTCGGCCTCGTCGAGGATCTCGACCCCGAGGATGGTCTCGATCAGATCCTCCAGGGTGACGAGGCCGGCGGTGCCGCCGAATTCGTCGCGTACCAGGGCGAGGTGCTGGCGGCCGGCGGTGAGCTGGCGCAGGGCGCGTGCGACCGACGCCTCCGCCGGCAGCTCCAGGAGGTCGCGGCGAAAACGCTCCAGCGGGGTGGTGGGGTCGGACCCTTCGGCGGCGGCGGCGAGCACGTCGCGCTGCAGCACGTAGCCGATCATGTGGTCGCGGTCGTCGCGGTAGATGGGAATGCGGGAGTAGATCCGCGATCGCCGGTCGGCGAGGAAGTCGGCGATGGTGGCGCTGGCGGGCAGGGCGCAGAGCACCGTGCGCGGGGTCATGACGTCGGCGACCTGGATCCGGTCGTAGAGCAGGGCGTTCTCGACCAGCTGCGAGTGGGCGGCGGGGAGGATCCCCTGGCGCCCGGCGAGGGCGACCATCGCCGCCAGCTCGCCGCGGCTGATCGCCGGTTGTTCCTGGTGGGCGAAGAAGCGCGTCACCAGGCCGGTGAGGACCAGCGCCGGCCGCAGCAGCCAGACCAGGAGGGCGGTGGCGCGGGCGACGAAGCCGACCAGGGACGACGCGTAGACCGTGCCGATGGTCTTGGGGATGATCTCGGTCACCACCAGCACCAGCAGGATCAGGACGGCGGAGAAGATCCCCACCCGATGATCGCCGAAGACCTTCCCCGCCTGGGCCCCGGCGAGGGTGGCGCCGGCGGTGTGGGCGATGGTGTTCAAGATCAGGATGGCGCTGATCGCGTCGTCGACGCGCTCCTGCTTGAGGTCGAGCAGAAGCGCTGCCGCCCGCTGCCCCCGCGCCTTGCGCTCTTCCAGCTCCGCCGTCCGCACCGACAGCAGACCCGCCTCGAGGATCGAGCACAAGAAGGAGAAGCCGAGCGCCAGTCCGACGTAGATCAGCAGCAGCGTCATGACCGTGCCACCCTACACCAGGGTGCCCGCGCTGCGACCGGCCGAGGCTCGATCATCCGCCGGCCGGCAGGATTCGGACCGCCGCGGGGGCGGGATCGTCCGCACCGGGATTCCGGCTCCCGGCCGGGCTGCTCGGGGCAGGCCGCCGGCGTCAGCGCAGGAGCATCATCAGCAGCCAGATCCAATCGAGGAAGATAAAAGACGTGTAGGCGCTCGAGCTGCGGCGATAGCCCGGCAAGGGCACGCCGAAGGCGACGAAGACCAGGCCGGCGAGCATCACCGCGGTGGCGGCGAGGTGGCCGGTGAAGACGTAGGTCAGGACGGCCTTGGCCAGCAGGAAGACGACCACCGCCGCCAGGGAGGTGGTGCGGCCGAAGGCGACGCTCAGGGTGCGCTTGCCGACCGCCGCGTCTTCGTCGCGGTCGACCAGGGTGCCCATGATCTGCAGGTTGAGGATCGACAGGGCGGCGAAGACCCAGCCCCAGGCCGGCATCCCCGGCGAGTGGATCAGCACCCCCAACCAGACGATCAGCAGGTAGATGCCGGTGGCGGTGAGCTCGGCGGCGATCGGCACCCGGCTGAGGCGCAGGCCGGGGCCGTTGTAAAGCCCGTTTCCCAGCGCCATCAACGCCATCCAGCCGACCAGCTCGAGATGGCCGCCGAGCCCCCAGAGCAGGGCGAAGGGCAGCTGGACGGCGAGGACGACGAGGGGCAGGGAGGCGAGCTGAGCCGGCGACAGGCTGGGGCCGAAGACCGCCGCCGTACCGGGGCTGTTCTTGCGCGGGCTGTGCCGGTCGACGTCGTGGTCGAAGTAGTCGTTCCAGCCGTAGATCAGAAGCCCCAGCGGGATGGTGACGTAGACCAGGCCGAGCCAGAAACTCCACCCCGCCGCGAAGGAGCCGAACATCGCCGGCATCAGGTAGGCCCAGAGGTGGGAGACCATCAACCCCAGGCGGGAGACCCGCAGCAGGTTGAGGATGCCGGGGAAGTCCCGCCCAGCCGGCCGCTCGAGGGGCGTCGCGACGTCGCGCATCGGTGCTCCGCTGCGCGCCGGCTAGCGCCGGGCCTGGGCCAGGGTACGCCACACCAGGTAGCCGCCGCCGGCCAGGAGCAACACCGCCCACGCCACCTGCGCCGAAGGCAGGATGCGCTGCAGGAAGTCGAAGCGGGCGGCGAAGCCGACCAGGCCGAGGCCGATCAGCACCCCGCCGGCGATCACCAGGTTGTCGTTGCGCCGTCCTTCCGCCAGCCAGGTGGCGAGGAGGGAGAGGCCGAAGATGGTCGGCACGGTCGGCAGCCAGTCGAGGATCTTGCGCCAGTTGGTATAGCCCAGGGTGAGGGTGAAACCGAGCACCCCGAAGCCCAGCCAGGTCACCGTCCAGCCCGCCGCCTGCGGCCGCCGGCTGAGGAAGAGCAGGTCGGCCAAGGCGGCGCCGGCGCCGAGCAGCAGCAGAGTCGGCCACAGGCGCTTGAAGGGCGGTACGCCGACTCCCTGGGCGTCGAGGAAGAGCCACAGCCCGCCGAAGATGGCCATCAGGCCGACGGTGAGCGCCAGACGGGAGCCGCGCCGCGGCCCTGATGCTTCCATAGCATATCTCCTTTCGGAACCGAAGTCTATCCCGAAGTGGATTCCGGTGCAATCTTACCCCTTGACGGCGCGTCCCGATCGTGCCAGGATAGGCTCTGGATTGGGGAATCTCGATCGGCGAAGGGGCCTCGGAGAAGTCCGGGGCCCTTCGTTATTCAAGGAAAGACCTTAAGCCCGAAGCCCCTGAAGTCCCCTCCTGGTCCTTGATCGAGCTTGGTCTGCAAGACCTCGAAAGCCCTGTTGGGTTGATCGGAATCCAGCACCCAGCGGCCGATAGGCCGAGCTACGAGATCCGCCAGCTGAAGCCCGCATGAGTTGATGCGTTTGTCCGCCATGACGATCTCGAATGGCAAAACGTCTCCCTTGTAGTTCTTGCCACTACAAATGCGACGGAATTCGAGCTCGAGCTGCTCGTCTTCCTTCTTGCCTCGCCGTTCAAAAACAAGATGAGTCCTCCGGTCGCCCTGGTTGCGGCGCCTCAGATACAGATTCACTCGCTCGAGACCGAATTCCATAGCAAGATGATATGGGTGTGATGGATAAGTATATTGATCCCGCAATCGGTCTTTTCGGATGCAAGCAGAAATGATCGTGAAGTCAGATTCCTGAATCAATGACGAGACGTCGGCCATGAATGCATCTCTAGTCGCTTTCTGTAGCAGAATATTGAACTCGCCCTGGGCTTTCCGAACGTCTCGCTCGTGTAGAATGATCAAGTCGTGGCCGAAGTATTGAAACTTGAGCTCTTGGACCGCGGGTACAATTCTCGTGACGTACTCGTCTTTGCGGAAGATACAGAATGCGAGCACGAAGACAGGATATTCTTTGTTGATCGGGGATAGCGCGTGATCCCCGCTCTCGTCGACGTAGACGACGTAATCGCTATAGTCGCGGTGCCGGTCAACCACCTCAAGTCCTCCCATTGACGGCGGTTCTGCCGGGCAGCTTGCGCGCCCGTAGGACGAAGACTACCGGCTGGCCTCGCCAGCGGGGCTCGTCGAGGGCCTCGAGGGCGAGGCCGAGGCGCTCGCAGGCGGCGCGGTAGTCGTCGAGCGGATGGAGGTATTGGACGATGGCGCGTTCCTCGCCGGCGGCGTCGCGGAAGGTGCGTTGCCAGCCCCTGGCGGTGGCTTCGGGGTGGAAGTCGGAGAGCAGCAGGCAGCCGCCGGGCCTGAGGACGGCGGCGATGGCGTCGAGGGCGGCGTCGAGGTCGGGGACGTGGCCGAGGACCAGGTTGCAGGCGACGGCGTCGAAGCTCCCGGGCCGGAAGGGCAGGGGGTGGGTGGCCGCCGCCAGGCGGTGGAGATGG
>RFGL01000288.1 GCA_003697015.1 Acidobacteriota bacterium | reverse complement strand
GTGGAAGGGCTTGGCGAGGTAGTCGTCCATCCCCGCCGCCAGACAACGCTCGCGGTCCCCGCGCATGGCGTGGGCGGTGAGCGCCACCACCGGCACGCGGCGGATCGGCTCCGCCAGGCGGCGGATCTCGCGGGTGGCGTCGTAGCCGTCGAGGCCGGGCATCTGGCAGTCCATCAGCACCAGGTCGTAGGCGGTCTCGGCGAGGGCGCTGAGCGCGGCGCGGCCGTCGTCGACGACGTCGACCCGGTAGCCCAGCTCGAGCAGCTGGTGCTGGGCGACCATCTGGTTGACCGGGTTGTCCTCGACCAGCAGCAGGCGCTTCTCCGCCCGCCGCCGCAGGGTGGCCAGATCGCGGCCGGCGTGGCTTTCTCCGGTTGCCGCCGCCGTCGCCGGCGCCTCGGTGCGGGGCAGATCGATGGTGAACCAGAAGACCGAGCCGGCACCGGGGCGACTGTCGACCTCGATGCGACCGCCCATCAGCTCGACGATGCGCTGGCTGATCGCCAGGCCGAGGCCGCTGCCGCCTCGCCGGCCGCCGTCGCCGGCCTGGACGAAGGGGGCGAAGAGCCGCCGCGCGAGCTGGGGCGGGATGCCGATGCCGGTGTCGCGGACGGTGAAGCGGATGCCCAGGGCGCCGTCCCCGTCCCCCGTCCCGGCCTGCTCGACCCGCAGCTCGACGTCGCCGCGGTCGGTGAACTTGATCGCATTTCCCGCCAGGTTGAGCAGCACCTGGCGCAGGCGTCCGGCGTCGCCGCGGAGCCAGCCGGTCAGGCGCGGGTCGACGTGGCAGCGGAAGGCGAGGTCCTTGGCGCGGGCGCGCGGCTCGAGCACCTGGCGCAGCTCTTCCACCAGGTCCGGCAGGCGCAGGGGCCGGCGCTCGAGGGAGAGCTTGCCGGCTTCGATCTTGGAGATGTCGAGCAGGTCGTCGATCAAGCGCAGGAGATTCTTCGCCGACGAGCCGATGGCGTCGACGTAGGCCCGCTCCTGGGCCCCGAGCTGGGACTTCTTGAGCAGCTCGGCGAGGCCGACGATCGAGCCGGTCGGGGTGCGGATCTCGTGGCTCAAAGTGGCGAGGAAGGCGTTCTTGGCGCGGCTCGCCTCCTCCGCCGTCTCCTTCGCCAGGCGCAGCTTCTCCGCCCGTTTGCGCTCGCTGACGTCGCGGTTGAGCGACAGGATCGCCGGCCGGCCCATGTAGTCGATCATGGAGGCGTTGACCTCCAGGTAGAGCGGGCGGCCGTCTTTGCGGTACTGGACGGTCTCAAAGTTGTGGCAGGTGCCCTTCTCTACCGTCCGCTCGACGTGCTGCCGGCCGCGTTCGGCGTCCTGGGAGACGCTGCGCAGGGACATGCCGATCAACTCGTCGCGGGCGAAGCCGTAGATCTCGCACGCCCGGCGGTTGACGTTGAGCACGGTCTCGTCGGCGGGATCGAGGATCAGGATGGCGTCGTGGGCGTGGTCGAAGATCTGGCGGAAGGTATAGACCTGCCGTTCGAGCTCGGCCAGGCGTCGTTCGAGCTCGGCGGCGCCCGCCGGCCGCGCTGCATCGCCCGCCTCGCCGGCGGCGATCACGTCGTCACCATCGCGTGATGAGGACCTCCCCATCGCTTCCCGTCCTATTCGGCTCAGTGCTCCCCGCGGACCATGAGGAAGGTACCGCCCGGCGGTACCTGCAACCGTCGGATCAACGACCGGCATCGATCGTAGCAGCTGGCGGCGGCGGATGGGAGAGGGGGCGGCGAGGCGCCGGCTAATCCCCCAGGCAGAGGCCCATGTCGCGGGCGGTCATCACCGTATCGCCGTCGAGGGGCACCGATTTCATCCGTTTGATGGCGTCGGTGATCGGCACCGTCCGCACCGCCGGCGGGTCGAGGGCGACCATGACGCCGAAGGTGCCGTCGGCGATGGTGCGCACGGCGGCGGCGCCGAAGCGCAGGGCGAGGATGCGGTCGCGGGGGGTCGGCGTACCGCCGCGCTGCAGGTGGCCGAGGACGACGGTTCGGGTCTCCTTGCCGGTGGCCTCGGCGATCGCCGACGCCACCCGTTCGCCGATGCCGCCGAGGCGGACCTCGCGCCCGGCCTCGCGCTCGGCGCGGGTGACCAGCTCGCCGCCGCGCGGCGTCGCCCCCTCCGCCACCACCACGATCGAGAAATGGCGGCCGGCGTCTTCGCGGGCGCGGATCTTGGCGCACACCGAGGCGAGATCGAAGGGGATCTCCGGGATGAGGATGACGTCGGCGCCGCCGGCGATGCCGGCGTGGAGGGCGATCCAACCGGCGTAGCGCCCCATGACCTCGACGCAGAACACCCGGCGGTGGGCTTCGGCGGTGGAGTGCAGGCGGTCGATGGCCTCGGTGGCGACGGTGACGGCGGTGTCGAAGCCGAAGGTGACCACCGTCCCCTCGAGGTCGTTGTCGATGGTCTTCGGTACCCCGACCACCTTCATCCCCAGCTCGATGAAGCGCTGGGCGATGCGCATCGAGCCGTCGCCGCCGATGGCGATCAGGGCGTCGATGCCGAGCTCGCGGTAGCTCGCCATCACCTCGCCGGAGCGATCGACCAGCCGGGTCTTGCCGCCGGCGCCGGCCACCGGGTACTCGAAGGGGTGGCCCTTGTTGGTGGTGCCGAGGATGGTGCCGCCGAGGTGGGCGATGCCGCGGACCGCGCGGCGGTCGAGGCGGCGGATGCGCGAGGTGTCGAGCAGCCCCTCGTAGCCGCGGGCGATGCCCAGCACCTCCCAGCCGCGGGCGAGAGCGGAGAGGGTGGCGGCGCGGATCACCGCGTTCAGGCCCGGCGCGTCGCCGCCGCCGGTGGAGATGGCGATGCGGGTCATGGGAAGGCCGGCGACATGCCGTCGAGCTCGGCGACCCGTTGGATCAGATCCTCGACCCGGCAGCTGTAGCCCCACTCGTTGTCGTACCAGGAGATCACCTTCACCAAGCTGCCGCCGTCGCCGTCCATCACCTGGGTCAGGGCGGCGTCGAAGATCGACGAGTGGCAGTTGCCGATGATGTCGGAGGAGACGATCGGATCCTCCTGGTACTCGAGCACGTTCTTGAGCGGGCCTTCGGCCGCCCGTCGCATCGCCCGGTTGACCTCCTCGACGCCGACCCGCGCGGCGAGCTCGACCGTCAGATCGACGACGCTGCCGTCGGGCACCGGCACCCGCAGGGCCATGCCGTCGAGCCTGCCGTCGAGCTCCGGGATCACCCGGCCGATGGCGCGCGCCGCGCCGGTCGAGGTGGGGATGATGTTGATCGCCGCGTGGCGCGAGCGCCGCGGGTCCTTGGGGTGGGGGGCGTCGACCAGGCGCTGGGTGGAGGTGTAGGCGTGGACCGTGGTCAGGAGGCCGCGGCGGATGCCGAAGGCCTGGTGCAGCACCTTGGCCAGCGGGGCGGCGCAGTTGGTGGTGCAGCTGGCGTTGGAGATGATGCGCGCCTCGTCGGTGATCACGTGGTCGTTGACCCCCAGCACCACCGTCGATTCCAGGTAGTCCTTGGTCGGCACCGTCACCAGCACCCGCCGGGCGCCGGCGTCGAGGTGGTCGTCGAGCTGCTCGAGCTTGCGGAAGGCGCCGGTCGACTCGATGACGTAGTCGACCCCGAGCTCTTTCCACGGCAACTTCTTCGGATCGCGCTCGGACAGCACCTTGAAGGGGTCGCCGTCGATCACCATGGTGTCGCCTTCGAGCTTCACCTCCCCCGGGTAGCGGCCGTGTACCGAGTCGTACTTGAAGGCGTAGGCCAGGTAGGCGGGGTCGGTCAGGTCGTTGACCGCCACCACGTCGAAGTGCTTGCGCTGCTTGGCGATGCGGGTGACGATGCGGCCGATGCGGCCGAAGCCGTTGATCGCGATCTTGGGTACGGGCACGTCGGGATCCCTCCTCGGAGGTTGATGGGGTCGTCGCCGTTTCGGCGAGGGTGAGCATACCGCAGTGGGGTGGAGGAGAGCCGTTCGCAGTCCGCCTGCCCGAGGCTTCAGGAGGCTCGATCCCGCGGCAGCACC
>RFGL01000287.1 GCA_003697015.1 Acidobacteriota bacterium | reverse complement strand
TCGACGTCGCGCGCTTCGGGCAGCGGCACGTAGCGCTGGCGCGGGCGGCTGGCGGCGGGGTCGACCGGCAGCTCGAGGCGCGTCACCGGCTCGCTCTCGACGCCGTCGCCGGTGCCGCGGTAGAGGTGCAGGCCGCCGGCGGCGGGCAGCAGCAGGTCGGCGACGCCGTCGCCGTCGGCGTCCTGCACCAGGGGCAGCTCGGGGACGAAGGTGCGCCCGCCCGCCAGCACCGGCGGATCCGCCAGCACCGGTTCGAGGGCCAGGCTCGGAACGCCGCCGGCGCGGCGCAGGCGCAGGACGGCGACCCCGTCGTCGGTCAGCGCGATCGCCGGCAGCCCCGGCGGGCCGGCGAGGAGGGAGAGCACCGAAGTGGGCAGCTCCAGAGGCTCGGCGGCCGGCCGGTAGCCGCCGCGGCCGTCGCCCGAGAAGAGCCACAGTTGGCGCCGGTCGAGCAGCGCCGGCACCACGGTCAGCACCTCGACCAGCCCCTCGACGTCGTCCATCGACAGCCGTTCGCTGACGTCGATCCGATCCCAGGCGGTGTAGGCCACCACCACCGCCAGGTCGCGCGCGCCGTCGCCGTCGACGTCCGCCGTCACGATCGCCGCCGGCGCGCCGGGAAGCTCGATCGCGACGTAGGACAGCGCCAGCTTGTCGCCGGCGTTCGCCGGGGCCGCCAGGACGCCGGCGAGAGCGGCGACGAGGGCGGGGGTGAAGCGTAGGCGCCGGGGGTTGAACATCGGGTTTCGTCGTAGGTTGGGGCGGGGCGGCGGGCGCGGCTCTCTCCAACCCCACGCGCCGCCGCCGCCGATGTTACAGGCCGCCGGTCGCGGGAGCGCCGCGGCGGGGGGCCGAGCGGCGCCTGCCGGGGCGCCGGGTGATAAGCTCGGCGGGCGCCGGCAGGGTGGCCGGCGCCCTATCGTCATGGCGACTTCCGATCCCCGCACCGCCGCCGCACTGGTCATCGGCAATGAGCTCTTGACCGGCAAGATCCAGGACGCCAACGTCGCGGTCCTCGGCAAGACCCTCTTCGATCTCGGCATCCTGCTGCGACGGGTGATCGTCTGCCCGGACGAGGTGGAGACCATCGCCCGCGATCTCGACGAGCTGCGGCGGAGCCACGACTACGTCTTCACCAGCGGCGGCGTCGGCCCCACCCACGACGACGTCACCATCGACGCGGTGGCCGCCGCCTTCGGTCGCCGCCGGGTGCGCGAGCCGGCCCTCGAGGCGATCCTGCGCCGTCACTTCGGCGACCGCCTGACCGAGGCTCACCTGCGCATGGCGGAGGTGCCGGAGGGGGCCGAGCTGGTGGTCGACGAACGCACCCGCTGGCCGACGGTCCTGGTCGGCAACGTCTTCGTCCTCCCCGGCGTGCCGAAGATCTTCCGCCGCAAGCTGGCGGCGGTGCGGCGCCGTCTCGGCGGCGGCAAGCCCTTCGTTTCCCGCGCCGTCACCACCGGCAGCGACGAGGGGGAGCTGGCGGAGCTGTTGCTGCGCCTGGTGCGCGAGCATCCGGCGGTGGCGATCGGCAGCTACCCGCGCTGGTCGGACGACGGCTACCGGCTGACCGTCACCTTCGACGGCCGGCAGGAGGGGGAGGTCGAGGCGGCGGTGGGGGCCCTCCTCGCCGCCTTGCCGGCGGATCAGATCGTCGAGCAGGGGAGTGAGCTATGAGCAGCCGACGCGAGATCCCAGACCAGCCGGTGGAGATTCTGCCGGTCTTCCCGCTGCGCGGCGTGCTGTTGTTGCCCGAGGCGCGCCTGCCGCTCCACCTCTTCGAGCAGCGCTACCGCAACCTGGTCCGCGACGCCATCGCCGGCGACGGTCTGATCGGCATCATCCAGCCGCGCGAGCCGGCCGCCGAGCCGACCGGGGATCCGGCCGGCGAGCCGGCGCAGGATGGCTCGGAGGACGAGGCGCCGGCGCTCTACGACGTCGGTTGCGCCGGTCTCTTGGAGCGCTGGCAGGAGACCGAGGACGGCCGCTACTTCGTCTTCCTGCGCGGTCTATGGCGCTTTCGTACCCTGCGCGAGCTGGCGCCGCTCCACGGCTACCGGCGGCTGCAGGTGAGCTACGACGGCTTCGCCGACGAGCTCGACGACGAGCTCGATCAGGCCGCGGGCGAGGAGTTGCTGGAGGCCCTGCGCGCGGTGGCGGACGAGCACCGCCTGTCGATCGACTTCGTCCGCCTGCGTCAGCTCTCCGCCCTCAACCTGCTCAACGTCCTGGCCATGGGTCTGCCCTTCGCGCCGGCGGAGAAGCAGGCCCTGCTGGAGGCGGACGGCGCGGCCGAACGCCTGCGCATCCTGCGCTCCCTGCTCGACATGGGCCTCGACCTGGAGCCCGCGACCGGCGATCTGGCGCCGGCCGCCAACTGACCGCCGATCCCTTGCGCGCGGCGCAGCGAGCCTTCCCCCTCTTCCTCGTCCTGCTGGCGGCCTGCGGCCCGTCGCCGGCGCCGGAGGATGCGCCGGCGGCGAGCGCCCGCCGGCCGCGGGCGGAGGTGGTGGAGGCCCTCGAGGCCGATCTCCGGGCGGTGCGCCATCCGTCGGACGGCGGCGGCGAGGCCGCCGTCGAGCCCGCGGCGGGAACTCCGCCGGCGATCCCCGCCGGCAGCGCCGGCCGCTGGCGCATCCGCTACCGCGCCGGTCCTCTCGGGGTCGCGGAGGGGGGCATGATCTTCTTTCAGGCGTCGCCCTTCTGGGGCTGGTCGACGCCGCAGGTGGAGGATCCGGCGGCGCCGGGCTACACGGTGGTGACGAGCGGCGCACCGGGGGTGGTGCTCAGCCCCCGCACCCTCGACCGGCAGCTGCTGGGCATCGCCGTCGGCGGCCGCGCCCTGGCGCCGGGGGAGGAGGTGGTGATCGACTACGGCGCCGGCCCGGCCGGGGCCTACACCGACCGCTTCGCCGAGCGCCGCAGCCGCCTGTGGATCGCCGTCGACGGCGACGGCGACGGGGTTCGCCGGCTGATCGCCGAGTCGCCGGCGGTCGACGTGGTGGCGGGGGAGGCGGCGCAGCTGTCCGTGCTCCTGCCCTCCACCGCCCGGCCCGGGGAGGGGGTGGACCTGGTGCTGGCGGTGCTCGACCGCCTGGGCAACGCCGGCGTGCGCTTCGCCGGCGACGTCGCCTTGAGCGCCGAGCCGGCGCTGCCCGGCCTGCCGCCGGCGGTCCGCTTCGAGCCGGCGGACGGCGGCTTGAAACGCATCGCCGTCAGCGCCGGCGAGCCCGGCGTGGTGCGGGTGGTGGCCCGCGCCCTGGGCGGCGACTGGCGGAGCAATCCCCTGCAGGTGACGGCGGGCGGGGCGCGGGTTCTGTGGGGGGATCTGCAGGTCCACTCCGGCCTCTCCGACGGCACCGGCCTGCCCGCGGACCTGCTGCACTACGCCCGTGAGGTGGCGGCCCTCGACGTCGTCGCCCTCACCGACCACGACCACTGGGGCATGCGCTTCCTCGATCAGACGCCGGCCGCCTGGCGGGAGATCGGAGAGGCGGTGCGGCGCCGGCATCAGCCCGGCCGCTTCGTCGCCCTGCTCGGCTTCGAGTGGACCAGCTGGATCCACGGCCATCGCCACGTCCTCTACTTCGACGATCGGGGGGAGGTGCTGTCGTCGCTCGACCCGCGCTGGGACGAGCCGCGGGAGCTGTGGGCGGCGCTCCGTGGCCGCCGCGCGTTGACCCTCGCCCACCACTCCGCCGGCGGGCCGATCGCCACCGACTGGTCGATCCCCCCCGATCCCGCCCTCGAGCCTTTGACCGAGATCGTCTCGGTGCATGGCTCGAGCGAGGCGGCGGACGCGCCGCTGCCGATCCACCGTCCGGTGCCCGGCAACTTCGTCCGCGACGCCCTCGGCCGCGGCTACCGCCTCGGCTTCGTCGGCTCGAGCGACGGCCACGACGGTCACCCCGGCCTCGCCCACCTGGCTTCGCCCTCGGGCGGGCTGGCGGCGATCCTCGCCGAGGAGGCGACCCGCGAGGCGGTCTACGAGGCGCTCAAGGCGCGGCGCACCTACGCCACCAACGGCCCGCGCATCCTGCTGCGGGCGTCCTTCGGCGGCTGGCCGATGGGCAGCGACGTCCCCCTCGGCGGCGGCCGGCCGCCGCTCGACGGCCTGCCCCCCGATCTGCTGCTGGCGCAGGTGATCGCCCCCCGCCCCCTCGCCCGCATCGACGTCGTGCGCAGCGGCCGGGTGGTGGCGGCGGTGCCCTGCGGCGGCGAGCTCGACTGCCGCCTGTCGCAGACCGCCGGCGACCTGCGGGCGGGGGAGTACCTCTACCTGCGCGCCGTCCAGGAAGACGGCGGCGCCGCCTGGTCGAGCCCCTTCTTCTTCGTCGACTGAGGGCGGGATCTGCTACAATGGGGCTCAGCTTGTACGGGCTATGGGGAGAGTGGACCCATCGCACATCTGGACGGCAATCTTCGCGGCATCAAGACCTCCCTCCGGCGGGCGCTGGAGCGTACCTTCCGGCGCAAGGTGACGCCGCGGGAGGTGGTGTCGCCCGAGCTCGCCCGGCACCTGACGTCGGTATCGCGCCAGCTCGGCCGTCAGGTGGGGGTGCTCCTGAGCCGCGCCGGCACCGTCCAGCGGGTGATCGTCGGCGACGCCCACCGCCTCGAGCTGCCCGACGTCGGCCGCCTGCGCGGCGGCGTCGGCCGCTTCCGCGGCCTGCGCTTGGTCCACACCCACCTGCGCGGCGAGCCGCTGACCGCCGACGACCTGAACGACCTCGCGCTGCTGCGCCTCGACGCGGTGGCGATGCTCGAGGTACCGCCGGGGGACGACGGTCTCGACGGCGCCGTCGAGGTGGCGATGATCGACCCGGCCAAGCTCGCCGCCGGCGCCGCCCTCGCCGCCGACGGCGACGGCCCCTTCCGCCGCGTCCGGGCGCGCGACGTCTTCGCCCTCGAGCTCGACTTCGAGGCCGAGGTACGGGCCCTGGAAGGGGAGCTCGCCCGCCTCACCCGCGGCGCCGCCGGCGAGACCGGCCGCGAGCGGGCGCTGGTGATCGGTACCACGCCGGACGACGACCGCTTCGCCGAGACCCTGGAGCTGGCGCGGGCGGCCGGCGTCGAGATCGCCGGCAGCCTGCGCCAGAAGCGCTCCAAGCTTCACCCCAAGACCGTGGTCGGCGCCGGCAAGCTCAAGGACGTCGTCCTCGAGGGCATGATGCGGCGCGCCGAGGTGGCGATCTTCGACGTCGACCTCAAGCCCGCCCAGGCGCGCGCCTTCGAGGACGCCACCGGCCTCAAGGCGATCGACCGCACCCAGCTGATCCTCGACATCTTCGCCCAGCGCGCCAAGAGCGGCGACGGCAAGCTGCAGGTCGAGCTGGCGCAGCTCAAGTACTCCCTGCCGCGGCTGACGGAGAAGGACGCCGGTCTGTCGCGGCTGACCGGCGGCATCGGCGGCCGCGGGCCGGGGGAGACGGTGATGGAGATCGGCCGGCGGCGGATCCGCGACCGCATCCGGGCGCTGGAGAAGAAGATCGAGCAGCTCTCCCGCCAGCGCGCCCTGCGCCGGCGCCGGCGGCGCGACGAGGCGCTGCCGATCCTGTCGATCATCGGCTACACCAACGCCGGCAAGAGCACCCTGTTGAACGCCCTCACCCGGAGCGAGGTGGAGGCCGCCGACCAGCTCTTCATGACCCTCGACCCGACCAGCCGCCGGCTGCGCTTTCCGCGCGAGGGCGAGGTCATCGTCACCGACACGGTCGGCTTCATCAGCGAGCTGCCCCAGGACCTGATCGCCGCCTTCCGCGCCACCTTGGAGGAGCTCGCCGACGCCGACCTGCTGCTGCATGTGGTCGACGCCGCCGACGACGCCCTGGAAGCGAAGAAGGAAGCGGTCGACAAGC
Organism: Acidobacteriota bacterium; assembly: GCA_003697015.1. Taxonomy (GTDB): domain Bacteria; phylum Acidobacteriota; class Thermoanaerobaculia; order Multivoradales; family J023; genus J023. The sequence continues at coordinate 3,452 of RFGL01000287.1, read as the reverse complement.
TGCTCGAGGAGCTCGAGCTGGCCGCCATCCCCCGCCTCCTGGTGCTCAACAAATGCGACCTCCTGGCGGCCGATCAGGCCGCCGCCCTGGCCCGGCGCTTCGGCGGCGTGGCGATCAGCGCCCGCGACCGCCAGACCCTCCCCGCCCTGATCGCCGCCGCCGAGGAAGCCCTCGCCCCGCGCCAGCCGCTGTTGCCCGACTACGCCGCCGAGGCCGCCGGCCGGCCGCTCAACTGAGCGCTCGGTCGACCGCCGTCCGCTCGCCGGCACCGATCCGGCGGGCGGTCGCCGGCGGCGAATCCGCGCCCGATCAGCTGGAGAAGCGCTCGCTGTTGAGCAGCAGTACCTCGAGGCCGCGGAAGGTTTCCCCCAGGGCGGAAACCCGGCCGTGGTCGAGATGGAGGTGGAAGGCCTTCTCGACCGGCATGGCGAGGACGTGGCAGAGCAGAGCGCGGATCGAGCCGCCGTGGGCGACGGCGACCACCGGATCGGCGTCGCCGGCGAGCACCTCCTCGAGCCAGGCGCGGGCGCGCTCGCCGACGGCGGTGAAGGGCTCGCCGCCGGGGGGCGGCAGCTGCCACCAGCGCGCCAGCCAGCGGTCGAAGCCCGGCAGCTCGTGGAGCTCGGACCAGAGGGCGCCGTCCCAATCGCCGAAGTCGACCTCGCGCAGGCGGGGATCGACCCTGGCCGAGACCCCCCAGGCGTCTTCCAGGATCGCCGCCGAGTCGCGCGCCCGCATCAGGTCGCTGGTGAAGAGCCGCGCCGGCGGCGAGCCGTTCCAGGTCGCCTGCAGGGTGCGGATGCTCGCCGCCCCCGCGGCCGACAGGGGCAGGTCGAGATGGCCGACGGCGCGGCCGTCGGCGCCCCTCGCCGCGCCGTGCCTTACCAGATAGATCCGCCGCCTGATCCCCTGCATGGCGCGCACCTTATCGGACCGGGGGCGAGGCCGCCAGTCCCGGCGTCGTCGGCCGGTGGCGTATACTGCTCGGCGTCGCGGCCGCCGTGGTGGCGGGCGCGACGCCAGGCCACGCCGGCCGCAGGGAAGGGAGTGCGAATCTCCCGCCGCCCCGCGACTGTGATCCCGACGAAGGCCGCCGATGCCACTGTCGCTCGCGCGATGGGAAGGCGCGGCCGGAGAAGGACGGAGAGCCAGGATACCTGGGCCGGTGCAACCGGGCGCGAGCCCGATTTCCCGCGGGGGAAAGGAGCCTCCCATGCACCCTACGTCCCGTTCTCTGATGACGGCCCTCGGCCTGCTCGCCGCCGCTGCCCTGCCGGCGGAGGAGGCCGCAGGCGACCGCAACCAACCCCAGACCACCCTCCGGGAGGAGCTCACCGTCGTCGCCGACCGGCTGGAGGTGCCGCGCCGCTCGAGCGGTTCGAGCGTCACCGTGCTCGAGGCCGCCGACCTGGTGCGGAGCGAGAAGCTGACCGTCGCCGAAGTGCTGCGCACCCTACCCGGGGTCGAGGTGTCGCGCACCGCCGGTCCCGGTTCGGTGACCAGCGTCTTCCTGCGCGGCGGCAGCTCCGCCTTCACCCTGGTCCTGATCGACGGCGTGCGGGTCAACAGCCCGGCCACCGGCAGCTTCGACTTCGCCGACCTGCCGGCCGACGCCATCGAGCGCATCGAGATCGTCCGCGGGCCGCAGAGCACCCTCTACGGCTCGGAGGCGATCGGCGGGGTGATCGCCATCACCACCCGCCGCGGCACCGCCGGCGGCGTCGAGGGCTCGCTGCTGGCGGAGGCGGGGAGCGACGGTCTCGGCCGCCTGCGCGGCGAGGTCTACGGCGGCGGCGCGGGCTTCGACTACGGTCTCTCCCTCTCCGGCGCCAGCAGCGACGGCATCTCCGCCGCGGCGGTGGCGGGCGGCGACGCCGACGCCTACGACAACGCCACCTTCACCGGCCGGGCCGGCTTCGACGTCGGCGGCGGGCGCCTCGACCTCAACCTGCGCCTGACCGACGCCGAGCTCGAGGTCGACGGCTTCGGCTTCACCCCCGGCGGCGGCTTCGGCCCGGTCGACGATCCCAACGCCAGCCAGTCGCGGCGCGCGCTGGTGGCCGGCGTGCGGCTGACCGTGCCGTGGAGCCGGCGCATCACCCAGAGCTTCCGCCTCGGCCGCAGCTCGGAGGAGCTCGACGGCGAGGATCCGGACACCGTCTTCAACAACTTCGCCATCGACGCCTACCTCACCGGCGTCGAGACCCAGGCCGACGTCGTGCTCTCCGAGCGCGCCACCCTGGTCCTCGGCGCCGCCTACGAGGATCGCGGGGCGCGGGTCGCCGGCGGCTTCGACGACGGCGCCGACCTCGCCTCCCTCTTCGGCCAGCTGCGCCTGGCCTGGGGCGAGCGCGCCGCGCTCACCGTCGGCCTGCGCCGCGACGACCACCAGACCTTCGGCGGCGAGACCACCTTCCGCCTCACCGGCTCCTACGCCTGGAGCAGCGGCACGCGGCTTCACGCCAGCGCCGGCAGCGGCTTCCGCGCGCCGTCGTTGAACGAGCTCTACTTCCCGTTCTTCGGCAATCGCGACCTGGCGCCGGAGACCAGCGTCGGCGTCGAGGTGGGGGTCGAGCAGCGCTTCGCCGGCGATCGCTTGCGGGTCGACGTCACCGCCTTCGACAACGACTTCGACGACCTGATCGGAGTGGGGCCGGACTTCCGCGCCCGCAACGTCGACCGCGCCACGGCGCGGGGCGTCGAGCTCGCCCTGAGCTATCGGCCGGCCGCCGGCCTGGTCCTCGCCGCCAGCCACACCCGCCTCGCGGCCGAGGACGAGGCCACCGGCCTGCGCCTGCCGCGCCGGCCGCGCGACCGCAGCACCCTGCGCCTCGACTTCGATCACCGCCGGCTGAGCGCCAGCGCCGCCGTGATCGCGGTCGCCGGCCGCGCCGACGTCGGCGGCGTCGATCTGGACGACTACGTCCGAACCGACCTCACCCTGCGCTATCGCCTGAGCGCTCCGATCTCCCTCCACCTGCGGGCGGAGAACCTCCTCGATCGGGAGTACCAGGAGGTGCTGGGTTTCACCACCCCCGGCCGGCAGTTGGCCGCCGGCCTGCGCTATGCCTTCTGAGCCGCGGGATTCGCCGCCGGGCGCCGGAACGCCCCGCCGCCTCCGCCGGTGGTTGAATCCCCCGGCTCCCCGGGTCCGTCCCCAAAGGACGGTCGCGCCGACGGAGGTCCGCCGGCGGCGATGAGGCGCTTCGCTGTCCACCGTCCCGCCGCCCTCCGCGCGTCCCGCAAGGGACGCACGGAGGCAGCCCGAGACGTCATTCCCGGGCGGGGAACGGCGGGTGGGGCGATGGCGTGGCTCCTTCTGCTGGCGTCGCTGGCGGGCTGCGGCGCGCCGCCGGGGCGGGAGACGGCGCCGCCGGCGCCGTCCCTGGTGACGCCGCCGGCGGTGGTGGAGCGCAATCCGCAGGACTGCGTCGAGCGCTTCGACGCCTCGC
>RFGL01000286.1 GCA_003697015.1 Acidobacteriota bacterium | reverse complement strand
GCCGGCGCGCCCGCGGCCGCCGGCGCGCCCGCGGCCGCCGGCGCGAAGTCGGACGCCGGCCGACTGACCGGCGGATAGCGCGGATCGTCGCCTCTCGACATGGCGCCGATTCTACGGCTAGTCAGGCACGGCGGCTTTCGTGTACCATGGGCCATCGCGCGCCGGCGCGCGAGCCTGCCGGTACGATCCTGCGAGCTGTTTCGCGAACCAGATGGTGATGAGACGAAGCTTCGGCCCTGGTCGTCTTCCGCCCGTAGGCACCAGAGCGAGCATTGAGGAGTAGCGCATGACCCAGAAGATCCCGATGACCGCGGAGCACGTCGCCGCCGGGCATCCCGACAAATTCTGCGACCAGGTCGCGGACCGTTATCTCGACGAGGCCCTGAAGCTGGCCGGCGACGATCCCGCCGTGCGGCGCAGCGTCCGCACCGCCATCGAGTGCCTGGCCAAGGACAATCTGCTGATCATCAGCGGCGAGGTCAAATTGCCCGCCGCCGTCCGGCGGGAGATCGATCCCGTCGCCCTGGCGCGCGAGGTGTGGCTCGACATCGGCTACCCGTCGTGCGAGAAGGCCGAGCGCCTGACGGTGATCGATCACATCCGCGCCCAGTCGGCCGACATCGCCCGCGGTACCGACGCCGAGGTCGGCGGGGCCGGCGACCAGGGCATCATGGTCGGCTACGCCACCGACGAGACGCCGGAGATGATGCCGCGGGAGTGGGTGCTGGCGCGCGACCTGATCATGAAGCTGCGCCGGCTGCAGCTCGACGGCACCCTGCCCTGGCTGCGGGCCGACTGCAAGTCGCAGGTCTCCCTCGCCGCCGACGGCGAGGTGCAGAGCGTCATCCTCGCCGTGCAGCACGCCCCCGACGTGACCCAGGAGGAGATCCGCCAGCAGGTCTACGAGCGGGTGATCACGCCGGTGATCGGCGAGGTGCCGCAGGAGCGGGTGACGGTCAACGGCACCGGCCAGTTCGTCATCGGCGGGCCGACCGGCGACGCCGGGGTGGTGGGGCGCAAGATCGTGGTCGACGCCTACGGCCCGCGGGTACCGGTGGGCGGCGGTGCCTATTCGGGCAAGGACGCCTCCAAGGTCGACCGCAGCGCCGCCTACATGGCGCGCCACATCGCCAAGACCATCGTCGCTCGCGGCGATGCCAAGGAATGCACCGTCAGGCTGGCCTACGGCATCGGCAAGCACCAGCCGGAGATGGTCACCGCCGTCACCGACGACGGCCGCGACCTCTCCGCCTGGGTGCGGCAGGCCTTCGGCGACCTGTCCCCCGGCGCCATCATCGAGCGCCTGGGGCTCTTCTCCCCCAACGGCTGGTCCTACTACCAGACCGCCGCCCACGGCCACTACGGCCGCGACCTCTTCCCGTGGGAGAAGATCGCCGACGTCTGATCCCGATCCGGCGCCCCGGCGGACCGCCCGTCGCCGGCGATGGCTCCCCGCGGCGGCGGATGAGAGGAGGCCGATGACCATCGTCGACGTGCGCCGCGGGGTGCTGCCGCCGGGACAGACGGCCACCCGCAAGTTCCCGGTGGTGGGGGAGCGCCAGCCCGCCCCCGAGGCCCTCGACCTCGAGCGCTGGCGGCTGGAGGTCGGCGGCCTGGTGGAACGGCCGCTCGAGCTGACCTACGACCAGGTGCTGGCCCTGCCCCAGGCGACGCTGCTGGCCGACGTCCACTGCGTCACCAGCTGGTCGCACCTCGGCATGCGTTTCGACGGTACCCCCCTGGCGCTGCTCCTCGAGCGCGTCCGGCCGCGGCCGGACGCGCGCTTCGTGCGCTTCGTCGCCTGCTCCCCGCGCCGCCACGACACCAGCCTACCGCTGGCCGTCGCCCGCGCCGACGCCTGGCTGGTGCACGGCCGCGACGGCCGGCCCCTCGAGCCCGAGCACGGCTTTCCCCTGCGCACGGTGACGCCGTCGCGCTACTTCTACAAGAGCCTCAAGTGGCTGTGCCGCATCGAGCTCCTGGCCGAGGACCGCCCGGGCTACTGGGAGCGCGAATCGAGCTACCACAACGCCGGCGACCCGTGGCCGGGCGACCAGCGCTTCAGCTCCGGCTCGGTCGACCCCCAGCGCCTCGCCCGATTCCGCCGGGCGGCCGATTTCGCTCCCTACCGCGGCCCCAGGAAGCTCCTTCTCGGCTGCGATCTGCGCCGCTGGCGGCCGGCGAGCCGGGATCTCGGCGCCCTCCATCTCAAGAACTGCGACCTGCGCGGCGCCGACCTCGCCGGCGCCGACCTGCGGCGGGCCAACCTCAGCCTCTCCGATCTGCGCGGTGCCGACCTGCGCGGCGCCGACCTGCGCGGCGCCGACCTCGAGGGCGTCGATTTCGCCGGCGCCGATCTGCGCGGCGCCGACCTGCGTCAGACCCTCCTGTCGGCGACCAGATTCCACCGGCTGGAAGCCGGCGGCGAGGTCGTCGGCGCGCGCGTCGCCGGCCTGCGTCTCGACGGCGCCTCGGGCCTGCTCGAGAGCGAGGCCGACTACCTGAGACGGGCGGGGGCGACGGG
>RFGL01000285.1 GCA_003697015.1 Acidobacteriota bacterium | reverse complement strand
GCGGGGGTCGAGGCCGTCGAGGGCGAGGGCGCCGGTGCCGAGGGGATCGAGCCAGTCGCGCAGGCGCCACTGCGGCCGGCTGCCGCCGTCCCAGGCGGCGGAGAGACGGCCGAACCAGTCGGGAGCGTGGTTGCCGCAGGCGGCGTGGCCGCCGTGGAGCACGCCGACGACCCGCCGGTCCTGATTGAAGAGCGGCGCTCCGGAGGAGCCGCCCTCGGTGGTCCCCAGCTCCCAGCCGCCGATCCGCAGATGGCTGGCGTTGCCCGGCCCGCGGTCGCTGAGGTAGGAGGTGGTGGTCGCCGGCTGCAGATCGAAGCTCACCCGCTTGGCGTCGGTGTTGGGGTGGTGGATGACGACGCTGCGCCGGGGCTCGGCGTCACTCCGATCCCAGCCCGCGTAGTAGACGTCGAAGGCGGGCTCGGGCGGGTCGTCGAGCTCGATCAGGGTCAGATCGGTCACCGGGTCCTCGGCGCGCCAGATCGCACCGGTCTGGAAGAGGCGCTGATCGTCGTCCTGAGCGCAGATCCGGCCGGCGTCGGCAGCGGCAGCGGCGGTCAGCCGGCAGCCGTCGAAAGCGTGGCGCCAGAGCACCACCACCGACGCGGCGTTGCCCTCGTCGATGCCGCAATGGCGGGCGGTCAAGAGCAGCGGCCGGCCGTCCTCGGCGGTGTTGTTGACCAGAAAGCCGGTGCAGAAACGGACGCCGCCGATCGACAGGAGGCCCACCGAGCGCGCTTCCCGCGCCCAGCTGGAGGCGATCCCACAACCGACGTCGACGTTGCAGTCGCCGGACTTCGCCCGCGGTGCCCCGAAGCCGGCGTAGCCGTGGTTGACCACCCCCAGCTCGAGGACCACCCGATGCTGGCGGACGGCGGGTACGGTGAGCTCGAGCACCAGCTCGTCGCTGGGCAGGGGCGGCGTCCACAATTGACCGTGGAGGTCGTTGTCGCGTTGGGTAAAGGGACCGATCTCGTGCTCGCCGGCCGGATCGTAGAGGTAGAGGCGGGCGCCGGCGGGCAGGGAGAAACGGCTGAACCCCAGGTTCAGCGACAACGCCCCCGGCGACGCGATGCGCAGGCGCCACAGACGCCGGCCGTTGGCCAGGCGCTCCCACGCACCGTGGGACCAGGGGGTGATCGCCACCGGGATGGGCGCGGCGTACTGCGCCGGCAGACCGCGCGCCGCCCGCTCCTCGTCGTCCCGCTCGAGGCGCCAGAGATTCACCGGCGGCAGCCGGTATCGCGGTACGTCGTCGAGATCGAGGAGGGGCCCCGGCTGCGGCGTGCCGGGCGGCGGCTGCGGCACGCTGGCGTCGACGCCGAGCTGCGCGCCGGCGGGCATAGCCGCCCAGGCGAGCAACGAGACGGCGAGCAAAGTCGTGGCACGGCGCATGACGAGTCGTCCTCAAACCCGGGAGGCGGGCGCAATCGAACCACGGATCTTACCACACGTCGACCGGCCGCGGGCACCTCGGGGAGCGGCTGCGGTTGGCACCTGCTCCGGTGCGGAGGCACGGCATGGGAGGACGGAGAGAACCGATCGAGCCAGCTCTCGTCCTGAGCGGCGTGCACCAGCCTGAAATCTCGCCCGCCTCGTCGGCGGTGGGTTTCGCCGGCGGCCGGCTTGCGATACGGTCGGGCCAGCATCAGCCTGGAGGACGTGTCGGGGCCGGGAGCGGAGGACCTATGCTCGACCAACGCCGGCGGGGCGACGGGGCGGCGGTGAGGTGGGCCAAGCTCATCGATCACACGACCTGCATCGGCTGTCACGCCTGCTCGACGGCCTGCAAGTCGGAAAACGACGTGCCGCTGTCGGTCAACCGCACGTACGTCAAGCAGGTGGACGTCGGCGTCTTCCCGCAGGCGCGACGCGCCTTCCAGGTGACCCGCTGCAACCAGTGCGACGACGCCCCGTGCACCCACGCCTGCCCGACGCGGGCGATGTACCGTCGCGACGACGGCATCGTCGATTTCGACAAGTCGATCTGCATCGGCTGCAAGGCGTGCATCGCCGCCTGCCCCTACGACGCCATCTTCATCAACCCGGAAGATCACTCGGCGGAGAAGTGCAACCTCTGCGCCCACCGCCTCGACGTCGGCCTGGAGCCGGCCTGCGTCGTGGTCTGTCCGACCGAATCGATCCTCGTCGGCGACTTGAACGACCCGGCGTCGAAGGTCTCGCAGAGGGTGCAGCGCGAGGCGGTGACGGTGCGGCGACCGGAGAAAGAGACCCGCCCCAAGCTCTTCTACCGCGGCGCCCACCAGGCGACCCTCGAGCCGTTGGCGGCGCGTCGCCCCGAGGGCGGACTCTTCATGTGGAGCGAGCAGCTTCAGGGGGGCGACCACGTGGTCGCCGGCCACCCGGAGGGCGGCTCGTCGGCGGCGGCTCTCCTGTCCTACGACGTGCCCCACCGCGCGCCGTGGGACTGGCGGGTGAGCCTCTACACCCTGACCAAGGGCATCGCCGCCGGCGCCTACCTCGTTTCCCTGCTGCTGGTCCTCGGCGGCCGGCTCGAGGCCTCGAGCCTCCTCTGGCGTTGGGCGGCGCCGCTGGCGGCGCTGGTCTTCCTGGCGCTCACCGGTGCGCTCCTGATCTGGGATCTGGAGCACCCGCGACGCTTCTACATGATCTTCACCCGCGGCCACTGGCGCAGCTGGCTGGTCAGGGGAGCCTACGTCCTCGGCGCCTACGGCGCCGTCGTCGCCGCCCACCTGGCGGCCGGCCTCGGCGGCTGGCTCGAGGTGCAGCGCTGGTCGGCGGCCGCCGGCCTACCGCTGGCGGTACTGGCGGCGGTCTACACCGCCTATCTCTTCGCCCAGGCCAAGGGACGCGACCTGTGGCAGAGCCCGCTGCTGCCCCCCCACCTGCTGGTCCAGGCGGTGCTGGCAGGGGCCGCGACCCTGGTGCCGCTCGCCCCGGGATTGGCGCCCGAGGCGCTGGCGCCGCTGCTCACGATCGTCGCCGGCGCCGCTCTCGTCCATCTGCTGCTGGTGGCCGGCGAGGTCACCCTCGCCCACGGCACCGCCCACGCCCGCCTGGCCAACCGCGAGATGACGAGCGGCCGCTTTCGCATCTATTTCTGGGCCGGCGCGGCGCTGGTGACGGCGTCCCTCGCCGCTCCCTGGATCGGCGTCGCCGCCGCCCCCCTCGCCCTCGCCGGCCTCTTCGCCTACGAGCACGCCTACGTCCAAGCGGCGCAAGCCGTCCCCCTGGCATGAGCCCGATGACGCCCCTCCACCCACCAAGACCCGGGCCCGCCACCACCCGAGCGGCCGGGGGCCGAGCGCACGGACGCGAAAACCACCCGCGCGGCCGGGGACCGAGCGCAGCGAACGAAGCGAGACGACGAAAGGCACTACGACCCGATCCACGACCTATCCAAGACGACCCCACGGAAACACGAGCCCGTACCGAGTCCGCTGAGCGAACGAGCACCGGCCACGGACGCAAAAACCACCCG
>RFGL01000284.1 GCA_003697015.1 Acidobacteriota bacterium | reverse complement strand
GTCCAGCCGCGCGCCGCCGGCAGCAGGCCGAGCGCCGCCAGGGCCGCAGCCGGGACCAGCAGCCGGGCAGCCGGCGCCGCCCGCGACGCGGCCGGATTCTCGCCCCGGGTTGCCAGAGCGACGGCGGCGAGGACGATCAGCAACCCGATCGCCGGCTGGCGGAGGAACGGCACCAGCAGCAGCGCGGCGGCGGCCGAGCGCAGCCACCGCGGCCGGCCGGCGTCGGCCGCCAGGACGCCGGCCGCCGAGGCGACGAGGGCGAGGGTGGTGGTGACGTTCCATCCCGGTGCCAGCACCCCCACCGCCGCCGCCGCCACCAGCGCCCGCCATGGCCCGAGGTAGACCGCCAGCACGCTCGTCGCCAGGCCCGCGGCGGCGGGCAGGGCGACGACGCTGACCAGGGTGCGGGCGTCGAGCAGCGGCGGCAGCAGGAGGTCACAGCGCAGCAGGAGCTGCAGGCCGAGGGCCATGGGGACGGTGAAGCCCGGCGTCGCGGCGCCGCCGAGCCGGCGCCAGCCGGCCATGGCAGCGAGCGCCAGGCCCACCGCCAGCACGGCCGTCACCGCCGCCGTGCGCAGCGGACCGGCGAGCACCCAGACCGCAACCGCAACGACCAGCGAGCTCCACCCCGCGACCCTCGACCGCCGGCCCTCGACCGCCGCCATCGCCGCCAGCACGCCGGCGGCGAGCAGTGCCAGAAAGTCGATCTCGGCCCGCGCCGACGCATCGCGCTGGACGGCGGCGAAGATGCGCAGCGAAGCGAAGGCCGCCAGCGGCACGACGGCGGCGGCGGCGGGTGCCGCCCATCCGAGCCGCGGGCGGATAGAGGGGACGTCCATACCGGCGTGCGATCTTACCGCTTCCGCCCGCGGCACCGCCCGCGACGCCGGCTTGGGGTGCGTGGCCCGTCGCGCGTTGACGGCCGCCGAGGCGGCCAGTAGACTGCCGCCGCCATGCTCCCTCGTGACCTCCTCCGCGACGACAGCGGCCGCCTGCGCCAGCGCCTCGCCAGCCGCGGCTTCGACGTCGCCCAGCTCGATCGCTGGCAGCAGCTCGACGGCGAGCGGCGCACCGTGCTGGTCGAGATCGAATCCCTCAAGCACCAGCGCAACGAGGCGAGCAAGAAGATCGGCCAGGTCAAGCGCGCGGGGGGCGACGCGGCGGAAGAGATCGCCGCGGTCGCGGCCTTGAAGGGCCGCATCGGCGAGCTCGAGCAGCGGCTGGCGGCGATCGACCAGGAGCTCGAGAGCGTCGAGCGGACGATCCCCAATCTCCCCCACGACAGCGTGCCCGAAGGCCCGGACGCCTCCGCCAACCGGGTCGAACGGCGCGTCGGCGAGCCGCCGCGCTTCGACTTCGAGCCCCAGGCCCATTGGGACTTGGGCCCGGCCCTCGGCATCATCGACTTCGAGCGCGGCGCCAAAGTCGCCGGCGCCCGCTTCACCACCCTGTGGGGATTGGGGGCGCGTCTCGAGCGGGCACTGATCAACTTCATGCTCGAGCTGCACGCCGGCGAGCACGGCTACGTCGAGGTATTGCCCCCCTTCATCGTCAACTCGACCAGCCTCTTCGGCACCGGCCAGCTACCGAAGTTCGGCGACGACCTCTTCAAGCTCGAGGGCCACGACTACTACCTCGTGCCCACCGCCGAGGTGCCGGTCACCAACCTGCACCGCGACGAGATCCTCGACGAGGCCGACCTGCCGCGCCGTTACGCCGCCTACACCCCCTGCTTCCGCGCCGAGGCCGGCTCCCACGGCCAGGACGTGCGCGGCCTGATCCGCCAGCACCAGTTCAATAAGGTCGAGCTGGTGCACTTCACCCGCCCCGAAGACAGCTGGCAGGCCCTCGAGACCCTGACCGGCCACGCCGAAGAGGTGCTCAAGCGCCTCGAGCTGCCCTACCAGGTGGTGACCCTGTCGACCGGCGACGTCGGCTTCGCTTCGGCCAAGACCTACGACCTCGAGGTGTGGCTCCCCGGCCAGAACCGCTACCGCGAGATCTCCTCCTGCAGCAACTTCACCGACTTCCAGGCGCGCCGCGCCCGCCTGCGCTACCGCCCGAAGGAGGGCGGCAAGCCGCGCTTTCTCCACACCCTGAACGGCTCCGGCCTGGCCATCGGCCGCACCCTGATCGCCATCCTCGAAAACCACCAGCAGGCCGACGGCTCCGTCCGCATCCCCACCGCCCTCCGCCCCTACCTCGGCGGCCTGGAACGGATCCCGGCAGCCGAGTAACCGCCGCGGCTGAGCTTTCGCGGCTGATACCATGGCCGGTGGATCGACGACCACCGGCACGCGCCATGGCCAAACCAGCCTCCATCCCGGGCCTCAACCCGGAAATCCTCGCCTGGGCCCGGCGCCGCGCTGGCCACGACGTCGCCACCGTCGCCAAACGCCTCCGAAAATCGCCCGAAGACGTGCGCGCATGGGAGGCCGGGGACGCGAGCCCGACCTACGTGCAGCTCGAGAAGCTCGCCTACGAGATCTACAAACGGCCCCTCGCCCTCTTCTTCTTCCCCGAGCCGCCGGAAGAGGAGGATCCCGAGCATCGTTTTCGCACCCTGCCCGCCTTCGAGCTCGCCAGGCTCGCCCCGGACACCCGCCTCAAGATCCGCGACGCCTGTGCCAAGCAGATCGCCCTCCACGAGCTGACCGGCGGGAGGAATCCCGCGGAGCGGCTGGTCTTTCGCGATCTGGCGAGCACCCCGGATTCCGATCCTGCCGGGGTGGCGGAGAAGCTGCGTGACTACCTCGGCGTCAGCGTCGAGGAGCAGCGCTCCTGGCGCAGCGCCGCGGCGGCGCTTGCCCGATGGCGCGAGAGCATCGAAGAGCACGGCGTATTCGTGTTCAAGTCCTCCTTCAAGCAGCAAGAGATCTCGGGCTTCTGCCTGTACGGTGAGGAGTTTCCGATCATCTACCTCAACAACAGCGTCGCCAAGACCCGCCAGATCTTCACCCTCTTCCATGAGCTCGCTCACCTGCTCTTGCGCCTCGACGGCATCACCAAGCGCGACGACTCCTACATCGGCCACCTGCGTGGCGAAGAGCGTGAGGTAGAGGTCTTCTGCAACGCCTTCGCCGGCGCGTTCTTGGTCCCGCAGGGGGTGGTGCGCGAGCTTGCCGGACGCGGCGCACCTGCCGACGATGAGATCAAGACGTTCGCAACCCAGCTCAAGGTCAGCCGCGAGGTCATTCTGCGGCGCCTGCTCGACCGTGGCGTCGTGTCTCGCCAGCACTACGAGCAGAAGGCCGCCGAGTGGACTGACGACTACTTTGAGCGCCGGCGGAAGAGCGGTGGTGGCAATTACTACAACACCCAGGGCGTCTACCTCGGCAAGAGATTCCTCGCCCTGGGATTCCAGCAGCTCTATCGCGGCGTGATCTCGCGCGCCGAGCTGGCGGACGTCCTGGGCGTCAAAGCAACCAGCCTCGACGGGCTGGAGCAGCGCATGCTTGCCGGTACCGGCTGACGAGCCCATGGTCTACGTCTTCGATACCAGCAGCTTGCGGGTTCTCGGCAACTACTATCCGTCGAGATTTCCCACGTTCTGGCGCCGGTTCGAGCCCGCTGTTGAGGCCGGATCGATCCGTTCCGTCCGCGAGGTCCACCGTGAGCTTGAGCTGCAGAGCACCAAGGCCTGGCTCAAGGAATGGGCGGGGAAGCACCGCGCGCTCTTCGCGCAACCAGGTCCCGAGGAAACGGCCTTCGTGGCGGAGATCTTCAGAGTTCCGCATTTTCAGGCGCTCATCGGCAAAATACAGCGGCTTAAGGGCCGGCCGGTGGCCGATCCGTTCGTCGTTGCGGCGGCGAAGGTCATGGGAGGGATCGTAGTAACCGAGGAAGCTGACCGGCGCAATGCCGCGAAGATTCCCAACGTTTGTCATCACTTCGGAGTCGGCATAACCAACGTCGAAGGCTTCCTCGAAGGCAACGATTGGAGTTTCTGACAGCCACAATGCCCTCCGCATCCCCACCGCCCTCCGCCCCTACCTCGGCGGCCTGGAACGGATCCCGGCGGCGGAGTAAGCTTGAGCACCGGCTCCCGGAGGGGCCGGGCCCGGCGGTGGGATGGCAGAGTGGTCGAATGCGGCGGTCTTGAAAACCGTTGGCCGTTCACGCGGCCCGTGGGTTCGAATCCCACTCCCACCGCCAGTCCTGCAGCGAGCCGCCATGCACTGGACGATCATCGCGATCCGCCTGGGGGCGGCGGCGGTGTGGCTGGTCTTCGGCTTGGGATTCAAGGTGCTCGGGGGCGTACCGCGCCACCGCACGATCGTCGCCGCGGTGGTGGGCGAAGGGGCGGCGGGGCCGGTCACGGTGCTGGTGGGGCTGGCGGAAACGGCGATCGCTCTGTGGATTCTGAGCGGACTCTGGCCGCGGGCCTGCGCCGCGGTGCAGACCGTCGCTCTGGCGTCGATGAACGCGCTGGAGCTGCTGCGGGCACGGGATCTCCTGCTCGCGCCGCTGCCGATGGTGCTCGCCAACGCCGCCTTTCTCGGCCTGGTGTGGTACGCCGCCCTCCACTCGGGCCGGCGACGTCCTCGAGCGCGGAAGGCTACGACGGATGGTGGTTGAGGCGGAGCGCTCGGACCTCCTGCCGAACGTCAAACGGCTTGCCCGGCTGGCGCTCGGGGGGATCTGGCTCTACCAGGGCATCGTGCCCAAGCTGCTGGCGGCGGTGCCGCTCGAGCTCGAGGTGGTCGAGCGGACGGGGCTCTACCTGGGCTCGCCGCGGGCGACGATGGTGGCGCTCGGGGTGGGGGAGACGCTCCTCGGCCTGTGGCTGGTGAGCGGCTGGCGGGAACGGGCTGCATGCGCGGTGACCTCCGGCGTCCTGGTGGTGCTCTCGGCGCTGGTGGTGATCGAGGAGCCGTCGCTGCTGCTCGGGCCGTTCGGCGGGCTGATCAAGAACGCGGCGCTCTTCGCCTGCGCCTGGATCGTCTGGCGGCTGTCCCCTGAGACGAGCTGAGGCGGCGGGCCGATGCTCCACCTGCTGAAACGGCACCCGATCCCGATCCGGGCCCATTTCGACTTCGTGCTGGCCCTGACCTATGCCGCGCCGGCGGCGCAGATCAGGCCGCTCCTGCCGCCGGGGCTGACGGCGGACGAGTGGAACGGCTACGGCTTTCTGGCAGCGGCGTTCGTCCAGACCCGCAAGCTGCGCCCGGCGGGGCTGCCGGCCTTCGCCGGGAGGTCGTTCTTTCTCGCCGGGTACCGGGTCTTCGCCCGCTATACGCGGCGCGACGGCAAGCGCCTGCGCGGCCTGCGCATCCTGCGCTCGGACGCCGACCGCCGTCTGATGGTGGCCATGGGCAACCTGCTGACGCGCTACCGCTATCGCCTGGCGCGGGTGACCCTGGAGCGCGGCGAGGGGGCGCTGGCGCTGCGGGTGAGGACCGCCGACCGCCTCGGCGACGCCGAGCTCACGGCCCGCCTCGACGGTCCACCCGGCTGGCTACCGCCGGGCTCCCCCTTCGCCGACGCCAAGCAGGCGCGGCGCTTCATGGGGCCGATGCCGTTTACGTTCGGCTACGAGCCGGAGACCCACTCGATCGTGCGCGTCGAAGGCGTCCGCCGGGACTGGCGTCCCCGGACCGTGCCGGTGGACGTGCGCCGGCTCGACGCCCTGCGTCACCTGGCTCCCGGTCTCGAACCCGTGTTGGCAAGCTCGTTCTACCTCGAGGCCGTCGACTATCGCTGGCGGCGGGGCGTGCGCGAGCCCCTCGGCTGATCTCTGCTCGGCGCCGTCCTCGGCAGGAGCCCCGGCCGTCCCCAAACAACCGGGGCTCCTGCCCCTTGCCGGCCAGGGCCGGAGCCTCACCCGAGCGTGGACGGGTGCGTCCTCGGCTCCCGCTCTGAGCCGGCCCCCCAGCGGGCTCGCGGAATGATGCCCTGCCTCCGGCAGGAGCCCCGATCGTCCCCAAGATCCGGGGCTCCTGCCCCGTCGCCGGTCAGGGCTGCGGGCTCACCCGAGCGTGGACGGGTGCGTCCCCTCCCCCGCAGCCTCTGACCGGCGACCCCTCACGTCGGTAAGGCCAGCGACTTCATCGCGGCGTGGGTCTTGAGCCGGCCGCGAAAGTCGGCCACGCTCCCCCTGCAGCGTTCGAGCACCTGCGGTCCGAGGACGATCCTCGGCCCGGCGTCGGTGTCCGCCAGCACGCACGGCAGCTGGTCCCCCACAGCCTCCCGCAGCGGCTGGGCCAACTCGTCGCGATGCAATGCCCTTACCGGCACTCCAAGCTCCTCCTTGCACGAGCGCCACTCCGGCTTCTCCCCCAACACGCCGTGCGTGATGCTGCACAGCGTGCACCCTTTGAGCCGCAGCAACTTGCGGGCCCCATCAACCAGGGCGCTCAACTTGTCGCTGTCCGCGTTGTAGACCAGCGTCAGACCACGAACGAGCACACGATCCCCCATCTGAGTACCTCGCTTCCCCGAAAACGGCACGTGGCGGTTGCCCGTGACGTCCTTTTCCTCTCACTGAGGAAACCATACCACAGATTTCCCGTCACGCGCAAGTATTTTTCCCCTCAAATTTTTATTTGGAAATAGGAATATTCCCCTCAGCGTCTCGCCGGCTGATCCTGGCCTGCGGCGGCCGGCGGTAGGATGGAGCGCAGCCCGGAGACGAGGATGAACGGCGAGCGACGACGAGCACAGAAAGACCGTGGCCGCGGGCCCTTCGCCGCCGTCCTGGCGCTGGCCGCAGGGCTTCTCGGAACCGCGGCAGGCGGGGCGCCGGAGCCGCCGGTCCTGCCCGGCGACGAGGTGATCGACGGCCATCCGGTGGCCGACGTCCTGGCGCCGGATCAGATCCGCGCTCTCGACCAGCCGCCGCTGGTGCCGGCGGCGCAGGCCCGGGGCCTGGCCGACGACGAGCCGGTGCTGGGGGTGGTGATCGGCGGCGAGGCGCGAGCCTACTCCCTCCGGCTGCTCGACTGGCACGAGGTGGTCAACGACCGCATCCGCGGCCGGCCGATCGCCGTCACCTGGTGACCGGCGATCCGCGCGGGCGTCGTGTACGCCCGTCCGCTGGCCGATGGCGCGCCCCTGCGTTTCGGCGTCTCGGGCAAGCTGTGGCGCCAGGCCCTGGTGCTCTTCGATCGCCAGACCGGCAGCCTGTGGAGCCAGCGCGAGCACCGGGCGATCGCCGGCGCGCTGGCCGGCCAGCCGCTGGATCTACTGCCGTCGGAGATCACCACGTGGGGTGCGTGGCGGACGCGTCACCCCGGCACCTTGGTGCTGGCGCCGGCCGACGGCCCGCGGCTCGTCTCCGCCCGGCAGCGCCTCGTCCTGGCGGCGGCGCTGGCGATTCTCCTCGGCTGGGCGCTCACCCGGCTGGCCGGCCGGCGGGGCGGCGCTTTCTGAGCGCTCCTTGAGGGTCGATCCGCGGCCGGTTTTCCGCTACCATGTGCCCACCTTGCTGCGATTCGCCACCTACGCCCTGCCGCTCCTCTTGCTGATCCTGGCACTCTTCGGCGCCGTCGCCGAGACCCTCGACCTGGCGCCGAGCACCGGCGCCGTGATCCGCCTGGCGCTCTTTACCGACGGCACCCTGCCCGGACGGGTGGTCTTCGGTACCTGGCTGCTCGAGGCCGGCGGTCTCCTGGCCTTCTTCCTGCTGCTTCACGGCCGCTGCGGCCGCTGGTGGCTCGACGGCCTGGCCGCCGGCTGGACGGCGTGGATCTTCCGCGGCCCGCTGCTGGTGATCACCGTGGTGGTGGCGGCCGGCGAGCCGCAAGGGCCGTGGTGGTCCCTGGCCTTCGGCTGGTGGCTGCTCTACGGCTTCTGCGGCCTCGCTCTCGCTTTCCTCGCCCGCCGCTCCGGGCTGCTCGCCGGCGCCGTACCGGCCGACGTCCAGGCGGCGGCCGCCTCGCCGCCGCCAGCCGCAGCGCCGGCGGCGGTCTTGGGGCCGCATCCGCCCGCTTCGCGGGTCGACGTGCCCGGAGTCACCGCGGACGCCGAGCCTCCTGGCGACGACGGCGGCACTGCCCAGGCTGACGCGACCGCCGTCGAGCCCCGCAGCGAGTCGGCGGCCGGCGACGACGGCGCGACGGCGGGCGAGGCCGGCGACGGC
>RFGL01000283.1 GCA_003697015.1 Acidobacteriota bacterium | reverse complement strand
GCTCAATGCCGGCACCGCCGCCGCCCCCTGCCGCCAGGCCGAGCACTGGCGCGGCTACGGCGAGCAGGGCGCGGCGCAGCTGATCCGCGTGGGCGCCGCGCAGGCGCAGAGCAGCGACTGCGGCGCCGCCGTGGTGGCGGTCATCGACACCGCCATCGATTCCGGCCACCCGGTGCTGGCGGGCAGCCTGGTGGCGGGCTACGACTTCATCGCCGAGCAGCCCCTCCTCACCGCCGAGCAGGCGGCCCTGGAGCAGTCGCTGCGGGCGATCCTGGAGCAGTCGCTGCGGGCGATCCTGGAGCAGTCGCTGCGGGCGATCCTGGAGCAGTCGCTGCGGGCGATCCTCGAGCAGTCGCTGCGGGCGATCCTCGAGCAGTCGAACGCCACCGTCGTCGCCGGCGGCGGCGAGCCCCTGCCGCTCAACGGCACCATGGCGCCGCTCTTCGATCCGGTGCTCACCGGCCCCTTGAGCGGCCTCGAGCTGCCGCCCTTCTTCGGCCACGGCACGATGGTCGCGGGGCTGGTGCGGCTGGTGGCGCCGGAGGCGCGGATCATGCCCCTGCGGGTCTTCGACGACGACGGCAGCGGGCACCTCTTCGACGTGGTGCGAGCGATCTACTTCGCGGTCGACAACGGCGCCGAGGTGATCAATCTGAGCTTCGGCATCGACGAGCCGTCGCCGGCGCTGCTGCAGGCGATCAACTACGCCCGCCAGAAGGGGGTGGTGTGCGTCGCCGCCGCCGGCAACGACGGCGGCCGCGAGCGGATCTACCCCGCCGCCTTCGGCACCAGCCTGGGCGTGGCGGCGACCGATCTCGACGATCGGCTGGGCGACTTCTCCAACTACGGCTCGGGGCTGGTCAGCGTCGCCGCTCCGGGGGTGGGGGTGATCTCGGCCTTCCCCGGCGGCCTCTTCGCCGCCGGCTGGGGCACCTCCTTCAGCACCCCGCTGGTCAGCGGTACGGTGGCCCTCGTCCGCCATCGGTATGCCGGCGGCAGCTCGTCGGCCAGCAGCCAGGTGGAGAAGGCGGTGACCAAGAGCGCGGTGCGCCTTCTCGAGCTCAACGGCCTGATCGGCAGCGGCCGGCTCGACGCCCTCGGCGCGGTGCTCGAAGCCGAGCTCGATCCGTGACGAATCCCTCCGCGGCCTATTTTTTGCCCCTCCTCCTTACCCATTGATAGACGGACGGGTCTGCTACCGGTGGACCCATCTTCCAAGCTCCTCACCACAGGCGCCGCCTGTGGTGCTTTTTTTTGGGGGGAGATCGCGGCGTCCTCAGAGGATCAGAGCGGATCCCTCGCCGCCGTAGCCCTGGTCGAGCTCGTGCTGCAGCCGCAGCAGGGGGGCGCGCCAGGCCTCGACCGGCGGCGGCTCGGGCTGGCGCAGGAGGTCGTCGAGCTCGTCGTCGCGGCCGAGCAGGGTCTGCAGGCCGGCCAGCACCTCCGCCGGCATGCGCCGCGGCAGCGGCCGGCGGACGAAGAGCGCCCGGATCGACCGCCCGACCACCACCCGATCGTGCTCGCGCAGGCTCTGGCGGTTGTTGACCTGGGCCAGCAGGCGCGAGAACGCCGTCAGGTCCTGCCACAGGCGGCGGCCCTGCGCCAGCCGTTCGGGGTCTTCGGGATCGCTCTTGAGCCAGGCGGCGATGCGCTTCTGAAAGCTCCGGATCTGACGCCGGTCGTCGATCCGCAGGTAGGGGTAGATCCGGAGATCGCGGAGGATGGCGATGCGGCGCGCGGCGCGGCGCAGGCGCGTCTCCAGCTCGTCGTCCGCCGGCTCGCCGCCGCGCAGGATGGCGCGGCGGAACTGACCGTAGGTGCGGCGGATCTCGACGGCGTCCTCGAGGTCGTCCCAACGGCGCTCGACCGGCGGCAGGCCTTCGTACTCGCGCAGCGCCGACTCGATGGCGATCAACGCCTTGCCCATCCGTCGCAGGCCGGCGTCGGCGTAGGAGATCACCTCCCACATCGAGCTCTGCTGCCGAGCGCGCAGAAAGCCGTCGCGGGCGGCGAGGATCTGGTTGCGGCCGACGAAGGCCAGGTCGGCGATCTCCCGCGCCGCCAGCTCGCTGGAGATCTGGGCGCCGATGTCGGCCAGGGAGGCGGAGTCCTCCGCCTCGCCGCCGCCGTCGCGGGCGGGCGCGCCGTCCTCGAAACCGCGGCGGACGTCGTCCAGCAGGGTGCTGGTCGCCTCCAGGAGGCTGGTCAGGTCGCGCAGCAGGCCGTCCTCGAGGGCGACGTAGCCGGTGTCTTCGGGCACCACCACCTGCAGCTGCTGGAGGCGCTCGATCAGCGCCATGACCCGGGTCAGATAGGCTTTGCCTGCCATCGTGAGATTCAGGGTGGAGGTGCTACAAACGGCGACCGGCGCGGCCGCCGGTGGACCGGATTGTCGCACTCCGAGCGGCTCGATGCCAACCTTGCCGGCCGCCGGCGGACGTGACACCATACGCCCCTCGCGCGATCCCCATCCCCCGATCGACCACGCCATGCCGCCGACCGACCGACCGCACCGCGCCTCCTTGGCGGTGGTCTATCTCGTCGTCTTCCTCGATCTGCTCGGTTTCGGCATCATCCTGCCCTCGTTGCCGTACTTCGCCCGCCAGCTGGGGGCGTCGGGCCTGTTGCTCGGCATCCTCTTCACCTCCTACTCCCTGGCCCAACTGATCGGAGCGGCCTTCCTCGGCCGCCTGTCGGACCGCTTCGGCCGCCGTCCGGTGCTCCTTCTCAGCCTGCTCGGCGCGACCCTGGCGATGGTCGCCAGCGGCCTGGCGCACGCCCTGCCGGCGCTGGTCCTGGCGCGGGCGCTGGCCGGTCTCTTCGGCGGCAGCATCGCCACCGCCCAGGCCTACGTCGCCGACGTTACCAGCCCGGAGGAACGGGCTCGCTACATGGGGCTGCTCGGCGCTTCGATCGGCAGCGGTTTCGTCTTCGGTCCGGTGCTCGGGGCCGGCGTCCTGGCCCTCGGCTGGGGCTTTCCCGGTTCGGCCTTCGTCGCCGCCGGGCTGTCGGCGGGCAACCTCGCCTTCGCCGCCGTCAAGCTGCGCGAATCCCATCCCGGCGACGCCGCGCCGCAACGGCGCGAGGGATGGCTCGCCGCCCTGCGCCGGCCGCACCTCGGCCCGGTGCTGGCGGCGATCTTCCTCGTCACCTTCAGCTTCGTCGGCATGGAGACCACCTTCGCCTTCTTCTCCGCCGACCGCTTCGGCTTGAGCGAGCGCGACTTCGCCCTCGTCCTGACCTACGCCGGGTTGGTGATGATCGCGGTGCAGGGGGGGCTGGTCGGCCGCCTCACGCGCCGCTTCGGCGTGCGTCCGGTGGCGGTCTGCGGCGGTCTGTTGATGGCCGCCGCCCTCGCCGCCCTGCCCTTCGGTCCGACCCTGGCCGCCACCCTGGCGGTGCTCGGTGCGCTGGCCGCGGGCCAGGGTCTGGCGGTCCCCTCCCTCACCACCCTGGTGTCGCAGCTCAGCGACCGCGACGAGCAGGGCACGGTGCTCGGCGTCTCCCAATCCCTGGCCTCCGCCGCCCGCGCCAGTGGACCGCTCGCCGCCGGCGCGCTCTACGATCTGCATCTGGCGGCGCCCTACCTGCTGGGCGGCGTGCTGGCACTGCTGGCGGCCGGCCTGATCCTCACCGCCCGCGTCGCGCCGGCGGGATGAAAAAAAGGCGGGCTTGCCGCCCGCCTTCAGGAACCGGCAGAGAAGGGAGTCGCGCGATCGCGCCGCCTGCCCGCGTCGCCACAGGCGCCGCGCCGCGCATGAGAGCTCCGGGGGGTTGGGTGACCTCGCGCCGCGACGTCGCGGCGGCGGGGACCGCGCCGGCGGTGGAGCCGGCGGACGGGGCCCTCGGGGGAGAACGTCCCATGCGGCACGGGATCGGATCATCGGCGGCGGCTGCGGATGGGCCGCCCGCCGCTATACTCCCGTCGCCGGCGACCGCCGGCAGGGGAACGACGACGGCAGGAGATCGACGATGAGCACGCAGAATCTTCACAATCTTCAGGTCCGCCTCGCCGCCCGCCCCCGCGGCCTGCCCCGCGAGAGCGACTTCGAGCTGGTCGAAGAGCCTTGCCAGCCGCCGGCCGAGGGCGAGGTGCTGGTGAAGGTGGCCTACCTCTCCCTCGATCCCGCGGCCCGGGGCTGGATGGACGACCGGCGCTCCTACATCCCGCCGGTGGCCATCGGCGAGGTGATGCGCGGTCTGGCGGCGGGTGAGGTGGTGGAGTCGCGGCACCCGCGGTTTCAGGCCGGCGACCGGGTCACCGGCGCCCTCGGCTGGCAGCGTTTCGCCCGCGTCGCCGCCCGCGAGCTCACCGCCCTGCCCGCCACCGCCTCCTACCTCGACGCCCTCGGGCCCCTGGGCATGGTCGGCATGACCGCCTACTTCGGCCTGCTCGACGTCGGCCGGCCGCAGGAGAACGACACGGTGCTGGTCTCCGGCGGCGCCGGCGCGGTCGGTTCCCTGGTCGGCCAGATCGCCAAGCTGCACGGTTGCCGCGCCGTCGGCATCGCCGGCAGCGACGACAAGTGCCGCTGGCTGACCGAGGAGCTGGGTCTGGACGGGGCGATCAATTACAAGACCGCCGGCGACCTCGACGCCGCCATCCGCGACGCCTGCCCGGACGGCGTCGACGTCTATTTCGACAACGTCGGCGGCGCCGTTCTCGACGCCGCCCTGCGGCGCATCAACCGCGGCGCGCGGGTGGTGATCTGCGGCGCCATCTCCCAGTACAACGCCACCGAGCCGATCGCCGGGCCGAGCAACTACCTCATGCTGCTGGTGCAACGCGCCCGCATGGAGGGCTTCGTGGTACTCGATTACGTGCCGCGTTTCGCCGAGGCCCTGGGGCCGATGGCGCGCTGGCTGGCGGAGGGCAAGCTCAAGGCGCGCTTCGACGTCGTCGACGGGCTGGAGAACGCGCCGCGGGCGCTGCTCAAGCTCTTCGACGGTTCCAATACCGGCAAACTGGTGGTGCGGGTGGGGGAGGAGTAGCGGGCCTCAGATGGCGTCCGCCAGGCCGCGCAGCATGACGCCGATGCCGTAGGCGATGGCGGCGGCACTGCCGCCGACCAGGAGGGTCTCGAGGCCGGAGCGCCAGAACCGCTCCTCGACCACCCGGCTCTTCAGGGCGCCGACGGTGAAGAAGGCGATGCCGGTCAGCAGCGAGCTCCACAGGAAGGGTTGCTCGAGGCGCGCCGTCGCCGGCGCCAGCACCTGGTAGAGGTAGGCCAGGAGGGGCAGCACGCCGACCAGGATGAAGCTGGCGAAGGTGGCGGCGGCGGCATGCCAGGGGCTGCGCCCCTCGAGGGGCAGGCCGAGCTCGTCGGTGAGCATGGTGTCGACCCAGCGGTCCTCGTCGGCGGTGATCACCTCGACGATGTGCTCCAGGGTGTCGCCGGCGAATCCTTTGCCGGCGAAGATCTGACGGATCTCCTCCCGTTCCCCGGCGGGATAGCGGGCGATGTGCTGGCGCTCGACCCGGCGCTGCTTCTGCCGCAGCTGCTCGTCGGCCCGGGTACCGAGGAAGTTCGACACCGCCATGCTGAAGCCGTCGCCGAAGAGGTTGGCGAAGCCGAGGATGACGACGATGCCCGGGGCGAGCTGCGCCCCGACCACCCCCGAAACCACCGCGAAGGTGGTCACCGTGCCGTCGATGGCGCCGTAGATCCAGTCGCTGAGGTAGCTCTGGCGCGGCCGCGACCGCAGCCGGCGCTGGATCGCTTCCGGGGTGTGGTCCGCCTTGTGCTCGTCGAGCTCGAGCTCGGGGTCGGAATCGGGGGCGCTCGCCATCGCCGGTGCATGATAACGTCCGCCGCGCGATCCCGGTAACGGAGCCCGAACCCATGGCCGAGCAATCCCAGCCCCAGCGCACGCCGCTCTACGACGAGCACCTGAAGGCCGGCGGTCGCATGGTCGACTTCGCCGGCTGGCAGCTGCCGGTACGCTATACCGACGTCATCGCCGAGCACCGTGCGGTGCGCCGGGCGGCCGGTCTCTTCGACGTCTCCCACATGGGGGAGATCCGCTTTCGCGGCCCGGGGGCGAAGGCCTTCCTGCAATACCTCACCCCCAACGACGTCGCCAAGCTCAAACCCGGTCGCGCCCACTACTCGGGGCTGCTCAGCGAGCGCGGGACCTACCTCGACGACGTGCTGCTCTACATGCTGGCGGAGGACGACTACCTGATGGTGGTCAACGCCGCCAACCGGGAGCAGGACGTCGCCTGGATCCGCGGTCACGAGCATCCGGACTGCACCATCGAAGATCAGAGCGACGACTTCGCCCTCCTCGCCCTCCAGGGGCCGAAGGCGGCGGCGATCCTCGCCCGCCACACCCCCCTCGACCTCGGCGCCATCCGCTACTACCGCTTCGCCCGCGGTACGGTCTGCGGCGAGGAGGCGATCGTGTCGCGTACCGGCTACACCGGCGAGGACGGCTTCGAGCTCTATCTGGCACCGCCGTCGGCGCCCGTCGTCTGGCGCACCCTGCTGGCGGACGGCGAGGCGGACGGCCTGGTGCCGGCCGGCCTCGGGGCGCGCGACACCCTGCGGCTGGAGGCGGGCATGGCGCTCTACGGCCATGAGATCGACCAACGCCGCACTCCCTACGAGGCCGGTCTCGGTTGGGTGGTGAAGCTCGGCAAGGGCGATTTCATCGGTCGCCAGGCGCTCGTCGAGCAGCGCCAGCGGGGGGTGGAGGAACGGCTGGTCGGCTTCGAGATCAAAGGCAAAGGCATCGCCCGGCCCGGCTGCCGGGTGATCGCCGGCGGCCGGCCGGTGGGCACGGTCGCCAGCGGCACCTGGAGCCCGACCCTGGAGCGGGCGATCGGCACCACCTACGTGCCCGCTGCCCTGGCCGAGCCGGGGACCGCTCTCGGCGTCGAGGTGCGCAACCGCCTGCTCGAGGCGGCGGTGGTGCCGTTGCCGTTTTATCATCGCCGCTGACGGCTGCCGGCGGATGGCGCTGCCGTCGCCGCCAGCATGCCGCCGCCGGCAGCGGAGGTCGGACGCAGAACCGCGCTGGTGCGCGAACGGAGAGGAGAGCGATGGTTCCCAAGGACTGCCTGTATTCCAAGAACCACGAGTGGATCCGCGTCGTGGAGGACGATCTCTGCGTCCTCGGCATCACCGATTTCGCCCAGTCCGAGCTCGGCGAGGTGGTCTACGTCGAGCTGCCGGAGGTCGGCCAGAGCTTCGCCGCCGGCGACGAGATCGGCACCATCGAGTCGGTCAAGGCGGTGGCCGAGATCTACACCCCGGTCGGCGGCGAGATCGTCGAGGTCAACGAGACGCTCGATGACCATCCGGAGAAGGTCAACGACGATCCCTACGGCGCCGGCTGGCTGGCGAAGCTGCGCATGGCGTCGGCCGACGAGCTCGGCGAGCTGCTCGACGCCGAGGGCTACGAGAAGCTCATCAGCCAGGACGGGTGAGCCTCTTGACCCGGCCGGAGTATCTGCTCGGCGTCTCGGCGTCGGTGGTCTGGGCCCTGGTGGTGGTGGCGCAGCTGCGGCCCGAGCTGCTCGCCGGTCTGGTCGATCTCGGCCTCTATCCCCTCTACAGCGTCGCCGCCGTCCTCGGCTGGCTGGCCGGCAACGTCTTCGTCGTCCGCCTGCGGTCGCCGGATTCCCGGCGCCATCGCCGCCGCCTGCTCCTGGTCTACCTCCTCGGGCCCCCGGCCTTCGTCTACCTGCTGCGGGTCGCGGCGCCGCTGGCGACGCAGACGGCGGCTCCCCTGGTTCCGCTCTACGCCTTCGCCGTCTACGGCGTCTTCTTCCTCGTGCCGGTCAGCTTCCGCGGCATGCAGCGCCCGCCGCGCCGGCCCAACGTCGGCGGCTGAGGCGCGGCCGGCTGAGGCGCGGCCGGCTGAGGCGCGGCCGGCCGAGGCGCGGCCTCCTCAGGGGCGGCGCGAGGCGAGCATGGCGTCGCCGTAGGAATAGAAGCGGTAGCCGCGCTCGATCGCCTCGCGGTAGGCGGCGAGAAGGCGCCGCCGGCCGGCGAAGGCGCTGACCAGCATCAACAGGGTGGAACGGGGGAGGTGGAAGTTGGTCAGCAGCCAGTCGACCACCCGAAAGCGGAAGCCGGGGTAGATGAAGAGCTCGGTGACGCCGCTGCCGGCGGCGACCGTACCGTCGTCGCGGGCAGCGGTTTCCAGGGTGCGGACGACGGTGGTGCCGACCGCCACCACCCGGCCGCCGCGCCGCCGGGTGCGGGCGATGGCCTCGGCGGCGGCGGCCGAGATCTCGTAGCGCTCGCTGCCCATGCGGTGCTGCTCGACGCGCTCGGCGGTCACCGGCTGGAAAGTGCCGATGCCGACGTGCAGGGTGAGCGCGGTCCGCTCGATCCCCCTCGTCTCCAGCCGGTGGAGCAGCTCGGGGGTGAAGTGCAGGCCGGCGGTGGGCGCCGCCACCGCCCCCGGCCGGCGGGCGAAGATGGTCTGGTAGTCGTGGCGGTCGGAGGGGTCGTCGGGCCGTTTGACGTAGGGGGGCAGGGGCACGTGGCCGAGCTCGTCGAGGCGCGGCAGCGGATCGTCGGCGAAGCGCACCCTGCCGCGTCCGCCGGCGTCGCGCTCGGCGACCACCGCCTCGAGGGGCGCCCGCCCCGCGCCCTCGCCGAAGACCAGGCGGGTACCTTCGCTCAGCCGCCGGGCCGGCTTCATCAGCACCTCCCAGGTGAAGGGCGCCCCCCGCGCCGCCGCCACCAGCAGCAGCTCCACCCGCCCGCCGCCGGGCAGGCGGCGGCCGAGGAGGCGCGCCGGGATCACCCGCGTGTCGTTGACCACCAAGAGATCGCCGGGCTCGAGCAGATCGGGAAGGTCGCTGATCCGGCGGTGGCGCTCCTCGCCCTCGGCGTCGAGCACCAGCAGGCGGCTGGTGCCGCGCGGCGCGGGGCGCTGGGCGATGGCCGCCGGCGGCAGGGCGTAGTCGAAATCGCGGGTGCGCACGGTCTAGGTCTAGGAGCTGCTGCGGCTGCGCGGATCGAGAGCGTCGCGCAGGCCGTCGCCGATCAGGTTGAGGGCGATGACGGTCAGCACCAGGGCGAGGGCGGGAAAGAGGGAAGCCCACCAGGCGTCGAGCATCCGATCGCCGTTCTCGGCGATCATTCTGCCCCAGCTGGCCTGCGGCGGCGCCACCCCCAGGCCGAGGAACGACAGCGCCGCCTCGGTGGAGATGACGCCGGCGACGCCGAGGGCCATCTGCACCACCAGCGGCGTCGCCAGGTGGGGCACCATGTGGCGCAGGAAGATGCGCAGCGGGCCGGCGCCGAGGGCGCGGGCGGCGAGCACGAAGTCGCGCTGCGCGAGGCTCAGGACCTCCGCTCGCACCAGGCGGCTGATCGACATCCAGCCGCTCATGCCGATCACCAGCACCAGGGTGGTGAGGTCGGAGCCCCACAGGGCGACCAGGGTGATCAGGAGGAAAATCCAGGGGAAGGCCAGCAGCCCGTCGACCAGGCGCATCAAGACGGCGTCGAGCAGCCGGCCGCCGAGAGCGGCGAGGGTGCCGACGCTGACGCCGATCGCGGTCATCAGGGCGATGGCGCTGAAGGCGATGAGGAAGGTGAGACGGGCGCCGTAGAGCAGCCGCGAGAGGACGTCGCGACCGACCTCGTCGGTGCCGAGGAGAAAGATCCGCCGCCGGATCTCGCCGCGGCCGATCTCGTCGCGGCGCAGGGTCACGGTCTCTCCCCGGTGGCTGATCTCGAGGCCGCCGTCGTGCCGGTGCAGGTCCTCGGCGAGAAGGACCCCGCCGTTGGCCAGGGGCACGACGTAACGCAGGCTGAGGGGCGGCAGGCGGCTGCCCGCCGGCGGGTCGAGCTGGGTGGCGGGATCGAAGGGCGCCAGCCACGGCGCGGCGAGGCCGCCGAGCATGAGCGCCGCCAGCACGGCGGCGGCGGAGAAGAGGGGCAGCCGGCGCCGCTCAGGCATGGGACTCCCGTACCCGCGGGTCGAGCCAGGCGTGCAGCAGGTCGGCGAGCAGGGAGCCGAGCACCACCAGGGCGGCGGCGAGGGCGGTGGTCGCCAGCACCATCGGGTAGTCGCGGCTCAGGATCGCGCGGTAGGCCACCCGGCCGACCCCCGGCCAGGCGAAGATCGCCTCGATGATCAGCGCGCCGCTGAGCAGGGACGGCAACACGACGCCGAAGCCCTGGACCACCGGGCCGAGGGCGTTGGGCAGCGCGTGGACCCACAGCACCCGGCCGGGGGAGAGACCGCGGGCGCGGGCGGCGCGGACGTAGTCCTGGCTCAGCACCTCGATCAGCCCGTTGCGCACCAGGCGGGCGATCTGGCCGCACCCCGACAGGCCGAGCACCAGGGCGGGCAGGGCCAGGTGGTGCAGGCGGTCCGCCAGCCGGACGACGGCCGGCAGGACGTCGGCGTCGAGGGAGCGCATGCCGCTGGCGGGGAAGAGGTCGAGGCGTACCGACAGCCCCTCGATCGCCATCAGCGCCAGCCAGAACGACGGCAGGGCGAAGAGCAGCAGGGAGACGGCGCGGATCTGATGATCGAGCAGGCCGTCGCGGCGGGTCGCCGCGGCGATGCCGAGCAGCAGGCCGAAGCCGTATTGGACGAGCAGGGTGCCGCAGACCAGCCAGACGGTATTGGGCAGGCTCTCGGCGAGGATCTCGGTCACCGGCCGGCCGAGGGAGTAGGAGCGGCCCCAGTCGCCGTGCAGCGCCACCGCTTCGAGCCAGCGCAGGTACTGCACGCCGAGGGGTTGGTCGAGCCCGTAGAGCTCGAGCAGGCGCTGGCGGTGCTCGGGCGGCACCCGCGGGTCGACGGCGAGCAGGGTGGTCGGGTCCCCCGGCGCCAGGTGGATGAGGAAGAAGGTGGCGCTCAGCACCAGCGCGAGGAGCAGCAGCGCGGAAAGGATGCGGCGGAGAACGAAGAGGGCGGTGATCACGACCGCGGCGAGCCGGCTAGGGCTCGGGCTCGAGGCGCCACGAGGCGACGTTCCAGAACACCGACAGCGGCGTGGGCTCGACGTTGCTCAGGCCGCGGTAGGCGATCAGTC
Organism: Acidobacteriota bacterium; assembly: GCA_003697015.1. Classification (GTDB taxonomy): domain Bacteria; phylum Acidobacteriota; class Thermoanaerobaculia; order Multivoradales; family J023; genus J023. The sequence continues at coordinate 5,990 of RFGL01000283.1, read as the reverse complement.
GCTGCGGCTGGTAGAGGAGGGTGGCCGGCTGATCGCGATGGACCAGCTCCTGAAGCCGCAGGTGGAGGGGCTTCGTCGCCAGCGGATCGATCGCCGCCTGGATCTCCTCCAGCAGCCGGTCGACCTCGGGATTGGAGTAGGACATGACGTTGAGCGTGCGGGTGGCCTTGCTGTGGAGGATGCCGGAGAGATCGAAGCTGGTATCGATGCCGTAGGACGACACCGCGGCGTCGTATTGATGGGCGAGCTCGCGGGCGACCAGGGTGTTGAACTCCAGCAGCTGGGTGTCCACCGCCACGCCGACCTTCTTCAGCTGCTCCTGCACCATCACCATGATGTCGCCGCGGGTCTGGTTGTCCTCGTTGGTCAGCAGCTCGAAGCGGAAGGGGCGGCCGTCGCGCTCGAGGATGCCGTCCCCGTCGTCATCGGCGAAGCCGGCTTCGGCGAGCAGCTGGCGCGCCGCTTGCGGATCGTAGGGCAGCGGCTGGAGGTCGCCGTGGCTGAGCCAGGTGTCGTTGCCGTACCAGGTAGCGGTGGGCAGGGCGTAGCCGTGATAGAGGGTGTCGATGATCTGCTGGCGGTTTATCGCCATGGTCAGGGCGCGGCGCACCCGCGGGTCGTCGAACGGCGGCCGCAGGTGGTTCCAGGCGATAAAGACGATCTGCCGCGTCGGGTAGCGCTCGATGGTGATCGCCGGCTCGCCCGCCAGCCGTGCGGCGGACGCCGGCATGACCTCGATCAGGTGGACGTCGCCGCGGCGCAGGTGGGCGAGGCGGGTGTTCTCGTCCGGGATGACGAGGAGCACCAGCCGCTCGTAGGACGGCGGATCGCCGGCGAAGTAGCGCTCGTTGCGACGCAATACGATGCGCTCCCCCGGCTGCCACCGCTCGAGGGTCAAGGGGCCGCTGGTCACCAGGTGGTCGGCGAACCACTGCGGATTGGCCCGCCATTGCTCGAAGGGCAGGGCGCTCCACGCGTGGCGCGGCAGGACGACGCCGGAGCCGGCGACGTCGATCAGCTGATTGGCGTAGGGGCGATCGAAATAAACGCGCACGGTGTGGGGATCGAGCACCTCGACGTCGACGATGTGTCGCTTGATGACGGCGCTGCCCCAGGCCACCGCCGGGTGGATCTGGGCCTGCCAGGTCCAGTACACGTCGTCGGCGGTGATCGGCTCGCCATCGCTCCACACCGCATCGGGTCGCAGCTCGAAGGTCAGCTGGCGGCGGTCGTCGCTGAACCGCCAGGAGCGGGCGAGGAGGGGCTTCCAGGTCGGCGGCCCGGTGGCGAAGTCCGGCTGCTCTTTCAGCAGCGGCATGAAGAGCATGAAGTAATGCAGGGCGGTGTGCAGGGCGGTATTCGGGCTGATCAGCTCGTTGACCGACGTCATGTCGGTGCTGTAGCCGACCACGATGGTGTCCGGGCTCCGCATCGGGGAAGGATCTCCAGGCCCGCCGTCGCCGTCCGCCGCCGGATGGCGGCAGCCGGCGGCGATCAGGCCGAGTGCCAGCAGGAAGGCCGCAGCGCAGACGGATTGGCGCCGGCAGGTGATCAGACGGTCGATGTGCACTACCACGGGTCCTCGGCTGGCGGCATGGTATCGGTTCGCTCGACGGTGGTCAAACGGCCGTCCGAGGCTGCGGTGCTATGCTCCCAGCCATGGCGCGGCGCGACTCGTTCCTCACCGCTCGCCGCTTGTTGATCGGCCTGATCGTCTTCGGCCTCTTCGTCGTTTTCGACATCGCGCTCTTCGGGTATCTGATCTTCGACACCCTGTCCCAGCGCGAGCTGGAGAAGGTCTTCCTGGAGACCCGCGAAGACGCCGCGCCGGTGGTGCGCGAACTGGAGAAACAGGCGGAGATCCACGGTCAGGACCTGTGGGTGGTGATGTCGGTGCAGGTCACCCAGCGCTACATGGCCTCGATGCTGCGCGAGCACGAGATCGTGCGCAAGGTCGAGGTGCGCGACGCCCAGGGGGTGGTGGTCTCCCAGGTCTCCACGGAGTCGGTGCCGGTGGGCGGCGAGGAGCCGGAGGACGTGCCGCAGGTGGCGCCCGGCGACAGCCTGGAGCTCAACCCCGAGTCCGCCGCCGGGCTGGAGGAGCTGGAGATCCCGATCGGCGACCTCGGGACCCTGGTGCTCGGCCTGAGCCGCGAGCAGCTGCAGCGGCGGGTCGCGGTGCTGCGCCGCGACCTGATCCGCCGCGCCTCCTTGATCGGCCTGGTCACCGTCACCCTGCTGCTGGCCGCCATCGCCGCCATCTGGTGGCTTCTGAGGCGCGGCCGGCAACTCGAGGAGCAGGCCCTCGAGGCCGAGCGCATGGCCTACATCGGCACCCTGGCGTCGGGCCTGGCGCACGAGATCCGCAACCCCTTGAACGCCCTCAACCTCAACATGCAGATGCTCGACGAGGAGGCTCAGGGCGGCGCGCTCGGCGGCTCGGCGGGGCGCCTGCTGGCGATCACCCAGGCGGAGATCAGCCGCCTCGAGCGCCTGGTCACCGACTTCCTGTCCTACGCCCGGCCGCGCGCCCTCGAGCTCGAGGAGGTGCCGGCGGCGGAGCTGCTGGAGGACGTCCGTTCGGTGCTCGACAGCGAGATCCGGGCGCGCGGCGCCGAGGTGCTGGTCGAAGACAAGAGCGACGGCGCGCGGGTGAAGGTCGACCGGGGGCAGATGCGCCAGCTGCTGCTCAACCTGACCCAGAACGCCCTGCAGGCGACCGAGCGCCTCGACCGCCGGCCGCGGGTGCTGCTGATCGCCCGCCGCCAGGGCTCGTCGGTGGTGCTGGAGGTCAAGGACAACGGCGCCGGCATGAGCCAGGAGACGAAGGATCGCATGTTCGACATCTTCTTCTCCACCCGCAAGGGCGGCACCGGCCTCGGGCTGGCGATCGTCGAACGCATCGCCCGCAACCACGACGGCAAGCTGGAGGTCGACAGCTCCCCCGGCCAGGGCACCACCGTCCGCCTCATCCTGCCGCGGGTCGGCGCCCGCCAGTCGATCACCCAGACCATCCCCCTGCCGGTCCTCGACGGCTAGGGAGCGCGCCGGCGACGGCTCAGAGCAGCTCCCGCACCCCGCGCTCGAGTCGGCGCACGAGCTCCGGCAAGGCGTCTTGCGCCACCGAGCAGAAGGCGATGCGGATAAAGCGCGGCCGCACCGACACCAGGCCGGCGTCGTGGTGGGCGAGCAGGTGGCGGCGGAGGGTTTCGGGGTCGACGCCTGCGGGCAGCTCGAGCAGGGTGAAGAGGCCGGCGTTGGACGGCCAGGGCTTGAGCAGCGCCGGATCGGTGGTGGCGAGGGCTTCCTGCAGTACCCGGTGACGCGCGGCGATGCGCCGCCGCACGGCGTCGATCTGGCGTTCGACCCGCGGATCCCGGAGCGCTTTCAGCACCATCATCTGGGTGGCGGCCACCGGCGAGCCGACGGTGGATCGGATCAGCGACTTCACCTTGCTCGCCAGCGCCGCCTCGACCGCCGAGCCCTGCTCGACGCCGAAGGTCAGGAACCCCACCCGGCCGCCGAAGAAGGACAGCTCCTTGGTCACCCCGTCGATCTTGACCGCCAGCAGATCGGGGTGGACCCCGGTCAGATCCCAGAACAGGGAGGTGGCGGGCACGTCGCCGTAGACCAGCCCGGCGTAGGCGTCGTCGCACAGCACCACCAGCGGCCGCCGGTCGGCGAGGTGCAGCAGGGAGTCGACGAGCGCCCGGCGTTCGCCGGCATCCGGCATGTAGCCGTAGGGATTCGACGGTGCGTTCAGCACCACCAGGGCGGGCTCGCCCGGCGCCACGCCGTCGAGGGCCTGGGCGACGGCGTGGGGATTGAAGCGGCCTTCGACCACCGCCGGCGCGCTGAGGATCTCGGCGCCGGTGCGCAGGGCGAAGGTCTGGCGGTAGTTGCCCCACAGCGGCGCCGGGATCGCCACCGGCCGGCCGTCGCCGCCGAAGAGGTCGGCGGCCATCGACAGGGCGTGGGTGAGGCCGATGGTGACCAGGGGCAGACTCGACGGCCGCCCGGCTTCGACCCCGCGCCGCTGGCGCGCCCGCCACGCCCGGCGCAGCTCGCCGATGCCGTCGACCGGCGAGTAGAGGAAGGCGCGGTCGCGGTCGTGGCCGGCCAGGTGGAGGAGATCGGCCAGGGCGGGGAGGGGCAGGGCGCCGCCGTGGCCGTCGGTGATCTGGCCGATGGTGCCGTTGTAGGTGACGCCGCGGGCCTCCGCCGCCTGCTGCGGGATGCCGGGGGGATAGAAGAGCCGCCGGCCGAGGGGCGACAAGCAGCGGTAGATCGCCGGCGCGTGCTGCTCCAGGTCGCGGTTGATGGCGCCGGCGCCGGCGGTGGCGGGATCGGTCATGGCAGCAGGATGAGCTCGGAGACGGTGGCGCGGGCGATCGCCTGCTCGGACCACGGAGCGGGGTGCAGGCGCCCGGCGAGGAAGTCTTCGATCTGATCGTCGTAGTGGGAATCGGCGAGGTGCCCGGACTGGCCGCCGGGCAGCCCGGCGCGGGCCGCCTCCGGCAGTCCCCAGTCGACGATCCAGCGCATCGACGGACCGTAGATCACCGGCAGGCTTCCCCCCTGCCAGCGGCTGCCGAAGGCGGCCACCGTATTGCCCGAGCCGGGCAGCGGGAAGGGGCCGCGGCGCAGCAGCCGGCCGAGGACGGGCACGGCGTCGAGACGGTGGCGCAGGGTGAGGGCGTGGAGGCTGCCGTAGTCCCACTCCTCGACGTCCTCCCCCCAGCGCTTCACCCCCTGGCGCCAGGCGGCCGCCAGGGCGCGTTCGAGGATCTCGTCGCGGCCCTCGACGTCCGGCGTGGCGACGTCGTCGAGCCAGGCCGGGTCGAGGCGCCCCTGGAGCAGGCGCAGCAAGGGGTCGGGGCCGCCGGGGAAGGGCACGGCGAAGTGGCGCGCCTCGTCGCTGAAGGCAGCGCCCTGGAGCTGGCGCTCGACCAAGGCGAAGAGGGCCGCGGCGCCGCGCCGGGCGAGCTCCCCGTCCCAGGCGACGAGGGCGTCGCGGGCGCGGGCGGCGTCGCCCGAGAGCTCGGCGCCGGCGAGGGCGGCGACCAGCTGCCGGGCGTAGCGCGAGGTCACGTCGCTTTCCAGCTCGGCGGTGGCTTCGAAGTCCCAATCGCGGCGCTCGAGCAGGCGCTCTCGGATGCGGTCGGCGCGGAAGGGTGGGAAGAAGTCCGCCGGCAGGCGCTGGGCATAGCCCGGCGGCCGTACGTCGTTGTTGGCGCTCACCAGCACGGCGTCGGTGGGGGGCTCGAACAGCCGGCGCGGGTTGGCCGTGCGCGGCAGAAAACCGTCCCAGCCGTAGGCCGGATCCCAGCCCGGCGACGGCAGGCGTCCGTCGCCGCTGCGGCGGGCCGGCAGGCGGCCGATGACGGTCTGGTAGAGGGTGCCGTCGGCGAAGGCCATCACCAGGTTCTGCGCCGGGGCGACGTAGCCGGCGATGCCCTCTTCGACCTCGCCGGGGGTGCGGGCGCCGGCGAGGACGAAGAAGGCGCTCATCAGATCGCCGCCGAAGTGGCTCGCCCAGGTCAGGGAGCGCGGCGGCAGACCCTGCTCGGGGTCGGCCTCGAAGAGCGGCCCGCGGTCGGTGCTGCGCAGCACCAGCGCCTGGGGCTTGCGGCCGCGGACGGCGATCGCCACCCGCTCGACCTCGAGGGGCAGCCAGGCGTCGCCGCGGCGGTAGCGCTCGCCGGCGTCGTCGAGCTCTTCGAAGAAGAGGTCCTGCTCGTCGAGCATGGTGCTGGTGAAGGCCCAGGCGGCGTAGGGGCCGCGGCCGAGCACCACCGCCGGCAGGCCGGGCAGGGTCATGCCGGCGGCGTCGTAGGTCGGGCAGCGCAGGAGGGCCTGGTACCAGACCCCGGGCAGGGCGTAGCCGAGGTGGGGATCGTTGGCGATCAACGCTCCGCCGGAGGCGGTGCGGCCGGGGCCGACCGCCCAATTGTTGCTCCCCGGCGCGGCGCCGGGGGTGATCTTCAACG
>RFGL01000024.1 GCA_003697015.1 Acidobacteriota bacterium | reverse complement strand
GCCTGCGCCCGCGGCCGCTGCCGTGCCCGCGCCATCGCTTCCTCCAACGTCAGGGTGATCGCGCCGCCGGTCGCCGCCGTGCCGGCCGCGTCGCCGGCGGTGGCGGCGGCGGGTTCGTCCTCCCCGGCGGGTGGGGCCGCCGCCGGGACCGCCTGGGGCAGGGCGAGGGCCACGAGCAGCACGCCGCAGGCGGTCTGATGCGCCGTGCGACCGCGGATCCAGTCTCCCGTGCCGTGGCAGAAGAGCATCTTGTAGAGCGCCGGCACCACCAGCAGGGTCAAGAGCGTCGAGGCGGCGAGGCCGGAGATCATCGACCAGGCCATCGGCGGCCACAGGGGGGCGGGGGAGAGGGCGAGGGGCAGCAGACCGGCGACGGTGGTCGCCATGGTCAGCAGGATCGGCCGCGTGCGCCGGCGCACCGCATCGATCAAGGCCTGTTCCAGGGGGACGCCGGCAGCGCGCTGGCTCTCCACCCGGTCGAGGAGGACGATGGCGTTGTTGACCACGATGCCGACCAGGGAGAAGATGCCGAGCAACGACATGAAGCCGAAGGGCTGGCCCGACAGCAGCAGCCCGGGCACCACCCCGGTGGCGGCCAGCGGCACGGTGACCAGCACGATCGCCACCCGGCGGAAGGAGTTGAACTCCACCAGCAGGAAGAAGAGCAGCAGGATGGTGCCGAGGGGCAGGGCGCGCAGGATGGCGGCGTTGGCCTTGCCCGACTCCGCCGCTTCGCCGGCGTAGGCCAGCTCGACCCCCGGCGGCAGCGCGACCGCCGCCAGCCGCGGGCGCAGGGCGTCGAGCACCTCGCTGAAGGTGGTGCCGCGGGCGAGCTGCGCCATCACCCGCACCTCGCGTCGCCCGTCGCGGTGGTAGATCGCCGCCGGCTGCCAGGCGACCTCGAGCCGCGCCACCTGCGACAGGGGCACCGGCCGGCCGCCGGGGGTGGCGACGTCGACCGCGGGAAGGTCGGCCGCCGGGAACCGCTCGCCGTCGCGCGACCGCACCAGGATCGGCACCGGATCCTCGCTCATGCGGAATTGACCCACCTCCGCTCCCAAGGTGCGGCCGAGAAGCGCCAGGCCGACGTCGGCACGCGACAGGCCGAAGCGGGCGGCGGCCGCGTCGTCGACCGCAAACCGCACCGACGGCACCCCCAAGCCGAGGTTGTGGCGTACGTCGCGGGTGCCGGCGACGGTCCGCATCTCCGCCAGCACCGCGTCGGCGGCGGTCTCCAGCTGCGCCAGCTCCTCGCCCCACAGGCGTACCTCGATCGGCGCCTCGATCGGCGGTCCCTGCTCCAGCCGCCGCGCCACCACCACCGCCTCGGGCAGCAGGTCGTGGCCGAGCTGGCGGACGTGCTCGACCAGGCGGTAGGTGGCGGCTGAGCTGGAGGTTTCGACCATCATCTGGGCCAGGTGGGGGCTGGCCGGGATCGGGCTCAGGTTGTAGTAGAAGCGCGGCGTCGAGCGGCCGATGAAGGTGGTGATGCGGCCGCTGTCGGGATGCGCTGCCAGGGCCTCCTCGAAGCGCCGGGCGGCCTCCGAGGTCGCCTCCAGATGGGTGCCTTCGGGCATCTCCAGATCGACCACCACCATGGCGCGATCGCCGGTGGGAAAGAACTGGCGTTTGATCAGCGTGCTGCCCGCCGCCGCCGCCACCACCAGCAGCAGGGCGCCGGCCAGCACCCGCCCGGCCCGGCGCACGGCGAGCCCGGCCAGGGGGGCGAGCCAGCGCGTCAAGCGGCCCTCCGCGGCGTCGCCCCGCGGCCGCAGCAGGAGCTCTCCCAGGACCGGCGTCACCAGCACGGCGAAGAGGTAGCTGACGCTCAGGGTGAGCATGATCAGCACCGGCAGGGAGCGGGTGAAGTCGCCGGTCGGCCCCTTCGACAGCAGCATGGGGACGAAGGCGGCGAGGGTGGTGCCGGTGGCGGTGGCGAGGGGCAGGGCGAGCTCTTCGACCGTCTTGACCGCCGCCTGGCGCGGCGGCTCGCCCCGATCGAGCCGGTACTGGATGCCCTCGGCGACGACGATCGCGTTGTCGACCAGCATGCCGAGGGCGATGACCAGGGCGGCGATCGAGATCTGGTGCAGGATGCCGCCACCGAAGGCGTAGAGGGCGAGGGAGGCGAAGGTGACCAGCGGCACCACCAGCACCACCACCAGCCCGAGGCGCGGCCCCATGGCGACGAAGAGCACCGCCGCGACGATGGCGATGGCGTAGAGCAGGGAGCGGCTCAGACCGCGCAGGCGGCGTTCGACCTGGTCGGGTTGAAAGGCCACCTCCACCACCTGCAGGGGCGCCAGGGCGGGGGCCTGCTGGGCGATCAGCCGGCGTACCTGACGGCCGAAGGCGATGCGGTCGAGGCCGTTGCTGGGCACGATCCCCAGGCCCACCGCCAGCTCGCCGTCGACCCGCATGCGTTCGCGTGCCGGCTCGCGCGGCCCGCGCCGCACGCGCGCCAGCTGGTCGAGGGGCACGGCGGCGCCGGAGGGCAGGAGCACCGGCGTCGCGGCGATCTCCTCCAGCGAGCGGAAGTCGGTCAGGGGCTGGAGGTTGGCGGTGCGCCGGCCGAGGTGGATGAGGCCGCCGGGGAGGATGCGGCTGCGGCCGGCGAGCTGCAGGCCGAGGAGGCGTGGATCGATGCCGAGACGGCGGGCGGTGGCGTCGTCGTACTCGATGGTGATCTGTTCCCCCGGGTCGCCGATCAGCTTGACCTTGCGCACCCCGTCGAGGGCGAGGAGGGACCGCTTGAGACGCTCGGCCGCCGCGGTCAACGCCAGCGGATCGGCCGAGCCGGTCAGCGCCAGGACGATGGCTTCCTCGAGGGAGACCTCGTCGTCGAGGGGATCGGCGACGGCGCCGGCGGGGAAGTCGGCCTCGGCGGCGGCGATGGCGTCCTCGACCTCGTCCCAGGCAGCGGCGGTGTCGTAGATCTCGTCCGCCAGGTCGAGGTGGACCACCGCCACGCCGTTGCGCGCCGTGGCGTAGACCTCGGCCAGCGGGGCGACTTCGGCCAGATGCTCTTCCAGGGGCTCGAGGATCAGCCGCTCGACGGTTTCCGGGTCGGCGCCCGGAAAGCGCACCACCAGGAGCCCGTTGCGCGACGGGAAGCGGGGGTCCTCCTCGCGCGGCATGGTGTGCCAGGACGCCACCCCGGCGACCGCCAGCAAGAGGGCGGTGGCGACGATCAGCCGCCGCCGGTGAAGGAGCTTGGGCAGGGCGCTCATGATCTACCCCTCGACCTCCACCGGGTCGCCGTCGAGGAGACCGCTCTGGCCGCCGACCACCACCCGATCGCCGGCGGCGAGAGGGCCCCGCACCACCACCCGATCGCCGAGCAGCGCGCCGACCTCGATCCGCACCTCCTCCACTGTCGCCGGGCTCGACGGCGCCAGGCGGAAGACCGCCGGCCGGGCGCCGCCGGGATCGACCACCGCCTCCACCGGCACGGTCAGCAGATCCGCCTCGACCAGGTGCACCACCACCTCGGCGCTCATGCCGGGGGCCGCCGGCCCGGCCTCGTCGAGCGCCACCACCACCGGGAAGAGATGGCCGGGCGACGGTGCCGCCCGCGCCGCCGAGGCGACGCGGCCGTCGAGGACGACGCCGTCCAGGGCCGGCAGCTCGACGCTCACCGCGCTCGCTCTGCGCAGCCGTTGGATGACCGACTCCGGCACCTCGACCTCGACCTCGAGCGGGCCGTCTCCCGCCAGCGCCACCACCGCTCGCCCGGCGACGGCGTGCTCGCCGGGCTCGAGCAAGACCGCGGTGACGGTGCCGGCGAACGGCGCCTCGAGAGCGGCTTCCCGCAGCCGGCGCTCGGCCTCCCGCAGGCGCGCCCGCGCCGCCTCCTCGCTCGCCGCCAGGGCTTCGCAGGCGGCTTCGGCGCGCTCCCGTTCCTCCTCCGTCGCCGCCCGCGCCGCCGCGAGCTGCACCACCCGGTCGCGGTCGCGTTCGGCCTGGACGCGGCGGGCGACGATCTCGCCGACGGCGGCGCGGGCGCTGGCGACGGCGTTGTCGAGCTCCGAACGATCGAGCTCGGCGAGCAGCTGGCCGCGGCCGACGCGATCGCCGACCTCGACCGGCCGCCGCGACAGGCGGCCGCCGAGGGTGAAGGCGAGGCGGGCGCGACGGGCGGCGCGCAGGGTGCCGGCGAAGCGCAGGGGACGCTCCGCGGCGGCGCGCTCGACCGTCGCCACGCGCACCCGCTTGGGTCCCGGACCGAGCTCGGAGGCGGTGGTCGGCTCGTCCTCGGAGGCGGCGAGGTAGATGGCGCCACTCAAGGCGAATAGCGCGACGATGAGGGTCAATCGACGGCGGCTCATGATCGGGTCTCCTCGTTCGGCGGTGCGGCCAGGGGTTGAACTGGCCGGCCGGTCGACATCTCTACGCAAGGCTCCAGCAGAGGGTTTCGTGCGCCGTTCATCGCGGCAGGAGCCCTTCGAAGAAGATCCGCAGGACGTCCTCGAGGTAGCGCTCCTCGAGGGCTTGGGGATCGATCGCCGATCCCATCATCCGGCACAGCAGGCCCTTGCTCTGGAACCAGTGGAAGACCAGGCCGAGGAAGGCCTTGAGCACCGAGATCGGCTCGACGTCAGAGCGCAGCAGCCCGGCTTCCTGGGCCTCGCGGATGCGCTGGATGCCGAGCTCGTAGAGCTCCTCCTCCTGCTCCAGGCAAGGGTCGTCGCCGTCGACGAAACGCCAGCCCATGAAGCGCACCGCGTTGGGATCCGCCTGCAGGAAGCGGAAGTAGGCGACGATCGAGTCGCGCAGCAGCTCCAGCGAGCCGGGGGAGGCTTCGAGCATGCGCTTTTGCAGGTCGTAGTAGACGCTGAAGCGGCGCCGCTTGACCTCGTTCCACAGCTCTTCCTTAGAGCCGAAATGGTGATGGATCAGGCTCTTGGTCACCCCCGCTCGACGCGCCACCTGGCTGGTGGGCGTGGCGTCGACGCCCTGGGTCACAAAGAGATCTTCCGCGGCGTCGAGGATCGCCAGGCGGGTGGCCTCGGGATCGCGACGGCGGCTGAGAGCAGCGGTCGATCGGGTGGTCGCATTCTTCACGCGGGGAAGCATACTATGGATTGGCCGGCCGGTCAATACCTTTTTCATCCCCCCCGCTGGCGGCGGCGAGACCGGCGGCGGCGAGACGTGTCTCGAGGTATCGCTCGGGGGAGAACTCCCTCAACCGGACGTGCTCGGCGTCCTCCTCGCTCAACGCCGCCCGCGGCACCAGGCCGACCAGCTCGCTCTCCAGGACCCGCACGCCGGATGCCGCCGCCGCCGCCCGCACCCGGTCGAAGGCGGCCCGCGGCGGCGTCCGCCGGTAGTCGAGCAGGTTCATGCTCACCTGCACCAGACCCCGCTGCGGCAAGGGCACGCCGAGAGCCCGCACCGCCGGCAGACCGCCGGGGGCGCGCTGGCGCACGGCGGCGGCGATGCGACGCGCCAGGGCGAGGTCGTCGCTGGCCAGGACGACGTTGAAGGCGATGAGGATCGGCCGGGCGCCGATCACCGTCGCTCCGGCGGTGGGGTGGAGGGCGGCGGGGCCGAAATCGGGGCGCTCGCCGGCCGCCAGCCGACGCGCCAGGCCGTCGAGGCCGCCGCGCCGGATCGCCGGCAACGCCCGCCGCCGGCCCGGCCGCGCGGCCTCCTCATAGAGCCAGACCGGCAGCCCGAAGCGCTCCGCCACCGCCGCGCCGAGGCGCTCCGCCGCCGCCACCGCCACCGCCGTCGGGGTGCTGCCCAAGGGCACGAAGGGCACCACGTCGACCGCTCCGAGCCGCGGGTGGACGCCCTGATGGCGGCGCAGGTCGATGCCCGCCAGGGCGACCTCGTAGAGTCGCAGCAGGGCGTGGTGCAGGGCTTGCGGGGAGCCCGCCAGGGTCAGCACGGTGCGGTGGTGATCGGGGTCGGAGGAACGGTCGAGAAGCGCCGCGTCCCTGCCGGCGGCATCCGCCAGGCGGGCGATCAGCGCCGCATCACGCCCTTCGCTGACGTTGGGTACGCATTCGAGAAGCATCGCTTCAAACCCTCTGCCGGCCGCCGGTGGATTGGCGCCGGTGGGACGATTTTGCTAGCATCGCGGGCGAGAGAGAGCGCCCTACGCCATCCGACGCGCCGCGCAGCAGCCCGGCCCATTGTCTCCCGAAGTCGGAAGTCGCATCATGACCTATCTCGGAAACGCGTCGCTGGCTCCCGAGGTTCAGGAGCGCATCGCCCGATCGTTCCAGCAGACCCTCGAGCTGATCGACCAGGGCAACGAGCGCGAGGCCAAGCTCGGTTGCGAGTTCATCCTCGGCATGGATCCCCTCTTCCAACCCGCCAGCACCCTGCTCGAACGGTTGAACGATGCGCGGCGTCCGATCGCCGTCGACGACCTGAAGGCCGACGCCGCCGCGCCTTCGCCGTCGCCGCGGGTCGCCGGGGAGGAGACCGAGCTCGACGCCGACCTGGTGGCGCCGGGCTCCGACCTCGCAGCGCTCGACGACGACGAGCTGGAGGCCGTCGACGCGACGCCCCTGATCCCCCCCGATCCCGAGCTGGAGGCCGTCGACGCGACGCCCCTGATCCCCCCCG
>RFGL01000004.1 GCA_003697015.1 Acidobacteriota bacterium | reverse complement strand
GTCTACAATGCTGCGCCATCTACCGCAGATGCGGCAGCATCTCGCGGGCGGTGGGGGCTTCGGGGTCGTTGGGGGCGAGCTCGAGGAAGCGGCTCAGGTGCTCGCGGGCTTTGGCGTTGTCGCCGGTGGAGGCGTAGACCAGGCCGAGGGTGTAGTGGGCTCGGGGGTGGTCGGGGACGAGATCGAGGATGCGCAGGAGGGCGCGCTGGGCGGCGGCGGTCTGGCCGGCGCGGAAGTCCATGTCGGCGCGCTGGTAGAGGAGGTCGGCGGCCTGGTCGGGCTCGGCCGCCTGGTAGGCCTCGAAGGCTTCCCAGGCTTTGTCGGTCTCGCCCAGGGCATCGTAGAGCAGGAACTTGAGGCGCAGGCCGTTGACGTTGTCCGGCGCCAGCTGAAGCAGCTTGTCGAGGGTCGGGGCGAGGGCGCCGTAGTCGCCGGCGTTGTACTGGATCGACGCCAGGCCGACGAGGGGCTCGGCCAGGGTGGGGTCGAGGTCGGCGGCGGCGCGGAAGCGCTCGGCCGCGGCGCCGTGATCGCCCTGCTGCAAGAGCGCCACGCCCTGGTTGTAGATCCGCGCCGCCAAGGGCCGGGCGTGCTCGGTGCCGCGCAGGCGCTCCAGCACCCGGCGCTCGTTTTCTTTGTCGCCGAGGGCGTTGTAGATCTGGAAGGCGAGGCGCAGGACGCGATCGTCCTCCCCCGCCAGGTCGCGGTAGCGTTCGAGCATCTCCTTGGCCTGCTGCCAATCCTCTTCGCCGGCGTAGACGTCGGCCAGGGCGAGGTAGGGCGGCGCCAGCCCGGGGTCGGCGTCGCGGGCGGCGAGGAAGCGCTCCTTGGCCGCCGCCACGTCCCCCTTACGGTAGAGCTCGTTGCCCTCGTTGAAGGCGCGGATGGCTTCGTTCTTGCGTGCGCTGGCGTCGTCGAGGAGCTTGAAGGTGAAGTTGTAGCCCTCGCCGGCGGTGAGCTCGAGGGGGGTGTCGAAGGGGGCGTAGCCGTCTTTCGCCAGATGCAGCTGATACTCGCCGGCGGCGTTGTCGACCCACACTTCGAAGCTCCCTTCTTCGTCGGTCCGACCGGCGTAGACGACCTCGCCGTCCGGCCCGGTCAGGCGCACCTCGGCTCCGGCCAGGGGTTGCTCGTCGAGCCCCTGGACGACGCCGACCAGCTCGGCGTGCTCCGTCTTCTTCTTTTTCTTGGCCAGCGCCGGCACGGCCACCAGCAGGGCGGCGGCGAAGAGGGCCGTCCATCGGCGCAGGCGGGCGGGGGTGGGAGCGGAAGCATTCATCGTGAGGTTCTCCTCGGTTGCTCGCGGCGTACCGGCTCGACCCACAGCTTGGCCGCCGCCTCGCGGCCGAAGGTGGTCTCGACGCCGTCCTCGGCGCGGACGGTGATGGCGTCGGCCAGGGGGTCGCGGCGGATCACCGACAGCCCGGCCCCCGGCTTGAGCCCGTGGTCTTCGACGAAGCGCAGGAACGCCTCGCGCTGATCGCCGACCCGGGCCACCCGATAGCGCGCCCCGGGCTCGCAGTCGGCGAGGCTGATCAGCTGGCTCGAACGCAGCTCGCCGCGGGCGTCGGGGATCGGGTCGCCGTGAGGGTCGACCCTGGGGTAGCCGAGGAGGGCGTCGATGCGATCGATCAGCTTGTCGGACATGGCGTGTTCGAGGCGTTCGGCCTCTTCGTGCACCTCGGACCAGTCGAGCCCCAGGACGTCGACCAGAAAGAGCTCGGTCAGCCGGTGGCGGCGCAGGACGTGGAGCGCCAGCTTGCGCCCCTGCTCGCTCAGGCGCACGCCGCTGTAGGGCTCGTAGCGCAGATGGCCGCTCTTCTCCAGGGTCTTGACCATCGCCGTCACCGTCCCCGGTGCGACCCCCAGACCGGCGGCGATCTGGCCCATGCTGACCAGCCCCTCCGAGCCGTCGCTCGGCTCGTGCAGCAGGATGACCTTGAGGTAGTCCTCTACGGTGCTTGTCGCCATTGCCGGCCAAGCCTACCGCAGGCCGCAGCGGGCGACCAGGGCCGCCGGCACATCCGGCCCGTCCGCCTGGTATAGCATCGGGTGACCGCCGACCGCTGATTCCGAACCGGAGAGGAGACGCTCGTCCGATGCTCAGCTACCCGCTCTACAAGGTCGTCCACATCGCCGCCGTGCTCTTCGTCTTCGCCGCCCTCGGCGGCCTGGTGCTGCACGTCTTGAACGGCGGCAGCCGCGAGAGCAACCGCCACCGCCTGCTGACCGGCTTGAGCCACGGCATCGGCCTGGTGATCGTGCTGATCTCCGGCTTCGGCTTGATCGCCCGCCTCGGCATCGGCTTCGAGGCCTGGATCTGGCTCAAGCTGCTGCTGTGGATCGCCGTCGGTGCCGTCCTGGCGCTGATCCACCGCCTGCCCCAGCACGCCAAGCTCTTGTGGTTCGCCATCCCTCTGCTCGGCGCCGCGGCCGCCTACCTGGCGGTCTACAAGCCGGTCTGGTAGCCCTGGTATCATCACGACGCCGATGAGATCCACCACCGAGCGGCCGCCGCTCGCCCTGGGGCTGGTCCTCGCCGCGCTGTTGCCAGCGGCGGCTGCCGGCGACGTCTTGTCCGGCCGGCTGGAGCTGGCGGGCAAGGCGCGCGACGGCGACCTGGCGGGGGCGGTGGTCTACTACCAGCCCGATCGACCGCCGGCTCGCCGCCCGCCCTCCGGCACCTTCGAGGTCGTCACGGTGCGCAAGTCGTTCGAGCCGCGGGTGCTGGCGGTGCCGGTGGGGAGCACGGTGCGTTTCCCCAACCAGGATCCGATCCTGCACAACGTCTTCTCGGTATCGGGCCCGAATCGCTTCGACCTCGGCCTCTACCGCCAGGGCGACGGCAAGTCGGTGACCTTTTCCCATCCCGGCGTGGTGCGGGTGTTCTGCAACGTCCACCACGCGATGGTGGCCTACGTGCTGGTGCTCGAGTCGCCGTTCTTTGTCCAGCCGGCGGCCGACGGCAGCTTCCGACTCGACGGTCTGCCGTCCGGTCCCGGCACGCTCACCGTCTGGCACGAGCGGGCCGAGCCGCAGCAGCTGCGCATCGCGCTGCCGCACGGCGAGCCGCTGGCCCTCGAGCTGGTGCTCGACCGGCCGCGCGTGCCGCCCCACTTGAACAAGCTGGGCAAGCCCTACAAGAATCTCCGTGGCCGCCGCTACCACCGCTGAGTCGCGCTGGAGCCCATCCCTGGGCGCCCGCATCTTTTTCGCCACCGCCTTCCTGGTGGTGGCGACGGTGGGCGTGGCGGTGCTCCTGACCTATGCCCGCGGCCAGGCGATCGCCGAGCAGGCGGTGGCCAAGACGGTGGCCCGCACCGCCGACGCCCAGGCGACCGTCGAGGCGCGTCGCGTCGAGCAGCTGCGCCTGATCGCCCGCCTGCTGGCCGGCGATCCCGCCTTCGTCGCCTACGTCGGCGAGGCGATCGACAGCGGCGACGTGTTGTCGGTCCTCGACCAGCTCGACGAGCGGCAGCAGGATCTGGGCAGCGATCTGGCCATGGTGGTCGACCCGGGGGGCCGTCTGGTGGCCACCACCGGCACCTTCATGAGCCCCGGGACCGACCTGTCGGCGGATCCACTGGTCGCGGCGGCGCTGGAGAGCTTCGAGGCGGCCGGGGCGTGGGCGCGGGAGGAGCGCCTCTTCGACGCCGTCGCGGTGCCGATCGTCGCCGGCGGCGTCGACCTCCTCGGCTTTCTGATCGCCGCCTTCGCCATCGACGACGCCACCGCCCTCGAGCTGCGGCGCATCGGCGAGGCGGACGTCGCCTTCCTGGCCTTCGACGGCGGCCGTCCCCACCTCGTCGCCAGCACCCTCGAGCCGTCCCGCGCCGCTTCCCTGCTCGCCGCGCCGCAGCTGGCCGCGGGCACGGCGCCGCCGGCCGGGACGCCGGCCTTCGAGCTCGATCTCGGCGGCGAGCCCTGGCTGGCTTTGGCGCGACCGCTGGAGGACGCCGCCGGCAAGGCCGTCGGCAGCGCCGTCACCCTGGCGTCGGTGGCGTTGCAGCGCCGGCCCTTCGAGCGCATCGGACAGGCCCTGCTCGGCATCGGCCTCGGCGCCATGCTCGCCGCCCTGATGGTGTCGTTCCTGCTTCCCCGGCGTCTGCTGCGGCCGGTCCGCCGGCTGGCGCTGGCGGCGGAAGCGGCGGCGGCCGGGGACTACGACCAGAGGATCGAGGTGCGGCGGCGCGACGAGGTCGGCCAGCTGGCGCGGGCCTTCGACGTGCTGTTGTCCGAGCTGCGCGAGAAGCGCGACATGGAGCTCTACGTCGCCGAGCTGGCGAAGAGTCTGCCCGAGCCGGCGCCGGCGCCGGCGGCCGGTGCTCCGGGGGTGATCGAGGATCGGGTGGTGGCGCTCCTCGGGATCGAGCTGCGGCCGGCGGAGACGGGGGAGGAGGCCGCCACCCTCGACCAGCTGACCGCCGACCTGCGGCGGCTGACGGCGATCGTCGCCGGTCACGGCGGCGTCGTCGAGGCGGTGGTGGGCCGGCGCCTGATCGCCAGCTTCGCCGGCGAGCGGCGACTGAGCCAGGCGGTGGCCGGTGCCGCCGGCGTCCGCGCCGCCAGCGCTGAGCAGGGGGTGCCGGCAGCCCTCGCCCTGGCCCGCGGCCGGCTGCTCGCCGGCGAGGTGGTGTGGGGCCGGCAGGCGCGGCGTACCCTGGCCGGCGACGCGGTCGAGGAGCTCGGCCGTCTGCTGCGGGTAGCCAAGCCGGGGGATCTGCTGATCTCGCGCTCGGCCTACGGCGAGCTCGACGAGGTCTACCGCCGTGCCGGCCTGCAGCTGGAGGACGAGCCGGGCTTCGCCCACACCCTGCCGCTCTTCGCCCTCGACCCGCAGACCGTCACCCGGCTGACCCGCAGCGACCTGCAGGCCACCTGGGAAGAGATCCCGGCCGCGGCGCCGGCGGCCGCCTCCACCCTCGGCGCGGTGGTGCCGGGGCAGGTGGTCGGCGAGCGTTTCGAGATCCTCGCCGTGCTCGGCAGCGGTGGCATGGGGGTGGTCTACAAGGCGCGCGACCGCAAGCTCGACGAGCTGGTGGCGGTGAAGATGTTGAAGACCGCGACGGTCGACGCCGAGCAGCTCGAACGCTTGAAGAGCGAGCTCAAGCTGGCGCGCAAGATCAGCCATCCCAACATCCTGCGCACCTTCGACTTCGGCGACGTCGACGGCATGCCCTTCATCACCATGGAGTACGTGCGCGGCATCACCCTGCGCCAGCTCCTCGACCGCAGCGGCCGGCTGCCCCTGTCCGCCGGCCTGCGCCTGGCGCGCCAGCTGTGCCGCGGCCTGGCGGTGGCCCACGGCGAGGGCATCCTGCACCGCGACATCAAGCCCGAGAACCTGATCGTCGAGCCCACCGGCAACGCCAAGCTGATGGACTTCGGCATCGCCCGGCCGCTGCGCCGCAGCGACGCCCAGACCCGACCCGGGGCGATCGTCGGCACCCCCTTCTACCTCGCCCCGGAGCAGATCCAGGGCCAGGAACCCGACCCCCGGGCCGACATCTACGCCTGCGGCGTGGTGTTCTACGAGATCTTCACCGGCGCCCTGCCCTACGCCGCCGGCGGCAATCTGATGGAGCTCTTGACCCGCAAGCTGGAGGAAGACCCGATCCCGCCGCGCCAGCGCTGGCCGGAGATGCCCGCCGAGCTCGAGGCCCTCGTCCTGCGCTGCCTGGCACGCCGGCGCGAGGCGCGTTACGGCGACGTCGCCGCCGTGCTCGCCGAGCTGGAACGGATCCGTACCTGAGGAGACGACCGATGATCCGACGCGACGACGCCGGCGCCGTGGCCGTGCTCACCCTCGACCACGGCAAGGCCAACGCTCTCGATCTGGAGCTCTTCCACGCCCTCGACCGCGTACTCGACGAGGTCGCTGCCAGCGACGCGGTGCGCGGGGTGGTGCTGACCGGCGCCGGCAGCATGTTCTCCGCCGGCGTCGACCTCTTCCGCGTGCTCGAGGGGGGCGTCGCCTACCTGGGGGAGTTCGTGCCCCACTTCCCGCGGGTGCTGCGCAAGCTCTTCCTGCTGCCCAAGCCGGTGGTGGCGGCGATCAACGGCCACGCCATCGCCGGCGGCTGCGTGCTGTCGTCGGCCTGCGACCACGCCGTCGCCGCCGATCTCGAGCTGCGCATCGGCGTCACTGAGCTGCTGGTCGGCGTGCCTTTCCCGGCGACGGCCTTCGAGGTCTTCCACCACCGGGTCGGCGGGCCTCAGGCGCGGCGGCTGATCCTGAGCGGCGAGACCCTCGGCCCGCACGCCGCCCGCGAGCGCGGCCTGGTCGACGAGGTGGTGCCGGCGGACGAGCTGCTGCAGCACGCCACCGCCGTCGCCGGGCAGCTCGGCAATCTGCCGGCCAAGGCCTTCGCGGTCACCAAGCAACAGCTCAGGCAGCGGGCGATCGACCAGGTCGAGGGCTCCCTCGCGACCTGCGAAGAAGAGGTGCTGCGTCTGTGGATGGCGCCCGAGACCCACGCCCGCATCCGCGCTTTCCTCGAGCGCACGGTGGGCAAGAAGGGCTGAGGCGCGAATAGCCCGCCCGCCGCCGTAGGAGGTCGGCTCGGCGGAGGAGGACGACGATGGACGAGGCACGACCGAGGGCGCAGAAGACGGCGGCGGCGCGTCCGCCGCTCGACCTGCCCTTCCTGCTGCGCCGTACCTCCGAGCTCGAGCTGCTGATCTCCGGCGTCCTGGTGGTCGCTCTCCTGCAGTTGCCCACCCGTCTGGCGGCGGGCTTCGAGCGCCTTCAGGTCCACCTCGACGAGGGC
>RFGL01000282.1 GCA_003697015.1 Acidobacteriota bacterium | reverse complement strand
GTCGTCGCCGCCGCCGGTGGCAAGCCCGCCGGCCGATCACGCGGCCAGCAGCGGTGTGCCGCGGCCGCTCGGCCCGCCGGCCCGACCGCCGCAGCGCGACGCCGGCTTGCGGCCGCCGCGGCACGACATGGGCAACCCCTTGCTGGTCTTCCTCCAGCGCGCGGTGCAGCTGGCGCCGCCGGAGCTGCGCCGCTTGGAGCAGCTGCGTTCCGGCGCCCGGCGGGCCGAGCGCGCCGACTTCGAGCTGCTTGAGCGCCTGCACCCGCGCCGCCCGGTGCAGGCGGCGCGCGAGCTGGTGGCGGCGTTCCAGAGCTGGGGCGGGGGCGGCCTGGCCTACCTCGACGGCCGTGACGACGAGGCCGCCCGGGTGCTCCATCAGCTGGTGAAGAATCCGCGCATGCTGGTGGCTCTGGGCCCGGCCAGCCCGCTGGTGCTGCTGGCCCGCGACGGCACCACCTTCCACGACTGGGAGCTCGCCCTGGCCTATGGCGACGCCCGCCACCTCGCCCGCTCCCAGCTCGAGGGCGTCCTCCGCCTGGCACCGCAGGAGCCCCGGCTGCTGCTGGCGCAGGCGGTGGCCGATCGCCTGGCGGGGGACGAACGGCAGGCGATCGAGCACGCCCGCCAGGCCTTCGAGACGACCGCCGATCCCGTCGCCCGCGCCTATGCCGCCCAGCTCCTCGCCGCCGCTTACCTGCACCTGGGGGAGCTCGGCGAGGCGGCGCACTGGCATGAGGAAGCGCTGGTCACCGCCCCCTCCCCCTACCGCGGTCTGGTCGCCCTCGAGGCGGCCGCCCTGGCCAGCCGCCGGGGCCAGCGCGACGACGCCCGCCGCCTGCTCAACCTGGCCTGCCAGGAAGACGTCCCCTTCGCCTGCCAGGCCCTGCGCCGCCCCGACCGCCGGCGGTAGGCGCGCTACCGGAGCAGCTCGCGCACCGCCTCGAGGTCGCCGTCGTTGGGCGCCGGCCGGAGGCCGAGAAGCCGGCACATCAACGGGTAGAGGTGACGGTTCTCCACCGCCGCGACCCGCCGCCCGCGGGCGATGGCCGGACCGTGGGCGACGAGCAGGCCGCGCATCGAGGCCAGGGTGCGGTCGTAGCCGTGGTTGCCGCCGTGGACGCCGTCGCCGAGACCGCGGCGCACCCTCTCCACGTCGCTTCGCTCGCGCAACAGGTGCCAGCCCTCGTCGGCCAGGGCGAGGATCGCCGGTACCCGGGGATGGGTGCCCAGGCGCAGGTGGGCCGGGATCTCCTGCCGGCGGTAGACCTGGAGGTGGGGGTGGGCATGGCGCAGGGCGTCGTAGACCGCCTCGTCGCGTCCCGCGGCCGGCGCCAAGAGGGCGAAGGGGGAGCTGCCGGAGATGGTGACCTCGTCGAGGTCGAGATAGTCGGCGAGGACGATACGCCGCTCGAGGTGGGTCGCCGCCATGCCGTGGTCGGAGACCACCAGCAGGTGGGCGCGGTCGAGCAGGCGGCGCTGCTCGAGGCCGGCGAGGAGGCGGCCGAGGAGACGGTCGACCGCCCGCACCGCGTCGCCGGTCTGCGGCGCCTCGGGACCGAAGCGGTGGCCGGCGTCGTCGACG
The DNA here is from genome assembly GCA_003697015.1 of Acidobacteriota bacterium. Lineage (GTDB taxonomy): Bacteria > Acidobacteriota > Thermoanaerobaculia > Multivoradales > J023 > J023. The sequence goes on along the minus strand of RFGL01000282.1, from coordinate 12,298 downwards.
TCCTCGAAGTAGAGGGTGAGGAAGAGCGGCCGCTCGGCCGGCGGCCGGTCGAGCCAGGCGAGAAGCTGGGCGATCCGTTCGGCGGCGGTGAAGGCGCGGCTGTAGGGCCGCCAGTAGGCCGGCCGCAGGCCGCCGATCGCGGCCTCGGATCCCGGCCAGAAGAGCGGCGCGGTCGGCAGTCCGGCGCGCTCCGCCGTCACCCACAGGGGCTCGCCCCCCCACCAGCTGGCGTCGGCTACCGCCGCGCGGTCGTCGAGGCGGAACCAACGGCCGCCGAGCGGGTCGTGGAAGCGGTTGGCGATGATGCCGTGGTGATCCGGCTCGAGGCCGGTGACGATGGTGTAGTGGTTGGGGAAGGTCTTGGTCGGGAAGGCCGGAATCAGGGCCTCCGCCCGCGTACCGCGGCGCGCCAGACGCAGCAGGTTGGGCGGCCGATCGCGCTCCAGGTAGTCCCAGCGGAAGCCGTCGATCGAGATCAGGATCAGAGGCGCCGCCGCCCGAGTCGCCGTCGCCGGCGACGGCGGGCGCGGATGGCAGGCGGCGATCGCCAGCAGCGCCAGCAGCGCCAGCCGGCCGGCCGCCGTCCCCGTGCTCCTCGTGCTCTCCGTCGCTCGCGCCATCGCCGCCGGTGCTCCGGTGAGCGATGCTATCGCGTCGCCCGGAGTCCGCGTTCCCGCTCCTGCAAAGGCGGCGGTCAGGAGGGGGACGAAAGCGCCGTGCCGGGATCGGCCCCGGTGGACGCAACCGCGGCGATCCATGCAGTTGCGCCGTCTCCCCGGGCCTGGCACGGGCGCTGCTAGGGAGGGGTTCGAGCCGGCGGCGGCGCGCCAGGCGCCGCGGTGCTGGCGAGGAGGCGACGATGCGGCGACGAGTCTTGAGATTCCGGCAGCGACCATGCGACCTCGACGGCGGCGCCGATCCGCCGCCGGCCCTGCCGCCGCCGCCCTCGGCCGTCGAGGAGCGCCGGGCCAGCGCCCTCTTCCGCGCCCTGTCGCCGCGTCTCGGCCGCGCCGAGCAACCCGCCCCGCCCGGCCGCCTGGCGCCCTACAGCCAGCTGTGGATCGACCGCCGCCAGCGATCCGGACGGCTGGCGGCGACCTTCTACCCCGCCGCCGGCGAGGCCCGCGGGGCGGTGCTGCTGGTCCATCCGTGGATGGTCTGGGGTCAGTCCTACTTCCATCGCCGGGGTCGCCTCGAGGCGCTGCGCGCTAGCGGCTACCACGCCTTGACCTTCGATCTCGGCGGCGTCGGCCAGAGCGATCCGCCGGTGGGCTTTTACCACCACGACGTGGCCGATGCCTTGGCCTGGCTGCGGCGGCGGGTGGGGAGCGAGCTGCCCCTCCACCTGTGGGGAGTGAGTGCCGGCGGCTACTGGGCACATCCCGTCCTGAGCCGCACCGAGGGGGTCTCCGGCGCCGCCTTCGAGGACGTCTCGCCCCACCTCTTCGAATGGTCGCAGCGCATGGCGCCGTGGGGCTGGCCGTGCTACCTCCTCTTCCGCGGGCTCTTCGCCACCACCTACCGTTTCCTCGACCTGCGGCGCCACGCACCGCACCTGCGCCTGACCGCCGCGGCCTACGCCAGCGGGGCGGAGGATCGGGGGATCCGGCCGGCGGAGACCCGCGCCCTGGCGCGGCTGGCGGGAGCCGACGTCCAGGTGATCGAGGCCGCGGGCCACCTCGGCGCGATCAAAGAAGCCAACCGCAAGGTGATCGCCACCGCGCTTTCGACCTTCGCCCGCGCCGAGCGCCGCCGCCGGGGCAGCATCTCGCGCGCCGGCGACGGCAGGCCGCGGGTGCCGGCCTACGCCCTGGCGTTGACCCGGACCGCCTGAGCCGCGCGCCGGGAGCTGTAGACTGGCGCGGGATGAGCGCCGCGTCACAAGAGAAGCGCCGCCGCGGATGGCGCCGCAACGCCGCGCTCTTCGCCGCGTCCCTCCTCGTCGCCTGGCTGGGTGCCGAGGGCCTGCTGCGCCTGGTGCTGGAGAAGGCGGACGTCCTGTCGCCGGTGCTGGCGGCGGATCCGGTGCTTCACCACCGGGTGGCCTCCGGCTCGGCGGGCTACGACGCCTGGGGCTTCCGCAATAAGGAGGTTCCGGCGCGGGCCGCGGTGGTGGCGATCGGCGATTCCCAGACCTTCGGCCACGGCCTGCGCCGTCGCGACGCCTGGCCGGCGCGGCTGGCCGAGCTCAGCGGCCGGACGGTCTACAACCTGAGCCTCGGCGGCTACGGGCCGGTGCAGTACGCCCACCTCCTCGCCACCCGGGCCCTGGCCCTCGAGCCCGAGCTGATCGCCGTCGGCCTCTACCCCGGCAATGACCTCCTCGGCGCCTACCATGCCGCGTACCGTCTGGACTTCTGGCGCGGGCTCCGCCGGCCGCCGGCGTCCTCCCCCGCGCCGTCGCCGGCCGCGGCCGGCGGCGGGATCGAGCTGCGGCTCTTCGCCGCCCGCTTCTGGCTGTCGCGCCACAGCATGGTCTACCGCCTGCTGGCTCGCTCGCCCCTGCGCCGGCCGCTGCGCGCCCTCGAGGCCCGCAGCCGCGACGCCGCCGCCGGCCTGGAGCGGGTGGAGCTGATGGGGCCGGCGGGACGGACCAGCTTCCAGCCCGCGTTCTATCGCCGCCAGCTCGACCTCGAGGATCGGCGCCTGCGCGAAGGGCTTCGCATCACCCGCCTGCTCCTCGGCCGGATGGCGGCGCGCACCGGCGAAGGGGGGGCGCGATTGCTGGTGCTGATGATCCCGACCAAGGCGCGGGTCTACGCCCCCTGGCTGCGGCGGGCGGGCCTCCTCGACCGGCATCCGGATCTGAGCGTCGCCGTCGCCGCCGAAGAGCAGGTCTTCGACGATCTGGAACGGCACCTCGAAGAGCTCGGCGTCCCCGCCCTCGACGCCACCCCCGCCCTGCGCCGGGCCCTCGAGGCGGGGGAGCGGATCTACGACGCCGGCCCCGACTTCCATCTCGCCGCCCCCGGCCAGCAGGTGCTCGCCGAGATCGTCGCCCGCCGTGGATTCGATCCCCCCTGACACGGGCTGCAACCCATGCCCACGAGCGCGGGGTGATGGCGATGGCCCGGACGGACGTCTCGCTCCGCCGGGCGGGGAGGTGCGCCCCCGGGCATCGCGTCCTGCGCCGCCGCCGGCGCCCGTCGGATCCGCCGGCCGTGGGGACGGAGGCGAAAAACCCCACCCCCCCCAGCGGGGCGGTGGGGTCGATTGCCGGCCGCCGGCAGGCGATCAGAAGGGGCGCATCAGCTGGGTGAGGGTGGCGCGCACCTCATCCGGGCTGGTCATGCCGAAAGCGCGGATGATGCCCTTCTTGTCCATCACCACGTTCATCGGCACGCCGCGCAGGCCGAGGACCTCGGAATAGGCGTTGTCCTCGTCGACCAGGGTGGTGCCCTTGACGCCGTGGATGTCGCAGAAGTGGCGCGCGTGCTTGACGTGGTCCTGATGCTCGTAGACCGCGATGGTGATCACCTCGAGGCCGAAGGGACGGGCGCGACGGCGAACTTCTTCGAGTAGCGGAGCCTCCGCATTGCAGGGCCCTCACCAGCTGGCGAAGAAGTTGAGGATGTAGAGCTTCTTCTTGCGCGCCAGGATGCTCTCCTTGGTGTGGAGCTCGCCGTCGAGGTCGCGCAGGGCGAAGTCGGGCAGGGGCTTGCCGACCCACTCGCTGAGCGGCTCGCTGGGCAGCTCGGCCGGCGCTTCGGTCATCCGATCCTCGATGATCGAGACGTCGTTCGAGCCGGCGTTGGCGACGTAGATCAGGCCCGACACCGGGTCGACGTCCATGCCGCCCGGCGCCTTGCCGATCGGCACCCGCGCCCACTCCTGCTTGCTCTCCACGTCGTAGACCGAGAGGGTGCCGGTGCCGCGGTTGGAGACGTAGATCCGCCGGCCGTCGGGGGACAGGCCCATGCCCACCGGCGCCCGTTCCACCGGGAAGGCGTCGATCACCTCGTTCGAGTCGAGATCGATCACCGAGACGGTGTTGACCAGGGAGTTGTTGACGTAGGCCCGCCCGCGCGCCGGGTCGACGCGGATCTGGCACGGCGCGTAGTCGACCTCGATGCGATCGATCGCCTTGTCGGTGTTGGCGTCGACGACGGTGACCGAGGCGTTGCCGAAGTTGGCGCAGTAGACCCGCTCGCGGGTCGGATCGTGGGCGATGGCGCCGGCGGCGCGCTCCGCCGGGATGGTGGCGATCACCTCCAGGCTGCGCGAGTCGATGACGCTGATGGTGTTGGCGGCGGTGTTGCCGACGTAGACCTTGCCCTTCTCCGGGTAGGCGTGGATGCCGGCGGGGTAGGTGCCGACCTTGATCTCCTTCAGCACCTCGAGGCTCTGGCAGTCGATCGCCGACACCGTGCTGGCGGTGGCGTTGGCGGTGAATACCCGGCCCACCTCGCGGTCGACGTTGGCACCGATCGGCTCCAGACCGAGGTCGATGGTCTTGATGTGCTCGTCGGTGCTGCGCCGGAACACGCTCATCGTGTTGCTGCGCGGGTTGTTGACGAAATAACGATCCCCCTCGGGGTGGATCGCGACCCCCTCGGGTTCGAACTCGGTCTTGACCGTTCGGACCGGGAAGAGGGTCTCCATGCTCGGGGCGTCGGTGGTGGCTTCCATACGCTACTCCACAGCGATTGCAGCGGTTGGTTCGATGGCAGGAGACACGACCGGCGAGTGTAGTCAATCCCGCCGCCGGTCGCAACACCCTGCGAGGTGGGCGCTCCGCCGTTCCCGTGGTGGACCGGCGGAGCGCCGGGCGGTGATCCGCCGGCAGCCTCTCACCTGCCGGCGGATTCGTCCTCCGCCGGCGCGTCGTAGCCGCCGCGGAAGACCGCTTCCTTGGGCAGCACCTCCACCTTCCAGTCGGCGGCGAGCTTCTGCCGGTCTTCGTCGGTGAGGGTGCCGAAGACGGCGATCGAGAGATGCTCGGGCTTGAGGTACTTCTCGGCCACCCGCCGGACGTCGGCGATGCGGACGTTCTGCACCGCCTCGAGCAACCGCCGGTCGTAGTCGTAGGGCCGGTCGTCGAGCTCGTTGGCCATCAGCCGGAAGACGCTGAAGAAGTCGTTGGTGTAGCGGAAGATGAAGGCGTTTCTCCAGGCGTCGATCTGCTCCTCGATCTCCGCCGCCGAGACGTCTTCGGCGATGATCTTGCGGAGCTCCTCCAGCACGCTGTCGATCGACCGCGCGACGCTCTCCGTCTTGGTCTGGTAGCCGATGGTCAGCACCCCGGGTACCCCGGGGCGCCCGTCGTGGCTGATGAAAGAGCCGATGCCGTAGGTCAGGCCCTCGTCCGAGCGCAGGCGCTCCATCAGCCGCGAGCGGAAGCCGCTGCCGCCGAGGATGTCGTTCATGATTTCGATCGCCGCGTGCTCCTCGAGGGGCACGGTGCGGTCGACCTCGATCTGCTGGGTCATGCGCACCGCCGCCTGCGGGATCGCCTTCTCCACCACGTAGACCCCGGGGCGCACCACCGGCGGGCGGGGAAGGAAGTCGCGGGCGGAGGACTCGGCGTCGCGCCAGCCGCCGAGCTTGGCCTCCAGCAGCTCGAGCATCCGCCGCCGGTCGAAGTCGCCGACCACGGTGACGTAGAGGTTGTCCTTGCCCAGGTAACGGCGCCAGACGCGGCGCACGTCCTCCGGCGTCACCGCCTCGATCTGCTCGCGGCCGGCGACGAAGCCGAGGCGCGGATGATCCTTGTAGAGCACGGTCTGGAGGATCAGGGCGGCGCCCCAGCCGGGCACGTCCCAGCGCCGGCGCATGCGCTCGACGTACTGCCCCTTCAGGGTCGTCAGCCGCTCGGCGTCGAAGCGCGGCCGCATCAGCACCTCGAGGGCGAGGTCGAAGGCGTCGTCGAAATTGCGCTTCAAGGACCAGAAATTGGCGAAGCTCTGGGTCGCCCCCATGCCGACCGAGAAGCTCATCCCCAGCTCGTCCTTGCGTTCCTGGAGGGCGATCGGATCGAGGCTCTCGGTGCCGCCCTCGTCGAGCAGGCTGGAGGCGAGCTCGAAGATCGGCAGCTCGTCGATCGGCGCGGTGTTGGAGCCGCCGAGCCAGCTCATCCCCATCTCGACGCTGGGCGCCGAATGGTCTTCCTTGATGAAGACGGTGATGCCGCTCTCGAGCTCGACGCGCTCGACGTCTTTGCCGATCTGAGGGATCTTGAGCTCCACCGGCGGCGCCGACTTGGCCAGGGAGAGGATCTCCTTGAAGCCCGGCGAGTGGACGGCGCCGCGTGCCCCGGGGACGCCGCCGTGCTGGTGCTCGACGCCGGAGGTGCGGGCGCCGGCGGCCACCGCATCCTCGTTCTTGCGCAGCTCGACGACGTTCTTGTGCTTGGCGATCAGGTAGCGCTCGGCCACCGCCTGCACCTGCTCGCCGGTCACCGCCTCGAGGCGGGCGGCGTAGTCGTCGACGTAGCCCACGTCCCCCGCCAGGAAGACCGCATCGGCGATGCGGAAGGCCTGGCCGAGATTGGACTTGAGGCCCCGCACCCGCGACGCCTCGCTCGATACCTTGGCCCGTTCCAGCTCCTCGGCGCTGACGCCGCCGGCGGCGATCTTGCGGATCTCCTCCTCGATCGCCGCTTCGGCCTCCGCCGCCGTATGCCCCTCGCGCACCGTCGCGCTGGCGAAGAAGAAGCCGCCGTGCTTGCGCGTCAGGTGACCGCTGCCGGCGCTGGCGGCGATGCGCGCCTCCTGCACCAGGGACTTGTCGAGGCGCGAGCTCCACAGACCGCCGAGGATGGTGCCGAGGACGTCGAGGGCGACCTGGTCGGGATGGCCTTCCGGCACCGTCGGCCAGCCCATCATCAGCTGCGGCTCGGCGTTGAACTCGACCACCGCCCGGCGCTCGCCGTCCTGCTCCGGTTCGGCGGTGATCTGCAACCGCGGCAGCTCCTGGCGCTGCCAGCGCCCGAAGTACTTGCGCGCCAGGCTCTCGACCCGCTCCGCCTCGACGTCGCCGGCCAGCACCATGATGCAGTTGGACGGCGAATAGTAGGTGCGGAAGTAGGCCTCCGCCTCCTCCCGCGTCAGGCGCTCGATGTCGTGCGGCCAGCCGATCACCGGCGTGCCGTAGGGGTGGGCCTGGTAGAGCAGCCGCTGCAAGGTCTGGAACATCTTGCCGCTGGGGCTGTTGTCGAGGCGCAGGCGGCGCTCCTCCTGCACCACGTCGCGTTCGCTGTAGAACTCGCGGAAGACCGGGTCGAGGAGGCGCTCGCTCTCCAGCCGGAACCAGGTCTCGAGCTGGTTGGCGGGCAGCTGGACGAAGTAGTTGGTGGCGTCGTTGTTGGTCGAGGCGTTCAGGGAGACGCCGCCGGCGCGGGTGATCAGCTCGTCGTACTCGTTCTTCAGCACCAGCTTCTTGTGCTCGGCGGTGAGCTTCTCGATCTCCTGGCGCAGGGCGGCGATGCGCTCCGGGTCGGCGGGGTCGAAGGGATCCTCCTGGCGGTCGAGCTCGCGGTGCAGCCGATGCCACAGCTCGGAGATGCGGCGGATGAGCTCGGCCTCCTTGTCGGCGTCGAGGGTGCCGATCGAGCGCGTGCCCTTGAACATCATGTGCTCGAGCAGGTGGGCGATGCCGCTCGCCCCCTTGGGGTCCATGGCACCGCCGACGCCGAATTGGTAGTAGGCGGCGAAGGTCGGCGACGCCGGGCGCTCGAGGACGAAGATGCGCAGGCCGTTGTCGAGGGTGATCTGCTCCACCTCGAGACTGGGGACGCTGCGCGCCGGCGGCGCCTCCGCCGGCGCCTGGGCGAGGGCGGGGGAGAGCGCGAGCGAGCTCAGCAGCAGGGCGAGGACGAGGGATCGGGGGGCGATGGGCATGGTGATGTCTCCCTGAAAAACGGATCGCGTCGGTGGACGCGTCCAACCCTATCGATTTCGCCGTCCGACGCCAAGGAGGCACCGGTAACGAATCGGCGCCGGCTGCGCCTGTAGACTACTGGCAGTCGAACGGATCGAACGAACCGGTACGAGGGCGGGGGGCGTCTCGCTCGATGGAGGATTGGGTGATGGTAACGCTCGAATCTCTGGTGCGGCGGTCCTGGACCGTGCTTCAGCAGCGTTTCTTGACCTTCTTTCAGGTCGCCCTGTTGATCTACGCGCCGGTCTTGGTGCTGGCGGTGCTGTCGGCGTCATGGTCCCTCGGCAGCCTCGATGTGATCACGTCATTGTTGCAGATGATCCTGCTGCCTCTGGTCAGCGCCAGCATCGTCTACGGCGTATTTCGTCAGCTGCGGGGAGAGGCTGCCACCGTCGGCGAGTGCCTGCAGGTCCTGGAGGACGTGCTGCGCCGTCCGCCGTCGTCGGCGCGGGACGAGCTGATGGCCTCGATCTGCGCCAAGATCCAACGCAAGATCGGCTGGCAAGGCGATCCCTCCGAGGTCGACGCCAGGCTCTTCCTGCAAGCCTTCTACGCCGCCCAGCGCGGCGCGCTGGAGAAAGGGATGCTCTTCGGCCAGCGCCGGGAGCGCAAGGTGCGCTGAAGCGTCGGGGACCGGTACGGGGCCGAGCCTCCGTTCGGGGTAGAATGGCCGTCCAAACCCAGGAGGCGACGATGAAGAAGATCCTGCTGTCGATCGCCGGCGCGCTGGTGCTTTGCGGCTGCGCGCAGACGCCGCCGGCGGCGGAGGTCACGAGCGGCCGGCAGCCGGCCGCCGCCGTTCCGGCAGACTACCTCGACTACCGCGGCCGCGACGACGTCCTGAGCGGCGGCGTCAAGCTGCTGCCGGTGGAGACGCCGCGCGGCACCTTCCGGGTGTGGACCAAGCGGGTGGGCAACAACCCGCGGCTCAAGGTCTTGCTGCTGCACGGCGGCCCGGGCGCCACCCACGAGTACTTCGAGGCCTGCGACAGCTACTTCCCCGCCGCCGGCATCGAGTACTACTACTACGACCAGCTGGGGTCCTACTACAGCGACCAGCCCGAAGCCCCGGAGCTGTGGGAGCTGCCGCGCTTCGTCGACGAGGTCGAGCAGGTACGGCGCGCCCTGGGGCTCGACCAGGAGAACTTCTACCTCCTCGGCCACTCGTGGGGCGGCCTGCTGGCGATCGAGTACGCCCTCGCCTACCCGCAGCACCTGAAGGGGCTGGTGATCTCCAACATGATGGCCAGCATCCCGGCCTACAACGACTACGCCGAGCGGGTATTGAAGCCCGCCTTGGACCCGGCGGTACTGGCGGAGATCGAGCGGCTGGAGGCGGCGGGGGACACCGCGAATCCGCGCTACATGGATCTCCTGATGGAGCACCACTACGTCCACCACGTGCTGCGTCTGCCCGCCGGCGAGTGGCCCGATCCGGTGAACCGCGCCTTCAAGCACCTGAACCCGGCGATCTACGTCCCCATGCAGGGTCCGAGCGAGCTCGGGGCGAGCGGCAAGCTGGCGGACTGGGACCGCTTCGCCGACCTCGCCAGGATCCCCGTCCCCACCCTGGTCATCGGCGCCCGCTACGACACCATGGACCCGGCCCACATGAAGCGCATGGCCGAAGCCCTGCCCCGCGGCCGCTATCTCGACTGCCCCGAAGGCAGCCACATGGCCCTCTACGACGACCAGCAAACCTACTTCGACGGCCTCATCCGCTTCCTCCACGACGTCGACGCCGGCCGCTTCTGAGCAGGGGCGCCGCCACGACGTCGCCGCCGGCCGCTTCTGAGCTTGGCTGGCGAGCGGGCGTGGCGGGGGCCTCAGGCGGCGGGCGGCCCCGTCCCTTGCTAGGCCCGCAAGGTGGCGGCCGGATCGAGGCGGCCGGCGCGTTTGGCGGGCAGCAGGCCGGCCAGCGCTGCGGCGCATAGCAACAGCAGCGAGACCAACGCGAAGAGCCGCGGATCGGTCGCTTGCACGCCGTAGAGCAGGCCGCGTAGAAAACGCGTCAGGCCGAGGGCCAGGAGGATCCCGAGCGCAACGCCGGTGGCGGCGATGGCGAGGGCCTGGCGCACGACCAGCAGGACGATGCTGCGCCGATCTGCCCCGAGGCTCATGCGCACGGCGAGCTCGGGCAGCCGCAGCTCCACGCCGTAGGCGAGGACGCCGTAGAGCCCGACCATGGCCTGGAAGGCGGCGACGATGGCGAAGAGGGCGAGCATCGCCAGGTTGAATCGCGGCCGGGCGAGAGAGCTCGCGACCAGGTCGGCCAGGGGTACGATGCGGGCGATCGGCAGCTGCGGGTCGAGCGCCTGAAGCCGCGTCCTCACGGCGGATGCCAGGCCGGGCACGTCGTCGCCGTCGCTTCGCACCACCAAGGTCATGGCCGGCCAGGGGTCGGCGTCGAGCCCGGCGTAGAAGGTCGGCCGGGGCTCGCTGCCGAGACCGAAATGGCGCACGTCCGCGACCACGCCGACGATCGGCCGCCAGGGTCCTTCGGGACCGTCGACGCTGATCCGCTTGCCGAGAACCGTCTCCCCCGGCCAGAAGCGGCGCTGCATCTCCCGGCTCACCACGATGCCGCCCCTCGTCGGATCGTCGGGATTCGTCGACGGATCGAGCTCGAGAATCTCGATGCCCATGGCGTGGAAGAAGCCTCCGCCGGCGACCCGGTACTCGGCCATCGGCAATTCGGCGGTCGAGCGTTCTGGCTCGCCCTCGATGAGGAAACGGAAAGGAGCTGACGAGCCATCCAACGGCAGGTGTGACACCACGCCGGCAGCTCGAACCCCCGGCAACGACGCCAGCTGTGCTTGCGCCTGCCCGTAGAGCTCCGCCCACGACCGGCTGCTGGGGTAGCGCCAGCGCGGCAGCGACAAGGGGACGGTCAGCACCCCACGAACGCGGAATCCAGGCTCCACCCGACGCAATCGGACGAAGCTCTCAAGCAGCAGCGCAGCGCCGATCAGCAGGACCAGAGCGAGGGCCACTTCGACTGCGATCGCATGTCGGAGCAGGCGATGGCCGCCCTGGCTCAATCCCACCGCGTGCGCTTCCTTCAGCATCGCCGCCGGCAGCGGTCGCCGCCAGAGGACGGCGCAGGCCGAGCCGATCGTCAGGCCGCACGCCAAGCCGAGCGAAAGAGTGAGCGCTGCGGCTCGCGCGCCGACGCCGGCCTTGTCGATGCGGGGCAGGTCGACCGGCACGCCGGCGAGCACCAGGTCGAGTCCCCAGCTGGCCAGCAGCAGGCCGCCGACGGCGGCGATGAGGGCGAGGGTCAGGACCTCCGAGATCAATAGACGGCCGACCGCTCGGCGCCCGGCCCCCAAGGCGAGTCGCAGGGCGATCTCCCGGCCGCGAGCCATGGTGCGCGCCAGGACCAAGGAGGCGAGATTGATGCATGCGATCGCCAGGACCACCAGCACGGCACAGGACAGAACGACGAGAGCGAGCTGCGCGTCGCCGAGAATCCGTTGCCGCAGCGGCACCAGCCTGACGCTCCAGCCTGCGTCGGTGGCGGGGAAGGCCGTGGCCAACCGCGCCGCCAAACCGTCCAGTTCCGCCGCCGCCTGCTCTGTGCTCACCCCCGGCCGAAGACGGCCGAAGACGGTCAAGAATCGCGCTACCCGACTGTCCCAGGAAGGCAGCGCTAGCGGCATCCACACGTCGATCCGTCCCAGCATGTCGAGGCCAGGAGGGGCCACCCCGACTACGGCATACGTCTCGCCGCCGAGGATCAGCCGTGACTGCTTCAGGTCTGTCGTCGATCCCAACGCGGTGCGCCACAGGCGGTCGCTCACGATCGCCACCCGCCCCTCCCCGGGTCGGCCTTCGTCCGGCAGAAAGCCCCGGCCAGCTTGCAGCTCGACGCCGAGCAGCCCAAAGTAACCCGGCGTAACCCGGTGCACGGCCACGTCGAGGGGCTCATCACCACCGGTAAGGTCAAGCCGGGTAGAAGCGGACGCTGCCCAGTCGGCGAAACTCGAAGCCTCCTCCCGCCAGGTGACGAACTTCGCCGGTGCTGCCAGCAGCTGGTCGTACCCTTTCTCCGCATGGCGCTCGCCGACGATCACCAACTCTTCGGGGTTACGGAAGGGAAGAGGAGCGAGCAGCACCGCGTCGGCGACGGCGAACATGGCCGCGTTCATCCCCAGGGCCAGCCCCAGAGTGAGCACTGCAGTGCCGGCGTAGAGCGGCCGCCGGGCCAGCACCCGAAGCACGAAGCGCAGATCCTCGGTGAGGTTGCTCCACATGACCATCCGCCCAAGCAAGTATCGCACCAAGTCGCGCCGACCCGCTCGCCGCCGGCATCGGGTTCAAGTCCCCCCAATCCATCCGCTCGTCGCCGCGGCCCGCTGCCCCTCGAGGGTGCCGCATGTGGCAGCCTCCCGCCATATGTGGCAACCGGGGGTTAAGC
>RFGL01000281.1 GCA_003697015.1 Acidobacteriota bacterium | reverse complement strand
TGCATCCGCGGGTTGTCGAGGCGCGTGACGATCACCCCGTATTCGCCGCCCCGGTCGGCGACCAGGGAGAGCAGCTCCTGCTTGAGCTCCTCGGGGCTCAGCCCCTGGGCGGCGCGGACGATCAGGTTGCTCGGTGCCACCCCGCCGCCGCGGAAATGGCCCGAGCTCTTGTCGATGCCGGTGACCGGCGTTCGGCTGGTGAGAAGCCGCTTCAGGTAGCCGCGCTCGATCACCGGCGTCGGCCGCGCCAGCACCCCTTGATCGTCGACCTTGTAACCGCCGAGGAGCGGCATGCCGTCGATCTCGCCCGCCGTCGGGTCGTCGGTGACGCTGAGGAAACGGGGCAACACGCGGGCGCCGACGCGGTCGGTGAAGTCGCCGCCCTCGCCGCCGCCCTGCACCAGGCTCGCCAGGCGCTGGTCGCTGGTCACCGGCTGGCGCCGCGCCAGCAGCTTGGGGGCGAAGACCTGGGCGAAGAGCTCCGCCGCCGCCTGCCCGGCGAAGAGCACCGGCCCGTTGTAGCGCTCGATGAGCTGCGCCGACCGCAGCTCGTCGAGGCGTTTCCCCAGCGCCGTCACCCGCGCCGTCAGGACGTCGGCCGGCGGCAGGTCGGCGGGGGAGCGGCCGTAGAAGGACTCGAAGTCTTCCAGGCGCATGCCGTCGGCCGCCTGGGTCGAGGCCCAGGCCAGCAGGTGGGTGAGGGGCGCCACCCGCTCGTAGGTGGTGCCCTCGCTGTTGACGTAGCGGGTGCGCACCACCGCCACCCGGCAGCTGACCTGCGAGGCGTAGACCGCCTCCAGCCGGCGGAAGACCGCCGACAGCTCGGTCACCAGAGCGCTCACGGCCTCGTCGTCGAACGCCGGCCGGGGGTGCTCGTCGCGCACCTCGGCCGGCTCCTCCTGGCTGAAGTCGGCGAGCTCCTCGGTGCGGGTCTTGTTCTCCAGCGCCGCCTTCTTCTTCGCCAGATCCTCGAGGGCGCTCTTGTAGGCGCTGTCGGTGGCGAGCCAGATCTGCCGCCGCAGCTCGCGGTAGTCGTCGTCCAGGGGCAGCTCGGCGATGCCGCCGAAGCCGCCGAAGCTGGCGCCGCCGAAGGACGGGAAGCTCAGGAAGTTGGTGTTGTCGAGCATGCGGTCGCCGACCCGCACCTCGACCTCGAGCCAGCGCCGGCGGCCGTGCTCGCGCTCCAGCGGACTGCCGAAGCTCGCCGCCACCGACAGCTCCTCCTTCTCGTCGACCCGGTAGGCGACGAAGTAGGGCCGCGACAGGTCCTCCAGGCGCAGCTCCTTCATCGTCCGCTCGAGCTCGTCGCGCATCGCGCGCAGCACCACGTCGTCGCCGCCGTCCGGCTGCTCGGCGGCGCCGGCGCCGGCGGCGAGCAGGAGGAGGCCGGCGAGGATCGCCGGCAGGTAACGCTTCGCCCTCAGGTCGTCGATGCTCATCGTTCAGCCCTCCGGATCAGCCCTTGGTGCGCCGCGGCTCGGCGACCTCGGGCTCGTCGGCGAAAGGCGCCGGCAGAATCGGCGCCCGCTCCTGCGATTTCGTCTTCTTCTGCACCTCGATCTGCGACACCAGGAGCGCCGGCGACGCCGCCGCCACCGGCACGCCGCCGGACTCGGCGCCGCAGGTGCCGTTGAAGACCCCGACCTCGGTGTCGGCGGCCACCACCTTGCTGAAGGCGGCGAGGGGGGTGCCGATCAGGTCGACGCCGCGCACCAGCTCCTCGCGGCCGTCGCGGTAGAGGCGGTAGACCAGGATCGGCAGCACGTTGAAGGCGTTGGGGATGGTGCGGCCGGTCATGGTGAAGCCCCCTTGGATGTCCTCGAAGATCAGGCCGAAGGGCTTGTCCTGCTCCTCGAGGAGCTCGATCAGCCGCCGGCGCAGCTCCTGCGGCGACAGCGGGTCCGCTACCTCGACCAGCAGGTTCGACTGCCGCGCCACCGGCTGAAAGCCGGCCTGCTTGCGGCCGTGGCCGTTGGAGTGGTCGAAGCCCTCGATCGGCGAGCGCGACATCAGGAAGCGCTTGAAGACGCCGTTCTCCACCACCTTCACCGGCCGTGCCCGCACCCCCTGATTGTCGAAGCGGTAGTGGCCGTTGAGCTCGAAGCCGTGGTACGAGCTGATCGTCGGATCGAAGATCACCGAGAAGCCCGCGGGCAGGATCTCCTCGCCGATCTTCTTCTTGAAGGTCTGGGCGTCGCCCTCGTCCTTCAGCCGATGCCCCTCGACGCGGTGGCCGAAGACCTCGTGGAAGAAGACGCCGGCGGCGCGGCCGGAGAGGATCGCCGGCCCGGCGTAGGGGTCGACCAGGGGGGCCTGGCGCAGGGCGAGGAGATCCTCGATCATGCGGGCCACAGCCGCCTCGACCGTCGCGTCGTCGGGCAGGCCGGCGAGGCTGGTGGCGTAGTAGCTCTCGTAGCGCGGCAGCTCCATGCCGTCGTCGGCCTTGGTCAGGGCGTAGAGGAAGAGGCGATAGCGCGGCTGGGAGACCTGGATCTCGCTGCCGTCGCTGTTGACGAAGAATCGCGTTTCGGCCTCGGCGTCGACGAAGGCCTGGGCCTGGTAGATGACGCCGTAGCGCGAGAAGGGGGCGGTGTAGGCGCGCAGCTTCTCCTCCCAGGCGGCGCGGTCGAGCTCGACGGTGGCCAGGGGCTCGCGGTAGGTCTCCGCCGGCTCGCGGCTGAAGTCCGCCGACCGATCTTCCTCCTCGACCTTGACCTGCACGTTGGTCTTGACCCGGGTGAGGCGCTCGCGGGCGCGCTTGTAGCGCTCGTCGGTCTGGTACCAGAGGACGCTGCGGATGGCGTCGGCGTCGTCGGCGAGGGGTACCGCCACCCGGCGGAAACGGTCGGCGAAGTCGGACGGATCGAAGCCGCCGCGGATCTGGTGGGTGTTGTCGAGCTCGTAGTCGCCCACCCGCAGGTCGACGTCGAGCCAACGGTGACGGCTCTCCTCGCTGGCGGTGATCGAGCCGAAGGCCGCCGCCACCCGGTAGCGGTGGGAGTCGGTGATCTCGTAGCTCAGGTAGTAGGGCGGCTGGGGCTCCTTGCCCAGCACCGCCAGCGACCGCTCGAGCTCCTGCTTCATCGCCTCGAGCACCGGCGACGGCGGCGCGTCGCCCGACGCGGGAAAGGCGCCGGCGGCGAGGATCGCCAGCGCCAGCAGCGAGGAACGCATCGTCACTCTCATCCTTGAGGCCCCCTTTCGGCCGCCCTGCGGCAGGTTCGCGAGGTGAGGTCGTCCGGTGATTCTACGGCACCGGCCGCCGCCGCGTCCTCCTCCCACCCCCGCCAGCCCCCGGGTCGGCCCAGCCGCCGGCGTCTGGTAGCCTCCTCACGGCCCGCAGCCCCGCAGATGCGAGTGGCCCCCGAGGGGGGCGACGCCGCGGCAGGCGATGATGGAGGGTGAACGGTGACGACGGTCCATGAGGCGGTGGAGGCGCTCTTCCGCGACGCCGGGGAGCCCCGGCGGCTGGTGCTCCACGCCGGCCTCGAACGGATCTGCCGCCCGCGCGCCCCGCGCCTGCACAACCTCGTCCGCGAGCCCGACTGGCAGCAGGTCGTCGCGGGGTTTCAGGCCGAGCTGCTGCGCCTGGACCCCGATCCCGCGGCCTGGCTGCCCCACCTCGAGGCCGGCCTGCGCCGGCGGCCGCAGGACGAGAACCGCCGCCTCCTGCGCTGCGCCGCCGCCCTCCAGGCCCTCGACGCGACCCTCGAGCCGGAGGAGTTCGGGCAAGCGACCGTCGAGCTCCCGGCCTTCTTCGGCGCCGGGGCGAAGACCCTCTTCCTGCCGCCCCCCGAGGCGCCGATCGAGGGGTGGGTGCCGGAGAAGCTCAAGATCGATCGCGGCGCCGGCGAGCTCGGCCTTCACCTGCCCTCCCTCCTCGACCTGCGCTGGCGGCTGGTGCACCTCGAGGGCCGCCCGGTGACGCCGCGCCCCCAGCCCCTCGACGCCGCCGTCGCCGAGGTGCTGGCCCGGCGGCTGGAGGAGACCGGCGACCTGCGCGTCGCCCTCGCCTCCCCCTTCGCCGGCCTCGAGCAGCCGGTGGACGGCGACCCCGGGCGTTGCGGCAGGGACGGCACCCCCTATCGCTTCCGCGGCCTGCGGGGGAAGGAGCGGCAGGCCGCCCGCGGCGAGCTTGAGGCGATCCTCGGCGCCTGCGCCGAGCAGCGGGTGGACGTCCTCTGCCTGCCCGAGCTCACCGTCGACGGCGGGGTGCTTTCCGACCTGGCGCGGATGCTCGCGATCGAGAACGCCTCGGAGCATCCGGCGCTGGTGGTCGCCGGCAGCCGCCACGCCGGCGACGGCACCTGCTGCCGCAATCGCTGCACCGTCCTCGACGGCCGCGGCGAGGTGCTCTTCACCCACGACAAGATCGTCCCCTTCAAGATCACCCGGGCGGCGGCGGAGGCGATGGGAAGCGACGTGTGCGCCAAGCTGGGGATCGACGAGCGGGGAGGCTACGAGGACGTCGACGCCGGCACCGAGCTGCCGCTGGTCGACGCCCCCCTCGGTCGCCTGGCGACGCCGATCTGCCTCGACTTCTGCGGCACCGAGCTGCGCGACCTGATGGCCGAGTGCGGCGTCAACCTGCTGCTGGTCCCCGCCATGACGGCGAGGATGGACCCCTTCCGCCAGCGCGCCCGCGAGCTCGGCAGCCTCAGCCGCGCCGCCAGCTTCGTCGTCAACAGCGCCTGGTTGCTGCGGCTCCTCGGGCAGAGCGAGGAGGCGCGCCGTCGCCGTCTGCTCCACGTCTACCTGCCGGCCCGGGGCCGCGCCTGGGACGGCGACCAGCAGGACGAGCCCACCGAGCCCGTGCACGTATTTACCATGAGTGTACGATTGTTCCGCGACAAAACGTAAACATGTAGTACACTGATGGGCCGGCCCGTTGCGGGGCTCTCAGCATGAACGAAGGTCCCGGAGGTGAACATGACCCCGATCTACGTCGACGTGCCGTCCCTCGAGGCGGCCTCGCCGCCCCACGGCGCTCCGCCGATGGACTCGCGGGCTTGACCATGATGGAACCGATCTACGTCGACGTGCCGTCGGTCGAGGCGGTGCAGCGGGCGCAGGACGACCTCGAGCAGCACGGCGACGCCGCCGTCGCCGCCCTCGACCGCCACCTGCGCTGGCGGCTGATCCGCTACCTGCAAGATCGCCACGGCGACCTCGACGACCTGCGCCGGGCCTTGATCGCCGCCGTGCGTTGGGCGCGGCGGCAGCAGCTGGCGCCGTGGGACTGCCGCTTCACCTGGATGCTCGAGCTGCTGCGCGCCGCCCGCCGCTCCCCGTCGGTGGCCGCCGACCTGGAGCTCCTGCTCGAGCCGGGTTGCCGCGCGGCGGAGGTGCTCGCCCTCCTCGCCGCGCGCGACGAGGCCCTGCGGCCGAAGACGATCGCCGAGGAGCTCGGCCTGAGCAAGCAGCAGGTGTCGAATCTGCTGCGCCAGCTCGACGAGCGCCGCCTCGCCGCCCGCACCTCCGTGCGCGGCGGCCGGGCGGTGTGGGTCACCGCCACCGCCCGCGGCATCGAGGCCGCCGCGCGCCTGCGGCCCGCGACCCGGGAGAGCGTCGTTGAGCCGCGCTCGGCGGCCGCCGGCGCCCGCGCCGGCAAGATCTCTCAGCCCCTCGCTGCCGGCGCGCCGGCGCCGTCCGCTCCGGTGCTCGCAGGGCCAGCGATTTGGAATGAGAACAAGCTGAACGAGCGTGTGCCGACGATCCACTGAGCCTCGGGGCCGGGGAACGACTCTCCACCCTGCGGGCAACCCACACGACGAGCCGCGGACCTGACCGTCGATGAGCGCCTACTTCGTCACCTTCTACTCCTACAAGGGGGGCGTCGGCCGCAGCCTCGCCCTGGCCAACGCCGGCTATGCCCTGGCGGAGAAGGGCAAGCGGGTGGTGCTGGTCGACTTCGACCTGGAGGCGCCCTCCCTCCACGGCTTCAAGGAATTCGAGCTGCGCGGCCGGGGCGAGAAGCGCGGGGTGGTGGAGTACGCCGCGCGCGTCGCCGAGACGGGCAAGCTGCCGCCGATCAAGCCCTACGTCCACCCCTGCAAGCGCTCCCCCGGCGGCGGCCGCCTGTGGCTGATGCCCGCCGGCCGCCTCGCCGCCCCCTACCAGGACGCCCTCGCCGCCCTCAACTGGCGCCGGCTCCACCCGCGGGTGGGGAGCGAGGACTTCGCCGGCGGCCTGCGCCAGGCTCTCGCCGAGCACTGCCGGCCGGACTACGTGCTGATCGACGCCCGCACCGGCCTCTCCGACGCCGGCGGCCTCTCCACGCATCTCCTGGCGGACGCGGTGGTGATGGTCTTCAACCTCACCCGCGGCTGCCTCGAGGGCACCATCCGCGCCTACCGCTCGATCACCGCCGAGGGCAGCCGAGTGCGCGCCCTCCACCTCGTCGCCTGCCCCATCCCCGCCCGCGCCACGGACGAAGACACCCTCATCGACCGCCGCCTGGCCCAGGCCGCCGAGCACATGCCCCGCGGCGCCCGCCGGCTGATCGCCATCGACTACGATCCGCCGATGGTCCTCGCCGACGACCTCGCCGTCACCCGGCCCAACCGCCTGCGCGCCGCCGAGCAGTACCAGGAGCTGCGCCAGGCCATCCAACGCGCCAACCCCGGCGATGTCTTCGCCACCCGGGAGGAAGCCTACCGCCTGCGCGACGACGGCAAGCTCAGCGAAGGCCGCAAGCTGCTCCAAGACTTCGCCGCCGCCCACCCCCAGAGCCCCGAGGCGCAGTACGCCCTCGGCACCTACCTCGCCCAAACCGGCCAACTCGCCGCCGCCCGCCAGGCCCTGGAAGACGCGGTCCGGCTGAAGCCGGACTCCGCCGGAGCCCTGAGCAACCTGGGCAACGCGCTGGCGGAGCTGGCGGCGGAGTCGTCGGGTGCGGAGCGGCGTCAGCTTCTGGAGCGTGCCTGCAGCCGCTACGAGAAGGCGTTCGAGGTGAAGCCGGACTCGTACCAGGCGCTCAACAACTGGGGCCTCACGCTGGCGGAGCTGGCGGCGGAGACGTCGGGTGCGGAGCGGCGTCAGCTTCTGGAGCGGGCCTGCGGTCGCTACGAGAAGGCGTTCGAGGTGAAGCCGGACGACCACGAGGCGCTCACCAACTGGGGCAACGCGCTGGCGCATCTGGCTGCGGAAGAGGAGGGTGCGGATCGCCGTCATCTGCTGGAGCGAGCCTGCGGTCGCTACGAGAAGGCGTTCGAGGTGAAGCCGGACGACCACTTGGCGCTCTACAACTGGGGCCTCGCGCTGGCGAAGCTGGCGGCGGAGTCGTCGGGTGAGGAGCGGCGTCATCTGCTGGAGCGAGCCTGCGGTCGCTACGAGAAGGCGCTCGAGGTGAAGCCGGACTCCTACAAGGCGCTCTACAACTGGGGCGTGGCGCTGACGGAGCTGGCGGCGGAGTCGTCGGGTGCGGAGCGGCGTCAGCTTCTGGAGCGTGCCTGCCGCCACTACGAGAAGGCGTTCGAGGTGAAGCCCGACTCGCACGAGGCGCTCAACAACTGGGGCAACGCGCTGGCGGATCTGGCGGCGGAGTCGTCGGGCGCGGAGCGGCGACAGCTTCTGGAGCGAGCCTGCAGCCGCTACGAGAAGGCGTTCGAGGTGAAGCCGGACCACTACCTGCCGCTCTACAACTGGGGCAACGTGCTGGCAGAGCTGGCTGGGGAGTCGTCGGGTGCGGAGCGGCGTCAGCTTCTGGAGCGAGCCTGCGGTCGCTACGAGAAGGCGCTCGAGGTGAAGCCGGACTCCTACGCGGCGCTCACCAACTGGGGCGTCGCGCTGACGGCTCTGGCGGCGGAGTCGTCGGGTGCGGAGCGGCGTCAGCTTCTGGAGCGTGCCTGCGGTCCCTACGAGAAAGCGCTCGAGGTGAAGCCCGACTCGCACGAGGCGCTCAACAACTGGGGCCACGCGCTGGCGGCTCTGGCTGGGGAGTCGTCGGGTGCGGAGCGGCGACAGCTTCTGGAGCGAGCCTGCGGTCGCTACGAGAAGGCGCTCGAGGTGAAGCCGGACAAGCACGAGGCGCTCTACAACTGGGGCGTG